>PWWL01000210.1 GCA_003561515.1 Balneolaceae bacterium
CACCAAATAATGTACCGGCTAAGCTGAAAATCAGCAGGAAAACAGCAATGGTAAAAAAGATGCCGGCAACGGCAGCCTCGGCAGAAATCAGTGAGAACCGGGCGTACCAAACCGCAAGGCCTGAAATTGCGGAAATCGTCAGCACCCTCAGGTAGAAAGGAAATGGCAGCACTTTTGAAGCCGGCAGGTTCATATGCGTACCGATTCTCCGGAGCGTAATGATCCAGTTGTAGAAATTGGCGATTAGAGTAGCCGCGGCCGTGCCGGTGATTCCAAACCAAATGGTGAATGGAATGCTGAGCAGAATATTAGCTGCCACAAGGTTCAGGCTAAGATAAAGCACGCCCCTGGTATCACCGAACGCCTGCAAAATACTGCCATAATGGGTGACCCGAAGCAGAACTATCAGGTTGAAAATCTGAAACGGAAGCACCGCGTTCCGGTACTCCGTACCTTCCGACTCGGCTATAATTGCTATGAGATCGGAAGCCGCCACAATCGACAGAATAGTTAGCGGAACAACGATCAGGCTTACCTTTTCAACTCCCTTATACCAGAGCTGCAGCAACTCCTCTTTCTTTTCCTCGAGGTGATAACCCACATAGCGGCTGATTAGCACCGAGCCGACAGCGAATGGAATCACACGAATGATCGGCACTTCCTGGGCACCGATTGTGTATTCGGCATACGCTGCAGCGGGTAATAAAATAGATACGATGAACTTGTCTGCATACCGGTTGATCTTGCTTACCAGCGATGAGAGGCCCAGGGGCACTGAAAAATTGATCTGCTGTTTCAGCCCGATCTCTCCATCGCTGAGTTTTCCTTCGGGCAGAACCATTCTCATCCAGATCCAGGAACCGATAAAACGGATCATACCGTATGCCACCAGTCCGTAAACGGCTATTTCGAGAGGGTAGCCCAAAGCAAGCGGACCCACAAGCAGGCCAAAAGTTAGCAGGCTGGTGATCATTTCGTACCAGGCCGATTGCTTTTGGCGGTCGAGTGCAAGTAAAATGTTCGTTACCGGCCAGGTGGGGATTTCAAGCAAGGCAAGCAGGGCCATAAATGGCAGAAGGTATTGCACGCTCTCCACACTTGCCTGATCCCATTCAGCCAACAGTGTGGGAGCAAAGTAGCTGATCACAAGAATGAAAAACGCCGCAACTACAGCCGTTACGGAAAGTAGCAAAACCGTTTGTATTGCAAATGCCCGTTTGGCACTGCCTGCAACCCGTTCAAAGTAATAGAAAACACTCTCCGGAAAACCGAGTGTGGCAAGGTTTCTGGCCACTTCATGAATCATCAGCAGATAACCGATAATGGCAAAATCGGTTTTTGAAAGAAGCTGAATGGTTGCGATAACGATGGCGAGATCTATAAATGTGGTTATGATTCTCGCTAAAACCACAACACCCGTTTTCTCAGTAAGTCCCCTGTTGTCAGTGGCCATCCGCGATCACCTCATCAAAACAGGATGCCAGTTGTGCCGTTGTCTGTTCAGATTCAAACGAACGTCTGCTTATCTCCCTTTTAGCGGGATCCACGTCAATCAATGGTTTATCCGACCCGAACGATTCAAGACATTGAATCATGAACTCTGCAGCTTCGCGGTTTTCGTTTGGATAAAAGTGCACCCCACCCGAAACCTTATTTATGATCTCTTCAATTTCACCGTTGGGAGTAATGGAGAGAATTGGCCGGTTGGAAGAGAGATAATCCCAGAGCTTCGCCGGGATGATATTTGATCGCTTGCTGCTAGTAGTGAGCAGCAACAGATCAGCAGCCTGCATAACGGAATAAATCTGCTCAGGAAGAACTTTACTGTGAACAACAAAATGATCCTCTAACCCGGAGGTTTTGATCATTTCCCTGTCATTCTGAGTAAGCCGGCCAAAACTGTGAATGCATAACTTTTGATCCAGGCCGGGCCTCATCCTTTTTAAATCATTCAACAACTGTATGACAGGTTCTGCCGGGCTTAACCTTCTGAACTCTCCAAGAAAAAGAAGATTTAGCTTATCATCGCGAAAGTTCATGGTCACCTCTTCAGCAGGGTTATTTGTAATTAAATTTCTGCAATATGAATTATAGATCACCCCGGTTTTTTCTTGCTCCAGTCCTAATTTCTCCCGGTATTCTGAAACGGCTATTTTTGATGTGAAAATGACCTTTTCTGAGTTCTCAAGAATTTTTCTTTCAGTATTCCGGTCAATCGACAACGAAAAATGAGAGCGCTCTCTGAGGTTGAGTCTGCTTAGCGTCCATGGGTCTCTGAAATCGGTGATCAAGGGTTTGTCCAGATCCCCGGAGAGCTTGTTGCCAAGCCAGAGGCCCGACCAGGGATCTCCGGTACTCCAAATCAAGTCGGGATTTACCTTTTTTGATGTTCTCAGTATTGAAAGATACCTCAGCATAAAGAGGTAAATCCAGGTATCAACCGGAGTGTGACGGTCAATAAAAGCGGAGATTTGTCCAGCCAGATCATTTCCCGTTTTTTCCGGCTTCGGCTCTTTTGATACCGGCTTTTCTGTGGTTCTGTCGAACGGCGGATCAATTTCAATGATCCTGATGTCGGAAATCAGTTTCTTTTCGATGGCGCTAAATCGTTCGCCTGGAGAAGCAAGAGTGAGGATTACCGGTTCCCATCCATATTTTCTTAGATGGATGGCAAACCTGAAGGGACGTAATGAACCGACTCTTCGCCTCGGCAGGAAATAGGGTGCTATCATCAAAACCGTTTTCATAGAAAGGCAATGATAATGAATGTCAGTGCTTCATGCGATCAGCTTTCGAGCTTCTCCCAAACGGAGTTTGAAAAACGGACAAATGGCCCTTTTTGATGAATCCATCCGAAATGCAGGCAATATGGGGTAACTTCCATGTAATCTCCCTTGCCGGGAATGAGAGTTAACAAACGGATGAGAGCATTTCGAACACTTTTCGGTCTTAATGCTTTCAGATCGTACACGAACCTGTTGGAGTATATGAAGCAAGTTACCTCGCTGAAATCATCATTATACTCCGTAAAATCTTCAATAAAATCGAGCTGAGGGCTGTTGTAGCCCTGCAGCCATGGAAAAACCTGTAATTCCAATTTTGCCATCGCCATAGCAAGACTCCACTCGCACGACTCTTCACTGCGCCCCTTCTCCTCCGTACGACTTCTGAAGTGCGTTCTCTCTTTTTCGCTAAAGATGGAGCTTGCCACTTTACAAACCTCTTCGGTGAGTACACCGTCTTCGGCAAATATCATTCCTGACTGTACCCGGCTCAGATAGGTAAGCGAAAACCTCTTGAGAGTTCGCTGTCTTCTCAAGAGAATAAAATCGAAAATTACTGAAAGGCCTTTCGGTCCGCCAAAAAAATGGTCTGAAACCTGGTTACCTGTAATCGTAAACGGGTAGGCTGAAAAGGAAGTCCAGAGCGGATCGGCCTTTTTACACCAAATAATATCACTATCCATAAACAAATTTTGCCTGAATGGCATAAACTTGTAGAGATGGTGCTTAAAACCGGTTATGCTGCAGTGCTCTTCAGGCAGTACAAAGAGATGAGTGAAATGCGAACTCAGAGATTTTTTCTTCAAAATCCCAAGGTGATTTTCGGAACAGAAGAGCGCTACCGGTCTATTTTTATCGTATCGGCGCAATGATTCAACACTTGCGGCGGCAAACCTTAAGTACTTTTCATCGCCGAAAGAACTGTAAACGTATCCTTGTTCCGATAGCTTTTCCCCCGTAAAGTGATCACCCATCAGTTCTGATTACGTGGAAGAAGATCTGGCAGCCCTCCGTTGAAGGCTCTGAAGCAATGCGTCAAATCCTCTTTGCCGGATTATATTTTGAAATTGCCTGTTGTACGAATCAGCGGTTGAAACCTCATCAATCGACATGTCGGTAATAAACCATTCACCGTCCCTACGCTCCATATCGTAATCCACGGAGGTACGAACATTGTCGAGCTGAGCCGTGGTTCTGACGTGAGCCTGATTGTCGTTCACATCAATTGAATTATACGAAACTTCGGCACGATATATGTCAAGACGGTTCAAAGAATTATCGCGGATGATGGTTGCAAAAAGCGAAACAAACTCTTCCCTATCTTCGCTGCTTATTTCATCATATGTGCTGCCCAGCGCCTGACGCGCCATTGACCTGAAGTCTATTACATCGTTGATAATGTCCTTAAGCTGGTCTCGCTGATCCTGTGTATACTGCGACCCTTGTGGACCCAGCAGCTCTTTGATTTCACGGTCTCTTTCATCGAGCATGTCCCTGATTTCATTCTCAGCGGATTGTGCCAAGATTGCACCTGTGGAGAAGATGATGATAAATAGCAGATTCAGAATTTTCTTTTGCATAGCCAAACGTTTTAATTGGTACTCAATTGATTAACGGGTATACCCGAAGCCCTGTAGAGGGCTGCAATATTCATATTCAAATCAAAGATACTTTGTTTCAGTTGCACCCTCAATTCTAACTCTTTTTGAACAGCTTCGAGCAGGTTTTCCACATCTCCAAAACCCAGATCGTAGTCGAGTTGTTCGTTTCTAACCCAGTTTCTGGCCGTTGTAAGTGCTCGCCTGGTCTGTTCAAGCTTTACTTCGGCTACCGCAGCCGATTGATACTTCTCATTTAGTTCAAGAACAATTCCATCGCTTACTGCATCCCGCAGGTCTTTTACCCTTCTGTATTCAATATCAGCACGGTCGATGTTAGATCGCATGGAAGTAAAGTTCAGATTTTGGCGAATGCCAAATCCAACACCGGCGGTAGCAAAATTTGAATTATTGATAATAAAAGGATTGGTTTGCCTTGGCCTGTTGGGAGTATTTGCATAGCTGCCGGTTATTCCAAGAAACAGAATCGGATATTGCTGAGCCCTAACCGCATCGGCACCGGCCCTCAGAGCTTCTATCCCATGTGCTACACCGCGAACTTCAGGCCTCTCTGACAATGCAAGTGCCTGATAGTAGTCGTACGGTTCAAGCTGAAATGCTACGGGATCCAAAAAGCTTTCTGCCGGACGATACACCTGTCCGTTATCACTTTGCAAAACATAGCTCCAAATTCTGTTTATCGATTGAACACTTTGTTCAACCTCAGCACGATTTACCTCAAACTCGGTTTTATAGATCTCGAATTTGAAGACATCCGATTCACTGAGTGTAGGATCTCCATCTTCTCTCATCTGCTCTATCTGTCGCTCAACCTGGCGAATCTGGCTTGAAGCATCTTCAAGGATTCGCTCAATTTCCATGGCAAGTAAATAGCTGAAATAGAGCTCAAATAGCTGGACCTCAGCTTCAGCCCGAACGGCTCCAAACTGGAACTCAGCAGCTCTTGCTCCCTGCTCTGCCGCCTTTATGGCACCGGTTACGGCTCCCCAGCTGTACACCGGCTGCACGGCATTGAGTTCGGCCCGCGTAAAAATTGCCCAGTCTTCCCAATCGTTTTCGAGAAAAGGATCGAGGTACATTTGTCCGGACGGACGGCCCTGTGGGCTTTTAACTCCCGGAACCACTCCATGAAGCGTGTTTAGCTCCAGCCTTGGGAAAAATCGCTGAGACCTGGCCTGCCGGCTTCTGTTTTCGGCAAGATCAACAGCACGCGACTCATAAGCTACCTGGCCCGATCGCTCAATTCCTCTTTCAATAAATTCTTGCAGATTTATTGAAAGCGTGTCCTGTGCATGCAGGGGTTTTTGATTGGGAGTAATTAGTACGGTGATGCAAAATAGAGAAGCAAGGGTAAGTACTCTGATCATAATGAGTTTATTGCGGTGTTTCCATGGATAAGGCACCAACGAAGAAAACGTCTCAATATTTAAAAGAAAAGCCCCGACAAGGCTGCCGGGGCTTGATTACAGCGGAGGGAGAGGGATTCGAACCCCCGGAGACTCGCGCCTCAACGGTTTTCAAGAACGCCGCATTCGACCACTCTGCCATCCCTCCGGAAAATTGATGATGCAGTTACACTTCATCATCAGACAGACTTTAAAAATAAGAGTCTGTTGAATCAGATAAAAATATTTCAGCTCAATTATTGAATAACTAATCTGATACAAGAAGCTTTCTCGAAGCTCTTACATGTCTTCCAAAGCTGCGGCTCCGGAAACAATTTCTGAAATTTCAGTCGTAATGGCACTCTGCCGGGCCTGGTTATACTTTAACCTAAGTTCACGCTCAAGCTCTTTAGCATTTTCAGTGGCGTTGTCCATTGCTGCCATTCGTGCACCCTGCTCCGATGCGTTCGACTCAAGTACCGCTTTCCAAAGCTGCATGTTTAGATGTGCCGGCAGAATATCATTAAGAATCGTCTCTGCATCAGGTTCGTAAATATACTCTGTAACTGCAAGGGTTTCAGTCTCATCTGTATCTGCTTCTACTTCTTTGAGCCGGTCTGAATCGATTGGGAGTACTTCATCAACCAGTCTGTTTTGGGCAATTACAGATTTAAACTCATTGTATGCAACAAGCACTTTATCGTACTGACCGTGTGCGTACTTATCTGCGGCATCCGTCATAATTGATGCTGTATGCGCATAATTTAGATTGTCGAAAAAACCCACATGAGAATCGACCACCTTGTACTTTCTTTTTTTAAAGTAACCATCCGCTTTTCTTCCGATGGTAATCAGATCCAGCTTTCCATCATTATGAAAGTCGCTGTAATGCTGCTGAATTGATTTTTCAACAACTTTAAAAAGATTGTTGTTAAACCCGCCGCAAAGTCCCCGGTCCGATCCAACCACAATCAGCAGTATCTTTTCTGCTTGATCCGGTTTGCGCAGAAGAATATTGTCGGCTCCGGCACCTGATACCAGCCTGCCAACGACACTCTGCATTTTGGCCGCGTAAGGCCGTGTGGCCAGCATTCTTTGCTGAGCTTTTCTCAGCTTTGCAGCCGCAACCATTTTCATGGCCTTCGTGATCTGCTGGGTATTCTCAATCGAAGAGATTCGATTACGTATGTCGCGAAGGTTTGCCATTATTTATGCTTCTTCCCCGGCCAGAATTTGATCAATTGTTGTTTTGGCTATACCGACAATTTCATCGCCAAAAGCGTCATCAAGCACACCGGTTTGAGCCAATGATTCCATCTTTTTGGAATATCTGACTTTCACGCTTTCGAGAAACATCGCTTCAAACTCTCTGACAAGGTTCACTGGTAAATTATCAAGCAAGCCTTCACTATTCACCTTCAGAAGGGCTATCTGATCTTCCACCGGCAACGGCTTATACTCACCCTGCTTCATAAGCTCTACCGTTCTTTCTCCGCGCTTGAGCTGACGCTGTGTAGCGGCGTCAAGATCTGATCCAAATTTCGCAAAAGCCTCGAGTTCTCGGTACTGTGCAAGATCAAGCTTGAGCGTACCGGAAAGTTTTTTCATCGATTTAACCTGAGCTGAACCACCTACCCGGGATACGGATATACCCACGTCGATCGCCGGACGTACACCGCTGTTAAACAGATCCGTATCGAGGAAGATTTGCCCGTCGGTAATTGAGATCACGTTTGTTGGAATGTATGCGGACACGTCGCCTGCCTGGGTCTCGATTACAGGCAATGCAGTGAGTGATCCCCCCCCTTTTATTTTCGCGGCCAATGTATCTGGTACATTATTCATGAGCTTGGCTACGTCATCGTTCTCGATGATTTTAGCGGCTCTTTCAAGGAGTCGGCTGTGAAGGTAAAATACGTCACCCGGATAAGCTTCACGTCCCGGCGGGCGCCTCAGCAGCAATGAGAGCTCACGGTAGGCAACGGCCTGCTTCGAGAGATCATCGTAGATAACGAGAGCATGTCGGCCTGTATCACGGAAGTATTCTCCGATAGCCGCTCCTGCAAACGGAGCGATGTATCTCATAGGTGCCGAACTACTGGCCGGGGCCGAAACCACTACGGTATAATCCATGGCACCGTACTCGTTCAATGTATTCACGATTGAGGCTACCGTAGATCCCTTTTGGCCAACAGCTACATAAATACAGAATACCGGCTTGTCGGTATTCTGGGTATTTTTCTGGTTGATGATCGTATCGATCGCAACGGCTGTTTTTCCTGTCTGACGATCGCCGATGATAAGCTCTCGCTGTCCGCGACCAATTGGAATCAATGAGTCGATGGCTTTGATACCCGTCTGAAGCGGTTCGGCAACCGGCTGCCGGTAGATTACACCGGGGGCTTTTCGTTCGAGGGGCGATTCAATCGTTTCGCCGGTAATTTCACCTTTACCATCGAGCGGACGGCCAAGCGGATCGATTACACGGCCAAGTATACCGTCACCCACCTGGAGTGAAGCGATACTTTCGGTTCGGCGAACGGTGTGCCCTTCTTCCACCACATTGGAGGATCCGAAGAGTACAATACCCACATTGTCTTCCTCAAGGTTCAATACCATTCCGCGAACGGGCTTACCTTCCGAATCGAGTGAATCCGGCAGTTCAACCAATTCACCGGCCTGCACTTTCGAAAGGCCGTAAACCCTGGCAATACCGTCACCCACTTCCAAAACAGTGCCCATTTCGTAGGCCTCGGCTTCCGACTCAAAGCCGGATAGCTGTTTACGGAGAATGGCCGATACTTCGTCTGGTCTGACTTGACTCATTGTATATCCTAATTTTTAAACTACAGAAGTTGTAAACTTATTTTTAAGCTGATTTAATTGAAACCTGGCTGAACCGTCGATTTTGACATCTGCGATTTGAACAGTTAACCCGCCAATCAGATCTTCGTTTTGTGTAATGCTCATCGAAACATTTTTCCCTGTCACAGACTCAAGTTCCTTGAGTAAGCTGCTTTGCTGATCATCAGCAAGCTCGAATGCAGTGGTAACATCAATCTCTAGAATGTTGTGGTGTTGGTTGTAGAGATCGATAAAACCCTGGCAAATTCCGGCCAGCAAGTATTCCCTGCCTTTCTCCGATAAAATGCCGATAAGATTGCCGGTAAGCTTTTGAATCTTGCCGCCAAAAATCTCATCAAGCGCCGCTCTTTTCATTTCATGCTTAACTATCGGGCTCCTGAGAAAGAGTCTCAAATCTGATGAGGATAGAATAGTATTCCTTATCAGATCGATGTCTTTTTTAATTTGCTCTATAGCTTTTTGCTCAACGGCAGAAATGAAGAGAGCATTAGCATAACGACGTGCAGCTTTTGAGACCATGGGTTAGTTTTGCTTTGAGAGATCTTTAATAAAAGAATCAACCAGCTTCTTGTTCTTTTCCTGATCCAATTCTGCATTCATGATGATTCCGGCAGCATTAATAGCCAGGTCTGCAACTTCATTCCTGAGTTCTGTAAGCGCCTGTTTTTTCTCCTGCTCGATGGTAGAGCGAGCATCACTTAGAAGCTTGGCAGCCTCTTTTTTAGCGTGTTCGATTTTTTCTGAGCGGAGAACCTCAGCATCTTCCAGAGCTTCCTTTCGGATTTTTTGAGCCTGGATTTCCGCATCTTTTAGGGCTTTTTCATTATCCCGGGAAATTTCCTCGGCTTTTGCGAGGGCTTTTTCAGCGGCTGCGAGTGAATCTTTGATGCGTCCCTCACGCTCATTTAGAGCCTTCATGATGGGCGGCACAGCGAATTTGCCCATCAGAAACAGGAACACTAACATAGAAATCAGCACCCAAATCGCGTACCCGGTACTGAATGAAAAAAGACCGTTTGCAAAATAGATCATGTTTGCAGCGATGTTAGACTGTAATGTTTAATGCTAAAAGCACGCACACGATAGCTGCGAAAAGAGCCACACCCTCAATGAAGGCAGCAGTAAGAATCATAGCTCCACGAATGTCGCCGGCTGCTTCTGGCTGTCTTGCGATACTTTCAACAGCGCTTTTACCAATCCATCCGATTCCGAATGCAGCAGCTAGTGCCACAATTCCTGCTCCGAATCCCGCTGCTAAGAATGCCATTTCCATATTTTTTACCTTTTTGTTTTTTTGATTTAATGGTTTCAGACCTCTACTTCTGTTGCCGAGGCAACCAAAGTTTCGTGGTCTTCATGATGATGTTCTTCAACAGCCATACCGATAAATACGGCTGAGAGAAGAGTGAAAATATAAGCTTGTAGTAGGGCAATAAAGCCTTTCAGAATATAGAGAAGCGAAGTAAGCGCTACCCACACAATACTGCTGCTTGCCCCTATGGCCAGACCGAAAATGTCGGTAAAGATAAAAATGAGCCCGAGGATACAGATAATCAGAATTTTACCTGAGAGCATATTTGCAAAAAGACGTATGGCCAGTGCGAAAGGCTTGGTAAAAAGTCCCAAAATCTCAACCGGAGTCAGGATTAGCCACATTGCCGGATGAACTCCGGGAAAAGCGAATACGTGCCTCCAGTGGTCCCTCGTTCCGTTAAATTGTGTTACAAAAAACGTAATGAATGCTAGTATGGCCGTAGATGTAATGTTGGCCGTCGGTGATATACCCCATGGGAAAAGCCCAAAAAGGTTCATAAACGATATCACCATAAACACGGAGAAAAGGTAGGGAACAAACTTCTCGTACTTGTTGGAAGGGATAAACTCTTTTGCAATTTGGTCTCTAATAAAAACGAAAAATACTTCAAAGAGATTTTGAGCTATACCTTTCGGCTCGGTTTCGGAACCATCTCCACGCCTGTACTTTGAGCTCGCCATAAATGTAATCAGAAGCACCAGGAGAATACCGATCCAGACGAAGACAAGATGTGAGGTAATCGACATGTCGAGTGATACAGGACTGCCATCAGCTCTTACGAGTGCACCATCAACAACCTGAAACTCACCGGAGTCTACCGCGGAATTTGTACTGCCGTAAAAATACCAGCTGCCATCCACGAGCAAGATTCTTGGAAGATATATCTTTATGTTCAGAACCTCGACGTAGTCGTGCATTACTACTTTCCCCATTACATCGACAAGGGGCTCCTCACTCTCTGATGAATTTGCAACAAGCAATCCCGGGGCTAAAATCAATAAAAATAGAATAGTTACAACAGCTCGACGCACTATTTGGGTCATTACATCAGCGTGGTTTAACCGGTTTGGTCAGTTATTTTTTTGTTTAATAAAATCGTGTCGGTCACAGAATGGAAAATATAAGAAATAAAGAAACTAACAGTAAAGCTTAATTGGTCAAATTTTTCCATTGTGATAAGAAGGAAAAACAGGCCTAAAACTATGAGAAACCGAATGAGGAGTCCTGCCAAAAAATATTTTAAAAAAAGTTGCTCATGTATCCTGCTGGTGACGAGCGACATGCCATAATGAAGGATTACGGCAAGCAGTCCCAGAAAATAACCCGCGAACCAGCCCATCATATAGTCGTGTGGAAATAGCAGACCCACAGCGAGAAAAACTAACCCAAATAGTGTCAGAATGCGTATGATTTTTTTTTCTGACTGAAGCAACACCATCACTCTTTTTTATCAATTTTTCTGACTACCCTAAATATGACGAAAAAGAATAAAACTATACCGGTGAACACTCCGGCCAGGGTGATCCAGGGCAGGGTGTCGAATTTTCTATCGAGCCAATAGCCGATCAGGATCGGCCCGCCGGCCGACACAGCTATTTCCGTACCTAAAGTGAGGTATTCGAGATAGGCCTTTAAACGGGGATCATCGAACAATATCCTTATGCCTTTATTTCGGCTTTCTTCTCAGCTTTAGCAATCGTTTTAGAAGCCATTTTTTCTTCTTCTCCCATATTGCAGGCTCCATTAATTTGGGCACCTTCTTCAACTATCAACGTTTTGGTGAAGATATCACCATTTACGATGGCTGTTTGCCTCAGATTTAGTTTGCCCGTTACCCGAATGGTTCCCTCAATTGTACCGGCAATGTCAGCATCGGCAACTTTGGCATCACCGTGCAATTTACCTGATGATGTTATTATCAGCTTCCCTTTCGAAACGATTTCGCCGTCAATTTGTCCGGCAATTCGAATATCGTTCTGAGAGTTTATGGTTCCTTTCAGCTTTGTTCCTTCGCTGATCATGTTAAGAGCGGGTGACTGTGATGATCCGTTCACTTTTCTTTTATCTTTGTTATTGTTAAACATATTACATTTGAAACTTCAGTTGATTAAATACATAATTGGATTTTGCGGCACTCCATTTTTCCAAATTTCAAGATGCAGATGTGAACCAGAACTCATCACTCCGCTGTCGCCTATCACGCCAAGAATATCGCCCCTCAAGACGATATCTCCTTGTTGTTTAGAAAGCCGGGCACCATGTTTATAAACGCTCATAATGCCGCCGGCATGTTGTACGTATATAACATATCCGTAATTAATAGTCCAATTCTCATCTACAACGGTACCATCGGCCAGTGCTCTGAACTCGGTACCGGGCCTGGCCGCAATATCAATGCCATAATGCCCCTGCTCAGCAGAATATCCCTGAGACAAAGTTCCTTGAAGCGGCATATTCGCAGGGAAATCGGGTGCACTTCCAATTCTGCCGGAGAGAATGATTTCATTTTGAGACATCATCTCATAAGCACTCATTCCCTGAAATGCCCTCACATTTCCATTGACCGGCTCCTGATCCGGAAGTTGAGTGTAGCTGACCGAAAATACAGTATCGGGTGTAGTCTTTAGAACTTCCCTGAGATCGGTAAGCTGAATATCGCGCGCTATAAGCGAATCCTGTAAGGCATTCACTCGATCTGTGATCTCAAGAACATTCCGCCTTAGTGATTCATCCTGCTGATGCTGATAAAGCGAACCCAGCGGAGTAGCAAAAAACATGACAATCGTTATAGTCACCGAAATAACAACAACCAAAAGTGCCATTTTGATGATGTCAAGTGCCCGAAGCTTGAAAGAGCTAGAGCCATCCGGATCCTGTTCGTCGATTACAACAACTGTGACATCGCCATCCCGCTCTGAAAATATTTTTTTTATAAAATCCCACATAACTCAATCCGGTTGCTCCATATGTATATAAAGAGAGTTAAAGGGCTGAATCGTTACCAATTATCAGGATACGGAGTAATTTGGTGCTTCCTTCGTAATTTGAACGGAATGCGGATGACTCTCCCTGTAGCTTGCGGCTGAGATCTGTACGAACTCTGCCTTTTTAAGTTCATCAATAGTTGCAGCTCCTACATACCCCATGGCCGCACGTAGCCCACCGGTCATCTGATGAACCACTTCACCAAGATATCCTTTATACGGCACGCGCCCTTCAATGCCCTCCGGCACCAGCTTTAGGTCATCCTCAACATCCTGGAAGTATCGGTCTTTCGATCCTTTACTCATGGCGCCAAGGCTGCCCATACCCCGATACGATTTATACTTTCGGGATTCATAGATAATCGTTTCGCCAGGACTTTCATCCACGCCCGCAAACATTGAGCCCATCATTACGGCGTCTGCACCTCCGGCGATGGCCTTGGATATATCACCGGTTTGTTTAATCCCACCATCTGCAATCAAACCGATTCCGTTTTTAGAGGTAAACTCTGAAATCTCCATGATTGCCGACAATTGAGGCACCCCAACTCCGGTCACTACCCTGGTGGTGCAGATCGATCCGGGGCCAACTCCCACTTTAACTACATCAGCCCCGGCATTGACAAGCGCTTCGGCGGCGGCTCGTGTAGCGATGTTGCCGCCCACAACGTTGAGGTCACTGAATTTTGTCTTTATCTGTTTTACCATGTCAATCACACCAGCAGAGTGTCCATGCGCGGTATCTACGGTTACAATATCAACTCCCGATTCCACCAGTGCTTCAACACGATCCATAGTATCGGGTGTAACTCCCACGGCAGCCCCAACACGCAATCTGCCCATTTCATCTTTACAGGCGTTGGGGAAATTCATCTTTTTCTCAATATCCTTGAAGGTAATCAGCCCCACCAGTATCTGTTCACTATCAACTATTGGCAGTTTTTCTACTTTATACTGCTGAAGTATTTCTTCGGCTTCTTCCAAATTAGTATTGGCTTTTGCAGTAATAAGATTATCACTGGTCATAATAGAGCCGAGCTTTTTATCAACATAGTGTTCGAAGCGCAGATCCCGGTTTGTAACAATGCCTACAAGTCGATTACCGCCTTCAACAATTGGAATACCGCCAATTTTATGTTTCTTCATAAGAGCCCTTGCGTCTTTTACAGTCGCATCGGGCGGCAGCGTAACAGGGTCTACAATCATGCCGCTCTCGCTCCTTTTTACGAGCCTTACCTGCTCAGCATGGTCTTCGATCGACATATTTTTGTGCAGCATGGCGATTCCGCCCTCCCGTGCCAGCGCAATTGCCATTTTGTATTCCGATACGGTATCCATGGCCGCACTGAAGATCGGCACATTCAATGTGATGGTGGGTGTTAGCCGAACCTTCGTTTCAACATCGCGTGGCAGAACGTGAGAGTGGTTTGGTACGAGTAAAACATCGTCGTAGGTTAACCCCTGCCGGGTTATCCTGGAGAAGGGAGAAGAGTTATTCATCAAAAAAATTCGCTTCGTTTACGTTTTGACAAAGATAACAAATCATCGTGAACTTCTTCACCTCTAATCGGGATTAAAAAAATGCTAAAGGCGCTTCACTTTTAAGGCATCCACGGCTGTATCAAGCGTACAGACGCCATCTGTGTAGCTGCTCACCCAAAAGTCGATACTTTCGCGCCGGCGCTGAACGAGCGGACAGCTGGTGCAGTAGGTTCCGTGAAGCTCGTCGATGTATCCCTTTACGTCATCCTCAATAGCGAGCTTAAGTTCTGCCGGAAGCCTCCCCCACCCGAGCATCAGAAACATCTGCTCTATCTGGCGATATTCTGTTTCCGCCTTGTGGAAGATGGAGTAAAGTACCGGTTCGGTTTTGAGTGAGGCTGATTTGAGTGCCGAGTGTGCCATTGTGATTTCCATTTGGTTGATGTTTAATCACAATGTAATGGCAGGTGGTGACAACATTTTGTCACCCCTTTTTCTGATGGATGAAAAAAAACTTTCAAACCTATTCACCTGCCCTTACTTAACAACCTCGGGGCAGATCCAAAGAGATATCAAATTGAAACTCAAAAAGACTTTTGATCAATATTGAGTTCATTTTGAAGTGTCACCCATTTGAAGAGGCATTAGGGTTGATTTGTAGTGCTTTGATCTCTTAAAATTTTTCTTTGCTTGAGTCACCATCTATTGGTTCATCCCCCTGCGCACTCCGTTCGCTTTCCCCTTCAAAGGGGGACTTTATGTCGCTTTTTTCTTATATCGAACTCACGTTTGTATTTAGTTTTCTCACAACCACTCAAAGGGAGACTTCTATCTTTTCCTAACCAGAGGGTCGGGTAATTAAACCACTTTCAAAATTAAAGCCCGGCCCTTTTAAAAATCTCATCCACTCTGCGTGTGTGATGATTCAGGTCGAAGGCGTCATCAATCTCGCCGGGAGTGAGATTCTCCTTGATTACGGAATCAGACTCAACCAGTTCCCTGAATGATCGTTTCTCCTCCCAAGCCTTCATGGCAAGTGGCTGAACCGTATCGTAGGCTTTTTCCCGGGAGAGACCCTTTTCGATCAGCATCAGCAGAAGCCGCTGAGAGAACACAAGTCCATGGGTTTTATCCATATTCTCTTTCATATTATCCGGATACACCATCAGTTTCTCCATGACCCCGGAAAATCGATGAAGCATGTAATCGAGTAGAATAGTGGCATCGGGCAGGATGATTCGCTCTACGGAAGAGTGAGAGATATCCCTCTCGTGCCAGAGCGGCATATTTTCGAAGGCTGAAATCATGTAACCGCGAAGAACCCTTGCACAACCGGTGATATTTTCCGAGCTGATCGGATTTCGCTTGTGTGGCATGGCCGAAGATCCCTTCTGCCCTTTTCTGAAAAATTCCTCGGCTTCACGCAGTTCGGTTCGTTGCAGGTGTCTGATTTCGACCGCAATCTTTTCGAGTGTACCGCCAATGAGAGCGAGCGCTGCCATGTAAAATGCGTGGCGGTCGCGCTGGAGAGTTTGAGTGGAAACCGGCGCTGCAGACAGGCCAAGATACTCACAGGTTAGCCGCTCCACTTCCGGCGGGATATGGGCAAATGTGCCAACCGCCCCCGACAACTTGCCAAACTCCACACCGGCAGCTGCCATTTCGAATCTTTCAATATTACGCAGCATCTCTGCATACCAAAGCGCACATTTAAGCCCGAATGTAGTGGGCTCGGCATGAACACCGTGAGTGCGCCCCATCATCACCGTAAATTTGTGCTCGCGTGCTTTTTCTGCAACAGCGGCTGCGAATCTTTGAAGCCCTTCTCGCAGCAGATCGTTTGCCTGCTTTAGGCGGAAACCGTTGGCGGTATCAACAACATCGGTAGAGGTTAGCCCATAATGGACCCATTTTTTTTCATCACCAAGCGTTTCGGACACTGCCCTCGTAAAAGCTACAACATCGTGACGAGTGTCATGTTCAATCTCTTTGATCCGCTTGATGTCGAATGAGGCCTTATCATAGAGTTGTTCAACATCTTCTGCGGGTATGACTCCGATCTCGCTCCAGGCACGGCATGCTGCAAGCTCTACATCGAGCCAGGACTGAAACTGATTTTGTTCAGTCCAGATCTCACTCATTTCCTTGCGTGAATATCTTTCTATCATTCGTTGCTACTGCGTTGGTATTTTAATGAAGGTACCTGCGGGTATCATATCGTCGAGGTCCACCTGGTTAATAATTGCAATTTCGTCCCGGTCAATATTCATGGGGAGTTCAGATGGCAATAGATCTCTGAATCTCCGTTCCGTCGTTGTCTGCGTGACCGATAGCCTTACCGGTTCAATGTTCAGAATTTTTTCGTCCGTGAGCTCATCAAAATTGTAGGTAACAGACGCAAAAGTTTCTATGAAATCCGTAAACCTGTTTTGGTCTGTATAATTGATGAACTGATAAATTCTTCCATCGAACTGAACCGCATAAATATTGACGCCAAGTGTACCGCTTTGATCCTGAACCGTATAGTTGGTTTCATGCGCGCTGAAGCGGCCGCTGCTCGTTGCCGGGTTACTTTCGATCAGCGTAAAGCCTTCCTGTACCGAGAATTTTTCTGCGGCCTGCCTCACAGTTTCCGACTGGCTGTCGATACTCAGAATCATTACCGCATTGCCGTCTGGATTTACGAATACCACTCTGCTGGGTTGGTTTATCACTCTCCATCCCTGAGGCACCGGATATTGAAATTTCAAATCGGGATGAACAAACCGGTTATTGTCAACAAAGCCTTGTCTTGGATTATCGCCATACGTGATGCCATCGAGCATTTGCATATACTGCTCCGTATTTCTTCGTGTTTGCTCAAAACCCAGCTCACGCCATTCGTTTGCCATTCGCGGTATATTCAGTTCCCGCTCACCGGGGTTAGGGTGCGTTGATAGCATATTCGGGATCGACTGTCCTGCCCTTTCTGAAATTCGGCGAAGGCTCGTGAAAAATGCCGCACCCTCCTCAGCTGCAAATCCCGCCATGGCTGCATACTCCACCCCAAGCCGGTCCGATTCCCTTTCATGTTCACGGCTGTGTCTCAGAAACAGTAGCTGGGCTGCCGTACTGCTCAGGTTCAGAATGCTCTCTCCCGGAAGCCCGAGAAGCTCCTGGCCCAGGATAGCCCCTCCAATAATTGCAACCTGGCCTAACTGCTGCTGCAATCCCCTCTGCGAAGCATGCCGTGCGGCAACGTGCCCGATTTCGTGGCCCTGTACCACGGCAAGCTGGGCCTCATTGTTGAGATGGGCAAGCAGGCCTCGAGTTACATATACATAGCCTCCGGGCAAGGCAAAGGCATTCACAACCGGGCTGTCGAGAACCCGAAACGTAAATTCCGTTTCGCGGTACCGGGAAGGAACATCATCACGGCGCATGTGGCTGACGGCGAGTACCTCTTCGCTCAGCACCCTCACATAGTTATCAATCTGTTCGTTATCGTACAGGCCATACTCAGCCACAATTTCACGGTCAACATCACGGCCAATCTGAAGCTCCTGCTGCCACGAATAAGCAAATGCGCGCTTTTGTCCCGTAATTGCACTTTCCTGAATGGAACAAGATGAGACAAAAACCATCAGTCCAAGAAAAATGATGCTGTGCGAAATATATCTAATCATATCATGTCTCCGTTTGAATTTCTCCGCAAAGTTACGGTTTCATCAGGGTTTTATCGATCCAATTCTTTAAAAATTACCAGGTCCTCACCGTTTATCTCAGGAACAAACTCCATCAAATGTCTGAAGATAATCAGCAATGCGAGAGAATCGAGTGAGCAGTATCGCTTCAAAAGCAGTGGAACCGTATTCGTTTCATCTTGTTTCAGAAGTCCGCTTTTCATCGAGATCCAAGCATCCATTGCCAAAGACCCTTCATCTATATTCATCTCTTTGGTGCCTATCAGGCCATAAGGATCGGGATTGAGCTTACCCGATGGCGGTTCGAGCAGGTTAACGCTTAAATCGTGTACATCCACCTTCAACTCAATCCTTCCTTCATCCTGCTTCATGTATGTTAAAATACTCTTGAGTACCTGCTTAAGCCCGAGCCCACCCCGCAGCCTGTGGTTGTAATAATAGTTGGCTATGATGCCGCTTAGATCTGCGAGTCTATCCCCGCCACCGTTCGAAGCTGCGTGCAGCAGCGCTTTAATTGTGTCTATTTCATGCTCATAAAGCATCGAATTTCTCTGGAATTCCGACAACAAGCCTCGAAGCGCCCTGTACTCGAATTGCGAATATTGAATCAGCGTACCTTCAAATATTCGGTTAACATCGGCCAGTTTTTTTACGAACTGAACATGTGGATTTTCGTTGCCATCCGATTCATCGAGCCAGCCGGTATGAAAAACGGAGCCATCGCGATAAAGAGTGTGGCATGAAAATTGAAAGACCACGGGATGGTAGGGTCCAAAACCCCTGTCTAACGGCAAGGCCGCGGTTGATGCTTCAAAGTCCAGAAAATGCAGGGGATAGTTTAAATCTTTGATTTTCTGAATCCCCGGTTTCATCCACAATCCTGGCAGCCGGTCATTTCTGGAGCCGATGAGTTGAAGTAATCTCCGCTGGTAAATGGAAATCGTATTTAGCCCAGACTTTTTTATGATTTCGAACGAGTTAAACTGGTCAATAAATGGCACCTGTTCCTGGAAGTGATGACCTTGTGTGGCATGTTGATCATTTCCGTGGCCAATCAGTTCAAATACATGCCTGTCGGGATATACAAGCTCCTCATCAAAAAAGAACCGGTTCCAGCAGCCTTCAGATTCATTGTCACTGTTTTTCCGAAAATCGCAGTACTTGCACTCACGGTGTATTCTCACATCCAATACATTTCCTTCACTCAAGCCGGCATCAGTGAGCTTATCGCATATTGCCTTTACAGATAAGCCGTGAAAGCTTCGGTGCGATACATTTTCAGGCATGTTTTTGCGCACGATCAAAGTTCCGGCTGTTGCATCAACCGCGGTAAATAGCCTTCTGCACTCTTCAGCAAGCTCTTCTTGAGGCGGGCTATTCCTTACGCTCATCATAGCGGTGTAGAGCTTGCCGGTGCCGCATCGATAGGTTTTATCGGGGAAAAAGAACCTAACCGCAATTTCGGCCTCGGGATACACCCGATGAACCACTTCGCTTCGGTAGGCAGCTTTCAGCAGATATATGGTTGTTGACCGGCTTTTCGGTACCGAAGCGATTTCAGACGATTGTGAGCGCTTCCTGAGCTTGCCGTGGATCTGAACAATGGTGAGCAGGTCGCCCTCTTTCACCAGAATCGGTATTCGGGTGATGAGAGAGCCCGATTTTAAAACAGCCCCGCATACCGCAACATTTTCTTCTTTTAGCCACTCCGCCGTTTCCCTGATTGCGGTCTCAGTGTCGTCTGAAGTAAACTTCCTGTTTGCAAATCGAAGCGAAACGGCATCCCTGAGATGAAGCTTATTTCTGTGTCTGAATGGCAGCCCGCCGAATCTTTGCTTCTGTTGTTTGGCGTAGTAGAAAAGTTTTAAAGGGCATGCTACAGACTGCTGAAACAGGTTGTCGTTTATTTCCATAACCCGCTCTTCTAGCCGCCCACTATATTTACTTCGGGAGTCAATTCTATTCCGAACATGTCTCTAACTGACTCCCGGATATTCATGGCATGATTGTATATCTCCGCGCCGGTCGCATTCCCATGATTCACAATCACCAATGCCTGGTTATCATAGGTTCCGACATTACCAACTTTTTTGCCTTTCCAGCCGGCCTGTTCAATCAGCCATCCTGCGGGTACTTTTATCTTTCCCTCACCCGCAGGAAATGACGGCACACCGGGATTGTTTTCTTTCAGTTTATTGAACTGACCCTTGCTGATCACGGGATTTTTGAAAAAGCTGCCCGCATTGCCGATCAGAGAGGGGTCGGGAAGTTTTGATTTTCTGATGGCAATCACTGCATGGTACAAGTCATTAATGCCGGGAGAGGTAATCTCTTGTTGATTCAGATAGTTTTCCAGCGCGTAGTATGAGGTATTCACATCATGGGGCGGCTTATTCAGCTTTAGGGTGATTGAAGTTACAATGACCCTTCCTTTCAGATCTCGTTTGAAAATACTGTCGCGATATCCAAACATGCACTTTTCGTGTGTGAACGTTTCAAATCGTTCGGTCTGCAAATTGAATAGTTCAAGACTTTCAAACACCTGATCGAGTTCAACACCATAAGCACCGATATTCTGAATGGGTGCGGCTCCGCAAGTACCGGGTATGAGTGCCAAATTCTCAATACCCCCATAGTCTCTTTCTACACACCATGTAACCAAATCATGCCACACCACACCGGCACCGGCTTTTACAAGCACGTTGCTATCCGTATCAGCTATCGTTTGAATACCCGGGATGGATATCCTTAGCACCGGTACCCGAACATCGCCGCGAAAAAGGATGTTGCTGCCACCCCCGAGAATACATGGCTTTGTTCTGCTGAAAAAGCCGGAATTTGCAAGTGTTTTAAGTTCTGAATTTTCCTTGATCTCTATGAACCTGGAAGCCGTTGCGTCTACGCCAAGAGTATTGTAAGAGGTGAGATTCAGATTGCGTTTTTCTCCCGGATAAGCGTCTGCTGCTTCACTGGCTTTGGTCATTCTTCGCTTTCGGTTTTTACTTTGGCCGGATATTCAGGTTTCACTCTGAGCTTCTTAACGCGATTGTTTTTTACTGAATGCACTGTGAGCTCAAGATTTTTGTAAATCAGTCTTTCTCCAACACTTGGGATACGCTCTGTTAAGTGATAGACCAAGCCGCCGAGTGTTTCGAATTCATCCTCGCTTGTGGTTATGCTGGTACCCAAAATCTCATCAAGATCGTCCAGGTCAATCTTTGCATCAAAAATATAGACACCGTTTTTAAACTTGGTGAATAGCTTTTCTTCCTGATCGTCGTATTCATCGCCGATGTCGCCTACAATTTCTTCGAGGATGTCATCGAGAGTAACAAGGCCTTCGGTGCCTCCGTATTCATCGACCACAATGGCAATATGGGTTTTCTCTTGCTGAAAGTCGCGAAGCAGATCGTCCAGTTTTTTTGTTGCCGGAATAAATAATGCCTTACGGGCAATGGTTTTCCAGTTTACTGCATTTTCGTCGAGGTCTGTGTTAATGTATGGGAGTACATCTTTGGAGAAGATAACCCCCAGAATGGTATCGAGATCATTTTCAAAGAGGGGCATCCGCGACAGGCCTTTTTCCCGTATCAGATCGATAACGTCTTTCAGTGTAGCCGTAACGGGTACAGCAATGATATTAACTCGGGATGTCATAATCTCCCGCACGGTAATGTTACCGAATTCTATGACATTTTCGATAATTTCACGCTCGTCTCCCTTTATAGATCCCTCCTGTTCGCTCATCTCAGCCATGGTTTTAAGATCCTGGGCGGTCATGCGTGTATTTGGCTTGGGCAGGGTTTTTTCCAGGCTCATGGTGCTCTCTGCTATAAGCTTAGAAATTGGAGATAGCAGCACAAAGTTGGTGTAAATAAACGCACTCATCTTTCTCGACACCCTTAAAGGATTGTTGATGGCAATGACTTTTGGCGTAATCTCACTCAGGATAAGAATCATAAACGTGAGTACCACAATCTCGACTGTGTAAACTATCGCCGGAGGGTAGCCGTAATAGGCAACAATGCGGCCTGTAATAACGGCAGCCAGAACGGAGGCTACAATATTAGCGAAAGTATTGCCTATAAGAATGGTTGCCAGCAGGCGCCTAGGCTTTTGAAGCATTTTCAGGATTCTGCTATCCTGCCTTCCATATTCACCTTCCGGTTTGAGCTTATCAATCTGATTCACCAGAGAGAAAAATGCCACTTCGGAACCCGAGTAGAGTGCACTCACCAAAAGTCCCAGAATCATGATGATAATTTCAACAGAAACATCAGACATACTGAAAGTCTCAGCGTGCTCAGCCGAAAAAATCAGCAACCTGTTCAATGTGTAAACCACCGGGCTGCCCGGAGGTTCGTCAATAGTTTCCAAAAATAGGAGCTTGGTTATTGGGGTTAACTTAGTAAATATGAATAAAAAAAGGTGATGATCAAAGATCAGATCATCACCTAAAATTACAAAACTTCATTCAATTTTGATCGTTACAACACCTCAAAATGGCAGATCATCGTCCATATCGTCGAACGAGTCATCAATATTTACGGTAGCCGCAGCTGGTTTGTTATTTCTTTCCTGCTGTTGAGGTGAACCCGAGCTTTCCCGGCTGTCGAGCATTTGCATGCTCAGGGCCTTGATCTCGGTTGTGTAACGCTTTTGCCCATCTTTATCTTCCCATTCACGTGTTTGGATCGGGCCTTCAAAATAGACAAGGGAACCTTTCTTAAGGTATTGCTGGCAAATTTCAGCCGTACGTCCCCAGGCTACAACACGGTGCCATTCGGTATTCTCCTGAAGCTCTCCGTTTCTGTCTTTGTAACGCTCGGTTGTTGCCACACTCATGTTAGCCACGGCTGTGTTCGATTGCGTATATCTTACCTCGGGATCTTGCCCGAGCCTGCCAATTATCATTGCTTTGTTTAATGAACTCATGTCGAATCCTCAATTGTTTGATTAGTGTTCTATATGTAAGAACCGAAAATTTTGAATCCCTTACAGATTTTTCCTAAAAATTTTACCGGAGTGCGCTTTCAAGTTCGAGTGATGCGTCACTTCCTTCATCTCTATATTTAATAATAACAGGACATAATGCTGACAATCCATGATCTTTCGCCCAGCTGCTATTTATTGGGCGAGTGCCGGGAATTACCACTGCTCGTTCAGGTATTGGTGCGCCTTTTCCAAGCAACTTTTCATTCACACAATCATAAACGGGTACTGATTTTGAGAGCGTTACCCCCGGTGCAATCACAGCTCCTTTTTTAACCAGAATGCCTTCAACAATTACGGATCCGGCACCAATAAAGCAATCATCTTCTATCACCACCGGACTCAGGCCAACCGGTTCAAGAACTCCGCCTACCTGAACACCCGCAGAAAGATGCACATTCTTTCCAATCTGCGCGCAGGAACCGACCAGTGCATGGCTGTCTACCATAGCCCCCTCGTCAACAAAAGCACCAATATTTATGTATGCCGGCGGCATGATGATTACACTTTGAGCCACAAATGCGCCTCGTCGAACCGACGATCCACCCGGCACCAGTCGTACCCCGTGCTCGGTGTTGAACATACGAGGCGGAAGGTTTTGTTTATCAACAAAGCCCTCGTAGATGCCGTTATAGCTAACATTTTTCCCGACCCGGAAAGCTTCCAGTATCGCTTTCTTTACGGCTATGTTTGCTTTCCAGGTATCTCCATCGGGTTCTGCGGCCCTGATGGTTCCTTCTTCAAGTTGACTCAGTATAGTTTCCCAACTCATATCTATTATTTATGTTTTCAAACCACGTTCGAATATCCGCATCAGCTCGCAACAGATCGTCTACAGAGTCCATTTCGTTTTCCGTGAGCGGCAGCCTCAACGCGGCGCTTTGGATGATTCCTTTTTCTTTCAATAGTTTTTTTACAGGCACCGGGTTTGGTGCACTGAACAATAACCTTGTAATATCCTGCCAAACGGGATAGAGTGCTTCTGTTTGCCTGCTCAAACACATTTCGGTGTATTGGCGCGTAATCGCCGGCCAAATGTTGGAAGCAACTGATACCAGGCCTCTGCTGCCTGCTTTGGCAAAGTCCGGCATCAGGGCATCGTCTCCGCTGTAAATCGGAATCTCAGGACAAGCTTCTTTGTAGGAACTTACTACCATCATGTCGCCGCTCGCTTCCTTTACCGACCAAAAATTAGGATGCATACTGATTGTTTGCAGCGTGTTCACCGGAAGCTCCGTACCTGTTCTTGAAGGAATATTGTAGATCATACACGGAGCTTTTGCATGGTCCATAAGCGCCATAAACCATTCGGTTTGTCCTACAGGTCCGGGTTTTGCGTACAATGGAGTTACCAGTAACAAAGCATCAACGCCAAGATTGTCGCAGAACGCTATCCACTCTTTCTGAGCCTCAAGATCGAACCCACCTACACCCGCCATAACCGGCACACGCAGTTCAAGCCCCATCACATATTTTACAAGACTCTTCTTTTCTTCAGTACGCAGAGCGAGGCCTTCTCCCGTGCTTCCTGCGAGTAAAATGCCATTGCCGGATCTTTCCTGCATGCGGGCAAGCCTTTCAAGATCCTCAAAATGTATCGATCCGTCAGGATGCATAGGTGTAATGAGCGCAGTCCAAAGCTTGGTCTCATTTAGTTTCATAATTCCTCCCCAAAAGCGCGGTCAAAAACTGATGAAAAACTGTAAACACCGGGCTCGATGTCAGAATGTTTCAGCATATACCTGGCTGCCCAAACAGCGCCCTCAGCAAACAACTTTCGGCTATGCGCTTCATGTTTAAGCCAAATCGACTCATTTTCCGTTTTAATGTGCAGTGTGTGAATTCCTTTCACATCCCCCTGACGGTCACTTGAAATGGAGCTTTCTTCGTCAAGCCACTCCTGCCACGATAAAGCCGTACCGCTCGGAGCATCTTTTTTGTGGATGTGATGTACCTCATGAATATGAAATTCGGGCTCCTTAAGAAGCTTCGATCCGTTTCCGAACATATTGATGGCTTTCCGGGCAAGATTCATTCCAAGGCTAAAATTCGAACCAATCACCCATTTGACTCCTTTTTCCTGTACCCGCGCTGGAAGGCTCGGGGGCCATTTATAGCCTGTTGTTCCCCAAACAGCCGGTATACCGGCTTCCAATACGGTTTCAATTACACTCTCCACTGCATCAGGAGGCACAAATACAATTGCAGCAGATACATCCGACAGTGCACTCACCGATGCGGGATTAGAACCATCGAAGAGCACGGCACTTTCTCCAAGTAACTGCCCTACCGCGCTGCCGGTTTTTCCTGTGCCGATAACGGCAATCTTCATTTCGTTCAGATTCTGGTGTTCTATTTAATAAACTGCTTGTGTAAAATTCTTACCACAGTTTCCGCGCTCTCGCCTTCAACAAGAAAACAAAGATTGTGAGAACTAGCTCCGTGGCATATTAAACGAATATTCACGTTTTGAAGGGCCCCAAAAACCGGCCCGCTAAGCCCGGCAGTGGCATGCAAATTATTACCTACAAGTGCGATCAAAGAGAGATTCTTTTCTACTTCAACTTTGCAAAACGATTTAAGCTCACTTAAAACGTCATCGGTCAGGGCATCCTTACCCGGTGAATTTATATCCGTGTCGAGAGTAAGTGATACGCTTACTTCGCTTGTTGTAACAAGGTCTACACTGATTTTGTTTCTCGAAAGCACTTCAAAAAGCTTGGCCAGAAATCCGTGGCGATGGAGCATGTCGAGGCTGTGGACGGTAACCAGCGTCTGGCTGCGCCTCAGGCTAATGGCTCTTATTACCGGTTTGCTTCGAGTATCTTTCATTATCCATGTACCGGGCTTTTCAGGATGAATGCTAGACCCTACATACACGCGAATATTTTTCCTGATAGCCGGCACCATTGTGGCAGGGTGCAGCACTTTGGCCCCAAAAACCGAAAGTTCGGCAGCCTCATCGAAACTGATCTCGGTAATGGGCCTGGCATCCAGAACAATCCGGGGATCGGTCGTGTAAACCGCGGTAACATCAGTCCAGATTTCAAGCACATCCGCATTTATCGCCTCTGCAAAGAGTGCTGCCGAATAGTCGCTCCCCCCTCTCCCGAGTGTGGTGGTCACTCCGTTTTCCGTGCTTGCAATAAAGCCCTGGGTTACGAATCTGCCTTCTGGAAAACGGGGAGTCAATTTTTCTTCAGCACGTTTTTCAATAAGCTCAATATCGGGTTCTGCCTGTGTATGTGCGTGATCTGTAATGATTACATCTCTGGCGTCGAGCCATGAAACACGGGATGCCTCGGAAGATGACTCCTTCAGGATTTGTGTGAAGATCCTGGATGAAAGAAGCTCGCCAAACGATAAAATTTCATCTTTTTGTTGGAGGGTAACGGACTTTGTTTCATGAACCCGCCATTTCAATTCCTCAAGAAGCTTCTCAATGTCTGGCCTCACGCTTTGCGGTGATTTTAGTTCATTGCAGATGTTGAGGTGCTTCTCCGATATCTCTGAAAGAAGCCGTACTCTATCGGATGATACCAACGGAGTACAAAGCCGGGTAAGTAAATTGGTAGTGCCGGATGTGGCACTTACTACGACGATTTTTTTGTCTTGATCGGAGTTTACAATGGCCGCACATCTGCGCATGGCCGCAGCATCTGCCATGCTTGTACCGCCAAACTTGGCTACTTTTATTAATTCAGGCATTTCCGGAAATGATTAGCATAGCTTTCAAAGATAAGAAAAAGCACTCCTGAATCAGAATTCAATCGTTACAAAATCACGTCATTTTACAGTATCGAGGAATTGTGGTTTTAGATTTAAAGGAAAGTTTTTGTATTTTTCAAAACTACACAAATAGCGATACTACCAGAGTCGCTCAGTAAACTGATAAGTCTAATTTTAACACACCGGGTTATTATTTATGCCAAGCGGAAAGAAAAGGAAAAGAGCTAAGATCGCTAAGCACAAAAGAAAAAAGCGTCTTCGTAAGAACAGGCATAAGAAGAAAAAGTAGGCAGTTTTTATACCTGAAAGATGTAAGGGCACTCTATGGTGCCCTTTTTTATTTCAAGCCGCTGCAGTCTGAATCTTCTTATCTGCTATCTTTACAATTTTGTTTGCCTTGTAGAGCAGATGTGTCAGTTTTCGATCAACATAGCCAAGCACATCATTTAAACTCTCAAGCTCTCTCATTTCAAATTGAAAGTAAGAAATGAGATTGATGGCGCTCAGATACTTTCCTTCGGCATCACCATCTATTTCGAGGTGCCAGCGAGTGATGATATTTTCACTGGAGAGTAATTCGTTAACATCCTTGCTGATTTTATCCATCCATTCGCCCGCAGCCTGTATGCGATGATTCGCCCCGCCGTTGGTGTTTGGACGCTGAGTGCTCTTTTCATCAAAATGCCAAACCAATTCAACATCAATCGCGGGGTGCACTTTGGCTGATGTCAGATGCTTTGATTTTAACATCGGGTGATCGTCGGTACCATTAAGCTTATTTGCCAAAGCCGCTTCCCTGAATCGATCCCAGTCAAAATTGATATTTAACTGTTTCAGATGATTGGTAGAGTCACTCAGATCAATGACTATCTCAAGGCCTGCTGCATTAATGTTCGATTCTTCCCATGTTTTGAACTTCACAACGTTTAAGTTTCTCTTGATAAGTGAGCTGTTTATTTTGTTCACTACAGACATGAAGATTGGATATTGCATTGGCACCCGATTTTTTTAAGAATTATCGTTATGTACGCGCAGGTTTAGATGAATAATTTCTATGTATTAATACACCTTACCAAACATCTGAATAATCAGCTGCGAGACAGCAGGTTTCTCTTTGGCTACTCTCCTCACCGCGACGTTTTAGAACTATATCTTGACATCACCGGTAACAATATAATTAGGATTGTTTTTAGTTCAAACCCTGCAGAGACCTCACTTTTTTTAGACAAACACCGACCACGCAAAAAAAGTAACGTCACAACCTTCTTTGAGAGCACTGAGAACGATATTATCGACAGTGTTCACCTTTCCGATAACGACCGTTATATTTATTTAATGCTTAAGTCGGGTAAAAAAATCCTCTTCCGGCTTTTTGGAAATAATCCAAACGTATACCTGATTCACGAACAAATCATTAAAGAATCTTTTAAAAACAGGTGGAATTCAGAAGGCAACCCGGAACCCGAGCCAAGGCCCGCCTCCAAGGCATCGGAGCTGCCCGGTGAGCATCTGAGTGCCCGGCAAAAAATCACGAAATTGTTTCCCAAATTTCCCCGCCACCTCATTGATGGTGTAATCGATCATTATCAGCTCGAGAAAAAGAGATCCGGGGAGGTGCTGGATATAGTAAGCCCTCTGGTTGATGAGATGATTAATAATCCGGAATTTCGCGTGCTTGGTGATGGCAACCTCTGCCTTATATCTGAACATTTACTTCCGTTGCCAACTGCAAAAAGTTTCGACAACGTAAATGATGCCGTTCGGCATGTGTACTACAATACCTCTCGTGAGCGCAGGCTTTCTGCCAAACTAAAAACGATTAAGCCAAAACTTGAACAAGCTATTCGTAAGGCTGAATCTGCTGTTACAGATCTTGAAAAGGCAGATAAAGGCCTGCAACGTGCAAAAATGTATGAACAGTTTGGTCATATATTGATGGCTCACGCGCATGAGCATCTGTCGCCCGAAGCACAGAAGATCTCTTTACCCAACTTCTACAGCAACAATGACCCCATAGAAATACCTATAAAGCAAGGACTTACTATCGCTGAAAACGCAGAAAACTACTACAGTAAATCGGCCAAGGCGATCAGGAATGTGGAGGTTTCAAAGAAAAGGCTGCAAACCACTAAGCAAAATTTGCGCGAACTTAAAGAACTTCTGCAATCGCTAAATAACATTGATAAAATTTTTGAATTTGACGACTGGCTTGAAGCTCATAAAGAAAGCCTTGAAAGGCTTGGAATACTATCGGGCAGCGCCAGGTCTGAATCCCTTCCTTACAGACAGCTTAAAGTTGACGGGTTCCAAGTCTGGATTGGTAAAAACGCACGAAGTAACGATCGCCTCACCTCGGATGCTCATAAAGAGGATGTTTGGCTTCATGCACGGGGCGTAAGTGGATCTCACGTGGTAATCAGAATGGGTAACAAAAAAGAAATGCCACCATCACATGTTATTTTCAAAGCTGCCTCGATTGCAGCCTGGAATTCGAAAGCCAGAGGCAGCAGCCTTGTCCCCGTAATTGTTACCAAACGAAAATATATAAGTAAACAGAAAGGTGCCCCACCAGGTGCGGTTACCGTGCAGCGTGAACAGGTTGTTATGGCAGAGCCTCAAAAGAAAGTAACATGAAACCATTTAAACCAAGGCAGCCTGTATTTCTTTGTGGAATGATGGGATCGGGCAAATCAACAATTGGAAAAGCCCTCGCAACAGAGCTGAACGTGCCATTTACCGACCTCGATCTGCTCATCGAAAAACATGAAGAACGCACCATTCCCGAAATTTTTGAACTTGAAGGCGAAGCTGCATTTAGAAAAATCGAACAGCAGCTGCTAATAAAACATGTGCAGGACATCGAAGGTGTTCTTTCTCTTGGCGGAGGTTCACTTCAGAATCAGCAGGTCACCGATCATGTAAAGCTGCATGGCTGGCTTATTTTCATCAACGCTCCGAGACCCGTACTATTAAACAGGTTAAAAAGAAGCGATAAGAGACCAATGCTGACGTCTTCTCAAGAAGAAAATCGATCTGACATCATCGATAGGCTCATGAAGCAAAGATTGCCCTATTACTCACAGGCACATATAACCGTAAATTCCGGTGGAATGAAAAAGAAAGAAATCATCGATACGATCATTCAAAAACTGAAGATGTATGAGCAATAGGATTATTATTGAAGCTCTTTCCGGAAGCTATGAGGCTGTAACTGGAGAACGTATTCTCGAAAAAGAGTTACCCCCGCTCTTATCCCGTTTTAGCAGCGACAAGTTGTTTCTGCTGGTTGATGAAAAAGTCTGGAATTTTCATGAAACCCGGCTCACATCCATTCTCGAGCCCCTGTCCGCCGAGCTTCACATCATGCAGGTGCCGTCTGGTGAAAACAGCAAATCAATCGGTTTCTGGACGCAGGCAGTCGATTTTCTTTTAAGCCGCCAGGTTCGAAGAAATACACCGGTTATTGTTGCCGGAGGAGGAGTAGCCGGTGATGCAGGGGGGTTTGCTGCAGCTGCAACCCTCCGTGGCGTACCTCTGATACACCTGCCAACTACACTGCTCGCCATGGTCGACAGTTCAATAGGAGGCAAAACGGGTATCAACCATGAAGCCGGTAAAAACCTGATTGGAGCATTTTATCAGCCTGCGGGTGTTATCGCAGATACGGCATTTCTCTCCACGCTTCCCGAACGCGAGTGGATAAATGGACTGAGTGAGATCTTAAAATATGGAGCCATCCGTGACGCCACTATTTTTGATGACGCCTCTTTCTTTCTGGATCACGATTTCAGGCATCAGGTCTCGCCTGATTCACTCTCTCGCCTTATCAGTAAGTGCATTCGGGTTAAAGCCGATGTGGTGAAACAAGATGAGTTTGAAAGTGGAGAGCGTGCCTTTTTGAATTTTGGCCACACGTTTGCGCATGCGCTTGAAAAGGCCTGCTCCTACAATACGATAAGCCATGGTGAAGCTGTTTTTCTTGGGATGCTTGCTGCACAAAAACTGTCGAACCTTGAAGGTGGTAACGTTTCCGGAGATTTTATTGAGAAATTCAGCGGCCTATATCAGTACAGAGTACCAAAAGAAGCGTTATCTTTTAATGAAATAATATCCTACATGGAATCGGATAAAAAAAGAACGGATAAGCAGTTACGTTTTGTTCTTTTAAAGGAGTGGCAACATCCTGAGCTGAAATCAGTTCTAAACTATAGACACATCGAAAAGTCGGCTGAAGCCATTTTCGAACAGCTCGCTTAACAATTCTCTACATTATCTCAATCATACACGTAATTGATCTACCGCTGGCTATATAAAATTTGGAGATACTTCTGGATCACGGTTGGTGTTCTTGCAGGGATCATTCTTTTTGTGATGCTTGTGGCAGGAATCACTCTGCAGCTACCTGCCACTAAAGATTACATTCGCGGCGAAGTAGTGGAAACGTTTAACGATCAATTTGAGGGGAACCTCACTCTTGAATCAATAGGCGGTATTATCCCGATTAGAACAGAAATTAAAGCAGGTAGGGTTTTCGCTCCTTCCGATTCTATCAATCCCGTTTTAGAGTTCGAAAAAGCCAACGTCACAATTAACTGGTGGGAGCTTATCAGGCAAAATCTCTCGATCTCTTCTTTTGAAGTGCACAGGCCTGTTATATCCATATTTAAAACGGAAGAAGAGATTGCGCTGGTAAAAGCTTTCACACAACGTGAACAGGAGACGGCGAGAAGGATTCAGGAATCCGATACACCCCGTATTTTTAACCAGCTGAACATATTCGCCCCTTATCTGAGTATTATTGACGGTGAGCTCAGCACCGACGACTCCATTGCCCTTCCCGACCATCTGCTGCAATACGGTTCCATCAATATTGAGAAACTGAATGCCACTCTGTTTCTTGAGCTGACCGATTCACAGGTTTTCGCCGATATTCTGAATTTCAGTGCAGACATACCCGACACTGAGATGGAGTTTGCACAGTTCTCAGGACAATTTTACGGCGATAACAGATATTTCGAATTAAACAGTATTAACCTGACTACCGCTCTTGCTGAGGTGGAATTCAATTTTGAGGCAACGCCGGTAAATATTTATGAGGGCAACCTCGAGCAGCAGCTGCGAAACGCCAGTTACCGGGCTATCATCAGAAATTCGAGTATCAAGGCAGGCCTCTTTTCCCGATTTATACCGGCATGGCCCGATTTCAGTGATGACCTGATACTTGAGATGACTGCAGAAGGAACGGTTGATGAGCTGTATATTGATCGATTTCAAGCATCTATTGGTCAATCGGCCATTATTATGTCTGCTGTAACCGAGAATGTTTTGAGCGGCGATCTCAGCTATAACATACAGCTTGAAAACCTGGTACTTCATCCAGACGAGATTGAGTTCATTGCGGGTCCGTATGTTCAAAATCTCGAACTTGATGCATATGAAATCAGCACCATCAGGGGAGACATCTATGGAAATCTCCGGGAATTTAACAGTGATATCAGATTGCAGACCGCAACCGGTTCGCTAAATTTCGATTCAAACCTGTCGTTAAGCGATATACCGGAGTATGAATTTCTCGCCGAGCTCGACTCCCTCGATCTATCCCCGCTATTAAGAGACACGACAAACCTGACCATGCTGAATGGCAGAATAGCAGGCAGAGGGGCCGGATTCGATCGTTACGCCGCCTTGGATATTTCTGCGGACCTTAGCTCAAGCATACTCGCCGGTTTCCCTTTTGAAAAAATCATTGGTGAATTTAATTACGATGAACGCTTCCTGAACTACTCTGCACTCTTTGAAGAAAATGGCTCTCTGTTTCAGGCGAATGGTTCATTTAAAAACGACGACGGTTATATTTACCTGGTTTCAGACGGGTCTATCACAGATTTGAACCTGCCCAGATATGTTGACTTGTTAGACGCTGAATCCACACAGTTTTCTGGTACATTTTCGGCCAATGTGCAGGGCAGCAACATAAACGATATTTACGGCAGAGTGAGCATGGAAATGGAAGAGTCTATGATTGGCCCGGATTCTCTAAGGCCGCACCAGCTTTACGCCGACATCGATTCACCCGAAAACAGCTCACGTACGCTGCGGTTTACAAGTTCCTTTTTTGATGGTGAACTCAGAGGTACGCTCACTCCCACTCAGATTCAAAAAACTGTCGCTTTTTGGGGAAGTTATTTACAAGAGCGTATTCGCAACGAGATCCTATTCGATGATGAGTTTACCCTGTTCGACGCGCCGGACTCGTCTGAAGAAGATCACGAACTCGACCTGAGCTTAAACATTTTTATTAAAGATCTGGGCCTTCTGCGGCACTACCTGCCGGCATTGCCCGAGATCAACAGTTCTGCCAGAATAAATGCCACCCTAAATACAGATAACAATCGTATGATGTTTTCAGGCAACATTTACGATGACAGCTTTAACATGCGTGATCTCACGTTTAACGGCCTAAACTCTTCCCTATCGGCAAACTTTCGCCACGGCGAACGTCTCCGGGATTATGCCGTTGTTGATCTTCAGGTAAACAGTTCACAAGCCCTGTTTAATGAAATGAACTTTACCGACAGCTACCTGAATCTATCAATGAGAAATGACTCGCTAGAAGTAAATCAGAAACTTGAGCGTGATGATGATATCAGCCTTGAAACCATTCTTTTGGGTGTAATCACCCCCGGACAGTTTGAGGTCGGAATTAAAGAGTTCAATTTGGGTTCGTCCAGATATATGTGGACAACCGACGGAGAGCCGCGGCTTATCTACACCGATTACAATTCACTCACGGTACATGATCTCATGCTAAGCAGCGACAATGACCTAGTTGAAATAAACGGGACATTCAGTTCCAGTTTTGAAGATTCGGTTCAGTACAATGTCAAGAATTTTGACCTGTCAAGGATTTCTGACCTGGTTGGCGGCAGAATCTCCTTTTCCGGAATTTTGAATGGTGATTTTGTAACGCGCTCACTAACTGAAACCCCCTCGGTTTCGGGAAATATTGACGTTACGGAAGGGAGAATTGATGGCCGTTTGATTGGTGACGTTTCACTCAGGAGTTCGTACAATGCGGAACTTGAAAGGTTCGACACAGACATACGCGTGTTCACGGATCCGGAGAAGTATGGATCTTATTTCAACAGAAATCAGGAAATTGGCCAGGATTTAAGGCTTACGGGTTACTTCAAGATTCCTGACTCCGATGACCCTGATGATGACTATTTCTATTTTGATGCTGATCTTCGGGAAATCTACATGTGGATTGTTACCTTTATTGTTCCCACAATTATACAAGAAATGGAAGGGAGCTCTTCGGGTACCGGCTACGTTCGAGCCAACCGCAATGGCATAGATTATGACGCCACTTTTTACATCCGCGATGTACTCGGTGTGCCCGCATTTACCAACGTTCCATACACTCTGAAAGGTGAACTGGATTTTAACTGGAGCGATGGACTTATTTTCAGGGATATTGAGCTAACCGATCAGAATGGCGGTCGCGGCACGCTGTTCGGTCAGGTTGACCTTAATCAATTTGATCCCACTATTTTTATCGATCTCACGCTCGACCTCGATAACCTTCACTTCATGAACAATCCTTACGATCCTGACATACCGTTCTATGCTTCTCTTTATGGTTCTGGTCAGGCGCGGATTACAGGCACCAATTTCAGCCCTTTTCTGAGAACGTCTCAAACAGTGAACATTTCATCAAACTCACGAATTTCCATTCCGCTTGAAGAAGAAACGGAATTTGAGCAAGACCGGAGGTTTATTCAGTTTGTGGAAACGTTCGATCTCTCTTTGCTCGATGCAAGAACCCGTGATGGCGACGAAAACGGAAATGGTGACGTACCTCCGGAGGAGCTCACATTTATTGAGCGATTTACAATGGACCTGAATTTTACGGCCAGCAACCCCATCAACGTTCAGCTAATTTTTGACCGCGTTACAAACGAAGTGCTTAACGCCAATGGAACGGGCCAGGTGCGGATCCTCCTCGAAGATCAGGATGTAAGTATGTTTGGACGATTCAACATACAGAGTGGAGATTACCAATTTGTGAGCGGTGATATTTTCACACGGCGATTCACTCTTCAGGAAGGCGGAAGCATCAGCTGGCAGGGCGACCTGGTGGATGCGAGCCTGAACGTTACCGCTCTCTACCGCGCTCGTCCGCTCATTTCATCGCTCGTACCAACGGCACGAGCCGCAGAAACCGCCGGCTCGGGAAGAATTCCTATTGAATTGGTGCTTCAAATTGGAGGAACCATCACAGAAGTAGAGAACGACTTCTTTTTCAGGGTTTCAACAGGTATTGAAGGCACACTCGACCCAACGATCGCCACACAAATCAACAATTTGAATCAAAATGAAGAACAGAAACTGATTCAGGCAACAAGTATATTGCTGAGCGGGAACTTCCTTCCCACAGATTCGGCGCAAAACTTTGCATTTGCTGACGGCGTAACTGGGGCAGCTGTTGTAAACCCCCTCATAACGAGCCAGGTTATCAACCCGCTGTTGTCGAACCAAATCAACTCACTGCTCCGAAGCGACATCACTTTTGATATCGATCTTAATCTTACTGCGTTCAATGAGGTAGATTTAGGCGTGGCTCTAAGGCTTTTTGATGACAGGGTTATTTTAAGAAGAGAAGGGCAGATCGGCGGCCAGGAAAACGAAAGTAATATTGGTGATCTTGGTGCCACGTACAGAATAAACCGAACTTTTTCACTTACGGCGTTTCACAGGCAGGATCCTACCCTCACCTACACCAGCGGCGGAGCAGGAAGTACAACCACGCAAACTCAGGAAATGAACGGCGTAGGCCTCGAAGCCAGAGTGCAGTTTAACACCTGGCAAAGTTTCAGGCAGCGTATAACCGGGGCCTTAAGAAGCTTCTTCGGAATACAGCGAAATAAAGAAGATGACAGCGAAAGCGAATCTCTGGCAGAAAATTAAATTTACAATCCAACATATTTAATGAGCGAAAACAACCTCAGTAGTTTAGAAAAGAAAATCATAGAACTTTTAAAGTCATATCCTGACGCATCCATTCCGGTTCCGCTTTTACAGGACGCACTCTCACTATCAAAAAAGAAAGGGGCGAAAAAACTTAAAAAATGCGTAAACAGGCTCAAACAACTTGGACATATCCGGGTGAGCAAGGGCAACCTGGTACGACTTAACGAAGTTGTGGAGAGCGACAAGTCGGTGGTTACCGGCAAACTTGATGTAACCAGCCACGGCGACGGCTACGTGATAGTTGAAGGACGCGATCAGGATATCAAAATTTCGAAACGGTTTATGGGCACGGCCCTCAACGGCGATACCGTGAAAGTGAAGCTGATGGGCTACCACAGGAAAAGCAACAAGCCGATCGGGCGTATTGAAGATGTGGTGAAACGGGCCAGAACACTCTTTGTGGGAACCCTCAGAGAAGCCGCGAAAAATACCTTTTTAATTGAATCGGACAGGCAATCGTCCCGCGTCGACTTTTTCGTTGATCCGGTTGACTTGAACGGCGCCAAGCCCGGCGACAAGGTTACCTTTAACCTGGTTCAATGGGACGATGTTCGCGGTTATCCGCAGGCTAAAGTGGTGCAATCGCTAGGCGATGCAGGCACCAACGAAGCCAACGTTCTGTCCATTCTTGCCGAAAAACAGTTTGCCTCCAGCTTTCCACCCAATGTTGAGCAGTTTGCCGAGCGTATTCCGGACCGCATTTCTGAAGAAGAGATTGCCCGCCGGCGGGATATGCGCGACGAAGTGGTTCTCACAATTGACCCCGCCGATGCGAAAGATTTTGATGACGGGCTTAGTATCCAGATACTCAACAACGGCAACTACTATCTTGGCGTGCACATCGCTGATGTTACCCACTACATGCCCCGCGGATCGGAGCTCGACACGGAAGCCTTTCATCGCGGTACAAGCGTCTACCTGGTCGACCGGGTAATTCCGATGCTGCCCGAGCGTCTAAGCAATGGAGTTTGCAGCCTGAGGCCGAACGAGGATAAACTTGCCTACAGCTGTTTCATGGAAATTGCCCCCAACGGCAAACTTGTGAACTACACCATCGAAGAAACGGTGATTCACTCAAAACAGCGATTTGTGTATGACGAGGTGCAGGAAATACTTGATGGCAAGGCAAAACATCGATTCAAAGATGAGCTCAAAATACTTGAGAAACTGGCCAAGACATTGCTTGAGAAACGATTTCGCGAGGGTTCAATCAACTTTGAAACCCCGGAGCCAAGGTTCGTTTTGGATGACACCGGTAAACCGGTAGACGTAATTGTGAAAGAACGTTTATTTGCACACAAGCTTATCGAAGAATGTATGTTAATGGCCAATAAAACAGTCGCCTATCATGTCGATACTCTTCGAAAGAGGGGCAGTAACAAAAAATCGGAAAAAAATGACCATCCGTTCTTGTACCGTATTCATGATTTGCCCGATCTCGAAAAGCTCAACAATATCCGCGAAACTGCGAAACCGCTGGGTATCAATTTCGACCTCAATGGGAGAATTTCCGCAAAAAATATCAATCAGCTTTTGAAACAGATCGAGAACACTTCTCTCGAAAATATCATCAATGGCCTGATGCTCCGTGCAATGGCAAAGGCTGAGTATTCACCCAAGAACATAGGACACTTTGGACTTGGTTTTTCTGATTATGCGCACTTTACGAGCCCGATACGACGTTACCCCGACGTAATTGTTCACAGGCTGCTAAAACGCTACAGCGGCGGAAGCTCTGAGTACACATTTGATGAATTATCTCGTATGGGCGAACATTGCAGCGAAAGAGAACGTTACGCTGTGGAAGCAGAACGGGATTCCGTTAAGCTGAAACAGGTTGAGTATTTATCCGAAAAATTAGGCCAGACGTTCGATGCCACCATCAGCGGTGTTACAGAAAACGGATTGTATTGCCAATTAAATGATATATACTGTGAAGGAATGATACGCGTTAGCGATCTTAAGGATGACTTTTATATCTATCATCCCAAAATGCACTGTCTCACCGGCCGATCAAAGGGCAAACAATTTCGCCTTGGCGATCCCATCAAAGTGAAAGTGGTGCGAACCGATCTGGATCGTCGGCAGATTGATCTGGAATATTCTGCATACTAAACATCTCTATGACATGCGCTTGCTACAAAAATCTCTACTTGTTGCGTTACTAACCATATTCATCGGAACGGCAGCTGCCGAAGAACTTCTCGCCCAATATTTCTTTTTCGGGAAAAACAGGGTTCAGTATGAACGGTTCGAATGGAGATTCATAGAAACCGATCACTTCGATATTTACTACTACGATTCGAGAAACTACCACCTCGCGCAATTCACCGCCGAAGCTGTAGAAAGTTCTCTAAAGCAGCTGAATGAAGATTTTGGGGATCAACTCACCGACCGTATTCCGGTCATTATATATGATTCTCACAGCGATTTCTCTCAAACCAATGTCGTTGCCCTTCCCGTAGAAGCGCAGGGCATCGGGGGTGTAACCGATAAGTTTAAGAATCGGATGACACAACCATTTATGGGCGACTATGCGGACTTCCGCCGAACCATCCACCATGAACTTGTGCATGCGTATATAAATGATGTTTACTACGGCGGCACAATACAATCAATTGTCCAGAACAACATTCAGCTGGTGTTTCCTCTCTGGTTTGAAGAAGGGCTTGCCGAATATCTCGCACTTGGGTGGGATACCCAGACCGACATGTTTATGAGGGATGCCGTTCTGAATAACTACCTTCCGCCAATTCAACAACTCCAGGGCTTCTTTGCATACCGCGGCGGCCAGGCGTTTTGGTACTACATCGCCGATCAGTATGGCAGGCCGAAAATCACTGAAATTCTGCAGCGTATCAAATCAAACCGAAACATACGTCTGTCGCTCGTTCAATCGTTGGGCCTTGAACTCGACGAGCTTTCTGAACGCTGGCACGAATACTGGAGACAACGTTATTTCCCGGAAGTGGCAGAACGGCAATCGTTAAGCAGCGTTGCCACGCAAATCACCACCAGAGCACGTTCGGGCTCCTACAACACCAGCCCTACCATTTCACCGAGGGGCGATAAAATTGCTATGATTTCGAACCGCAGAGGTGTATTCGACATTATTGTGGTAGATGCAAACACAGGGGAAAGACTCAAAACCCTGGTGAGAGGTTCTGATAGCGCGATGTTTGAAGAATTGAACATCCTCATTCCAAACCTTAGCTGGTCGCCCGATGGTACCCGGATTGCCATGTCGAGCAAGTCTCAAGGTTCGCTTAACCTCGCAATTATTGAATACGAAAGTGGTAACTCTAATTTGATTCGGTTTCCCGATCTTGACGCCATCAATTCTGTTTCATGGTCGCCAGACAGACAAAAGATCGCGTTCGATGGCAATATGGGCGGTTATCAGGATATCTTCGTGTACAACCTCGAAACCGGCGACTTCCAGAATCTGACCAAAGATGTGTTCACGGATAAAGAACCAGCTTGGGGTCCCAACTCTGAATTTGTCTACTTTGTGTCGAACCGCGGTGGCATTCTCCAGCCCGGTTATGCCCGCGCGGGCTACTCCATCATGCAGAATGATGACTTTTACGAAACAGATCTTTACCGCATTCGGGTTGGAAGTAGTAGAATAGAACAGCTTACCAATACCCCCTCCTGGTCGGATTACCAACCCACTCTGACCAGAGACGGCAGGTTGCTTTTCGTATCGGATCAAAACGGAATTCCCAATATTTATGAGTATGACTTAAGCAGCAGAACAGTACATCCGATCACAGATCTCCAATCGGGTGTAATGCAGATCTCCGTTTCTGCCGATGGAACACGGCTTGCATTTAATTCACTCAATCGCGGCTTCCCGGATATTTTTATGATTCGAGCTCCCTTCGATAGGCGAATGGACAGGCAGCTCACACCAAATCTGTGGGCACAGGAGCGAGCAGAGCGGTCGCCCGGCGACAGAGTGCCGGCAGTCCGCTACGTTCAGGAGATGCTGTCTCATCGCGAACGCGGCAATATGATCACGGCGCGTTCACTGATCGATGCTCCCGTCACAGGATTCGAACGAATGATTCGGGCTGAGCCAGACACGACCGAACAAGACACCGTACGCAGAGACAGGATTGACTTCAGAAATTACCAGTTCGGTGAAAGCGTTGTGCGCGACACGACAATCGTTCTGCGAGACGATCCAAGTAAATTTGAGCCGGAACACAATCTAACCGAAGATGGGTACTACCAGCCCAGACAATACAGGCTTCAGTTCAGCCCCGATTTTTCGTATGCAGCGGGCCAGCTAAGCACCTACTACGGAACATCTGCTTTTGCCTTTGTACGTCTCACTGACTTATTTGGGGATCATGAGATCTCGTTTGGGTCAAATCTTGTGTTCGACTTGCGGAACAGCGACTACACGTTTCAGTACGGGTACCTTCGAAATCGAACAAATTTCTTTACTTCATTTTTCCATCAATCGAGGAATTTCCAGACATTCGCCGGCGAACTGTTACGGTTCAGAACCTACGGATTATCTGTTGATTTTCAGTACCCGCTGAACCGTTATCAACGATTCGACTACGGCATATCCGGTATAGGTATTGCCCGTGACTTCAGCTCCGTAAGAGGTATAGGTGATTTTGGCCTAAGCAATGAAAGCAGCTACTTTTTATATCCGCAGGTTACCTTTACCGGCGACTTCACCATTCCCGGTTTTATTACACCACGGGGCGGAAACCGCTACTCGGTAAGGCTTGCCGGAAGCCCTCCGTTGGGCTCAGAAGTTCCGCAATTTGCCACTCTGCTTGGCGATTACCGGCAGTACATTGATCTCGGATCACAATACTCAATTGCCCTGCGTGCCGCCGGTGCAGCCTCATATGGAAGGGACTCTCAAACCTTTTTCATGGGTGGTATGCTTGGCTGGATTAACCAGCGATGGTCGGATGCGGAAATCCCGTTCGAACGGCTTGCCGACACATTCTTCACACTGCCTGCCACGCCTCTTCGAGGTCATGAGTTCAACACGATATATGGTGATAAATTCACGATGATTAATGCTGAGTTCAGATTCCCGCTATTTGCGGCAGTGCTACCCGGCCCTGTTCCCATTCTGCCGTTATGGAACATTACAGCCGTTGCATTTGTGGATGCCGGTGCCGCCTGGGGTTTTGACATTCCCTATTCAAGATTCAATGATGCGAGCGGCAACCCGATAGTTTACTTTGAAAATCCGGGCAATTTTGAAGGGCGTGTGGCCAACAAGCGAAATGAGTTTTTGGATCCACAAACAGGTTTACTGCGAGACGGTCCGGCACGGGATGGCGACGTTCCGGTTAGTTTCGTTGACGGAGACATATTGATCGGAGCAGGATTCGGCCTTCGCACGATATTACTGGGGCTTCCCTTCCGTTACGATGTGGGATGGCCTTATCAAAGAGGAGGATTCGGCAGCAGGCCGATCCATTACTTCTCGATCGGTATCGATTTTTAAAACCAGCCTCCCATGGATATATTCAAGGCGGATCATCGATCCGCCTTTTTTTTGTTCAAATTCACGCCCAACAACAATGAAATTTAGAACTCTGCTTCTTTTCACATCATCACTACTTCTGATTCTGCAAAGTTGCAGCAGCAATGAAAGTACTCTTTCCGGTGAATTTGAACTGGTTTGGAGCGAAGAGTTTTCCGGTGATTCTATCGACACGAATACATGGGTATTCTGGGAAGGGCCGGCATATAACAACGAACTTCAATACTATACCCCCAGGCCTGACAATGCCTTTATCGGGGACGGAAAACTTCACCTGAAGGCACTTCGCGAAAGCTATCGCGGCTACGATTATACATCGGCCAGGATTTCAAGCGACAGCACACGCATTGGTTGGAAGCACGGCAGATTTGAAGCGAGCATTAAAATGCCGGCTGGGCAGGGTTTCTGGCCGGCGTTCTGGCTGATGCCGATGCGCGATGACGGATGGCCGCGCGGTGGTGAAATCGACATCATGGAGTTTCGCGGAAATGAGCTCACATCCACAAGCGGAGCTGTTCACTACTGGATGGAAGGCTGTGAGGGCAACCCGGTTCAGTGCCGTAACTATATCACCGAGGCGCTTGAAACCGACATAGACCTTAGCAGCAGCTTTAACCTCTATGCACTTGAATGGGATGAGTTAGGGTTAACGTGGTACTTTAACGACATCGAGTTCATGTATGTGCCATTCACTGAAATAGATGCAGAATTTGAACCATTTTCAACGCCGTTCTACATTATTCTGAACCTTGCCGTTGGGGGTGATTTTCTGCCAAATCCCGATGAAAATACGGAATTTCCGCAGTCGCTTGTGGTGGATTATGTGAGGGTGTATCAGAAGTAATAAAAAAGCCCCCCTGTAACTACAGAGGGGCCCTTAACCACAACCAATCACAAAATCATAAAGAATTGTTGTCAGGCGCTTTCCTTGCCAGCGAAGGCGTCGAACACCATGATTAGATCGCCGGCAACCTCTTCGCGGGTTCTGCCCTCAATTCTGTGTCTGGGAATCATGGCCTTGATTTCACCATCAACAAAATAGGCGAATGCCGGTGATGATGGAGGATATTCGCTAAAAAATTCTCGTGCCCTTGCGGTGGCTTCCTTATCCTGGCCTGCAAATACCGTTACCAGGTGGTCGGGCTTGGTTTCGGTTTTATCAAGGGCAATTGCAGCGCCCGGCCGGGCATTTCCTGCTGCACAGCCACAAACAGAATTTATGACCATAAGCATCGTTCCTTTGTTATACTCATTCATAGCCCGGTCAACTTCTTCCGGAGTTTTGAGCTCTTCCACACCAAGGTCTGTCAGCTCTTTTCTCATCCATGAAGTATCCGGTCCTACGCCAAATCCAAATTGCATACGTTTGTTATTTTTATTCTCTATTTTTGCACACCGGAATATAAGGATTTTTTCTCATTTAGCAGAGATGGTTTCCTTCTATGAAGCCCAGAATTATTATTAATCGTTATTCCGATTTCAAAATTTTCACCGACCACATTTATATCCTGATGCATTACCGTTCAGTTTTACTGCTTCTTACATTTTCTCTGGTTTTTATGGCCTGCAGCAGTACCCAGCAATTCGCTGCTCCGCAACTGCACTCTTCTCTGACAATTGACGGAAACCTATCCGACTGGAACACCTCAGAAACCCTGATTGAAACAAGGGAAGACGTTAATTTTTATACAACCTACGATCAAAATTTTCTGTACATATTCATCGATGTTCGCAGCGCATTTAAAGATCGGGCTATCAGGCAATCGGGACTTATTGTATATCTGAATGATGATGAAGACCTGAAAAATGAGATTGGAATAGGAATTCCCCCGGGCACGTTTAATCTGCTTCGTGAAAATCCCGGGCAATACAGTTCCTTTCTTAGAAATAATGACTGGATGAGCAAACCTGAAAATCGTGAGACCTTGACCAGGCTCGAAGATGAACAGTTCAGCAGAATCATGATCGTGGAACGTGCGGGAGGGCGATCGGATGCTGACTACGGATTTGTCACTTTAAATCAGCTGGAAGTAGATGGAATGAATGCGGCAATAGGCCAGGATGGAAGATTTCTGTCTATTGAGATGAAAATTCCGCGCGATGGTTCTTCTCTTTACAGATTTAGCGGTGATCGCTTCTGGCTGGGTTTTGCTGTAGAAACACCCAATTTTAGAATTCAAAATGAAAACAATTACTCGGCATCACGACAAACCGATAGATATGGGACCCGACAAAGAACCCCTCAGCGGCAAGACATCGCAAGAAGCATGGGTGAGTTTGAGAGATGGTATAAGATCACCCTCAGATAAGACAGCTCCGTGATCAGGTTTTGGGTGAACTCCACCTTTTATGCCATATTTTTTTCGATTTAAAAACCGAACCGGATCATAAAAAAGGGTGACTGGAAAACCAGTCACCCAAATTTACAGCTTCTTATAAAATGCGAAAAGTAATCGCCCGGTGGGTACTTATTTTATGGCCTCATGGTAGTTTTTTTCCACCTGATCCCAGTTCACCACATTCCAGAAAGCGCTTAAATAATCCGGTCTGCGATTTTGATAATGGAGGTAATAAGCATGCTCCCAAACGTCAACGCCAAGGATTGGGGTAAGCCCATCCATAAGCGGACTATCCTGGTTAGCCGTAGATAGTATATGGAGTTTTCCATCTCCGTCTACGCAAAGCCAACCCCACCCGGAACCAAATCTGGTTGCGGCTGTGTTTGAGAAATCTTCCTTGAATTTATCAAATCCACCGAGCTCAGAGTCTATCGCTTTTGCAACATCTCCTTTTGGGGTGCCGCCTCCATTGGGAGACATAATCGTCCAAAACAGATTATGATTCGCATATCCGCCGCCGTTATTGATAACAGCTTGTCGCTTGGCCTCAGGCACTTCTTTGATTCTTCCAAGGATTTCTTCAATCGGAAGGTTTGCAAATTCGTGGCCTTCAAGAGCAGCATTCAGTTTGTTTGTATATCCCTGATGATGCTTGCCATGGTGAATCTCCATTGTACGCGCGTCAATGTGAGGTTCTAGAGCATCGTGCTTGTAAGGTAAATCAGGTAATGTGAAAGGCATATCTTTTAATATCGTTTTTTGGTTAGCATTCAATTTCTCATAACGCGCTTTACTTCAACGCTTTATGATTTACATCCTATACTTCTAAAAAAACTAAACCGTAAAAACGTTCCAAAAATCTTTTTTAAAAGCTTTTCAACTTTCGTTTGATGTTGGGACCTTCAGATACATAAATTCATCCACACAGATTAATTGCTTCGATTTCTAATACATTCGTTTTGTCACTCAAAAGACATGCTTCACGCATGGAGAAATCAAAAGGTTTTTTAGAAGCCGAAGCAATAGTTAACTTTCAACTCTCATTGAGCAACCGTAAACCAATTTTCGTATTGGAACATGGCCAGCATCTCCATATCAAAAGAGTGAGCTGTAATGTCGCCTGTTTAAATCGAACCTGGTTTACAGATTAACTAAAAATTATCCGGCCGGCTTAATACAAACGCGTACGGGCGGTCTGAATTTAAATTTCTCACTATGGCTTTCGATTACGACGTAATCATTCTTGGCAGCGGTCCTGCCGGTTTTTCTTGTGCTATGCAAAGCACAAAATTCGACAAAAACGTATTGATGGTTGAGGCCGACCCTTCAAATTTGGGAGGTACCTGGCTAAACAAGGGTACTGTTCCAAGTAAAGCCTTGAAAGAGGCGGCTAACCTTATCCAGAGGTTTCATACCCAATTCGGAGACGAACGCGGAAGAAAGCCCTATGAGAAGTTCAGAATGGAAGATTTGATGCTTTACAAGAGATCTATTCTTGAAGAGAAGAATAAGAAAGTGAAGCACGACCTGATAAAAAATGAAATAGATACCGTTAGGGGCTATGGAAGAATTATTGATAAAAATACAATCGAGGTAACCAATCAGTTTAACAAAAAAACCTCGTATACGGCTGCAAATATTCTCATATCTACGGGCAGCAGCCCACAACAGCCAAAGAACTTTGAACTTGACCACAAGACCGTTCTCGATTATGATTCCATTCTGTCGTTAACACACATCCCACGCAGGCTTGTGATTGTTGGGAGCGGCGTCATCGCATTTGAGTATGCAACCATATTTTCCGCTCTTGGAACAAGAATTACAATACTTAGCGAAAGTGATGATCTTTTGCCATTTCTTGACAAGGAAATCAAGGAAGAACTCATAAGAATTCTAAAAAATAAAAATATTCAGATTTATCATGAGTCAAGAGTTAAAAAGGTCGGAACGAACGACTTGAGAAACTGCATGGAAGTCACCTTTAAACTGAAAGGCGAAAAACGAAAGTACGTTTCCGAAACAGAGCATGTGCTTTATGTGAGCAGTAAAAAAGCCAACACAAGAAATCTTTGGAGTGACGAATTACAAATTAAAACGGATGATTCCGGATTCATCAATGTAAACGAGTTTTATCAAACCAATGTCAGCAATATCTATGCTGCCGGAGACGTGGTTGGAGAGGCATCTTCTGCAGCCGCTTCATTTGTACAGGGACGGCTCGCGGCATGTACAATGTTCGATATGCCCGGAGACTCACCCTCAAAAGACATACCCTACTCAATCTATTCCATCCCCGAAATTTCCGGAATTGGTTTAACCGAACTGAAAGCGAAAGAGATTGGTATTGATGTAACGGTTGGGCGAGCTTACTACCGGAACCTTACTCAGGCCGATATCAAACACGAAAATGAGGGTATTTTGAAATTGGTTTTCAGAACAGACAACTTAAAACTTTTGGGCGTGCACATTATCGGAAATCATGCCGGCGATCTGGTACATCTCGGCCAGAGCATCATGGCAATGGACAGCTCAATAAAATATTTCATTGAGCACGTGTTAAACTACCCTTCCTATGGAGAGGCTTACAGAATTGCAGCATTTAATGGTGTTAACAGAGTGCACGCGGCGGGAGTCAAATACAAGAAAATTTTGGAAAAGTAAGGATTAAAATCCAGTCATTATTCCACTTAACGGGAAGAGCTATCACGTGATTACTCGTTAGCTTCGTGTACGTACAGAATGCGTGTGACCTGAAGATAATTGAGCAGGCGCAAGCAGAAAAAACAGATGCTGTCAGACGTAATGGATTGCCTTTATGAGTCCTTCCGAATCGGTTTCAGGATCTTCGGGCAGCGATTTAATTCCTTTCTCTACAGACTGTTTCGCGGCATATGCTAAAGCCATTGCATCAACGATATCGTCTTCCCCCACTTCATTCCTTCTGAATTCTTCTTTTATATCACGGAAGAAATCATCAGCTACCGGTTCGAGATTGCTTATCAATTCAAGTCTGTGGCGAAGGCCTTTCTTGGTATTTTTCTTCTGATAAATCATTCCGCCGTTCAGGTTCATGAACAGAAGCTCGGGATGGCTCTCAAACACCTTCTCCTTTAGCTCGCTTTTTTCCGTTAGATAGTGATCAAGTACTCTGATTTTAGGCGTGATATTCCATGCCTGTACCGTTAATTTCTTTTCGGTGTAATCAAAACTCTGCATGTTAGCTTCCACATACGATGGTGCATGCAACGCCGGCCTGATTGGCGGGCTGAATACACTCGATGCATACTCACCGCCAAGCTTCTCCCTCAGCAGCCTGTCGCATTCGCGCGTGTACTTCTCATCCTCAAGACCAATGGGCATATCGATAAATACCCTGTCGTAGCCGGTGAGCGATTCGAGTAACTCGTCGTTGGTACGCAACACGTGGTAGGAGGGTTTTTCATCAAATGTAATTAATATCCAACCGGCTTTGCAGCCGTCAATTCCTGCAGTTTTCAATACCTTATACGTTGTTTAGTTGACAGCACTTTTTCTCAGTGAAATATGAAGCTCTTTCAGCTGCTTCTCATCTACCGTATCGGGGCAGTTGTCCATCAGGCTCTGCGCTTTTTGGTTTTTGGGAAACGCGATTACATCACGCAGGCTTTTAGCCCCTGCCATGAGCATGATGATACGATCGAGGCCCAAAGCGACACCGCCATGTGGAGGTGCTCCATACTTGAAAGCATTCAGAAGAAATCCAAACTTCTCGTTTGCCTCTTGCTCGCCGATTCCCAGCAGTTCAAACATCCTCCGCTGAACGTCATGATCGTGGATACGGATGGAACCTCCGCCGATTTCGTTGCCATTCAGAACCAAATCGTACGCCCTGGCATTCACTTCATCGGGCTTCTCTTCGAGCATATCCAGGTGCTCCGGCTTTGGCGCGGTAAATGGATGATGGAGCGCGTAGTAGCGCAGATCTTCTTTCGACCACTCAACAAGCGGAAACTCGGTGACCCATAAAAATTCGGTTCGTGAATGGTCAACCAGGTTAAAATCATCGCCTACAATCAGGCGAAGCGAACCCATCTGCTTGTACACATCGGGTGCAGGTCCTGCAAGAATCAAAACAAGGTCGCCGTCGGTAGCGCCCGAAGTATCTGCCATCTTTTTCATGGTTTCCTCGTCGAGGAATTTACCCACGCTGCAGGTGATTTCACCGCTGTCGAGCCTCATAAAAATCATACCCCCGGCACCGGCTTGCGAAATGGCTTTATCGGTCAGACGGTCTAGCGCACCACGCCCCATGGTTCCCTGACCGGGCACTGTAATCGACAGCACCCTGCCCCCTTTTTCAACCGTTGTGTTGAATATTTTAAAACCGGAGTTGGAGACAACATCCGAGAGGTCGTTGATTTTCACATCAAATCGTAGGTCGGGCTTGTCTGAACCGTACGTTTCAATGGCCTCTTTGTAAGTAAGCCTTGAAAAGGGTGTTTTGATCTCTTTTCCAAGATGCTTCTTCCAGATTTCAGCCATTAGTTCTTCGTGAACCGAGTAGATCACTTCTTCATCCACGAACGACATTTCCACGTCGACCTGGGTGAATTCGGGCTGACGGTCGGCGCGAAGGTCTTCATCCCTGAAACACTTAACGATCTGGAAATAGCGGTCCATACCAGATACCATCAGGATCTGTTTGTAGGTTTGCGGGCTCTGCGGAAGGGCAAAAAATCTGCCCGGATTTACCCGGCTTGGCACCAGGTAGTCGCGTGCACCCTCTGGTGTTGAGCGCATCAGCACCGGCGTTTCCACCTCAGCAAATTTGCGGGTGTGATAGAAGTTGCGGATGGTGTGTGCCACATCCGATCGAAGAAGCATATTTTTCTGTATCTCAGTGCGGCGAAGGTCGAGATAGCGATAGCGCAGACGCACCTCTTCATTGGTGGGGATATCGTCTTTGATTTCGAAAGGGGGCGTCTCGGCTTTTGAGTAAACCTGCATATCGGTAACTTCCACTTCTATTTCACCGGTTGGCATGTCGGGATTGATGGTCTCCTTACTTCGGCTTATTACCGTACCCTTTACCCCGATCACATATTCCGATCGAAGCAGTTCGGCCATTTCGTGAAGTTTTTTGTTCTGCTCGTCGAACACGATTTGCGTGATCCCATACCGGTCGCGCAAATCAATGAAAATCAGCCCGCCAAGGTCGCGCCTGGTAGCCACCCATCCGTTCAGGATTACCTCACTGCCTTTATCATTTTTGGTTAGCTCACCACAGTTGTGGGTACGGATCCAGCTCATAAACTCTTTAGTTGATTAAATGCTATAAATTCGTTTCGTTTTCAAGTCGGTTAAAATACAGAATCCTGCAACCCTTTGCTTACCTTGTCTGAAATAGAATTTCGATGGAGCTACTTCTAATCATAAACATATTAAGCAGTTTTATGCTGTGCGGGGTTATCTGGCTGGTGCAGCTGGCTCACTACCCTTTTTTCCATCGAACGGACAGAGACCGGTTTAGGGAGCACATGAGTTTCCATAAAGTCAGGGTGTCATTTATTGTGATGCCGCTGATGCTGACAGAACTAGGCACATCACTATGGCTCTCGTTGATGGCAGACGATTTCATCCTGCTTCACAGGGCCGGTCTCGGTATCGTGATTTTAATTTGGCTGGTCACCTTCTTCACTTCGGTACCGCTTCATGAAAAACTCTCGGGCGGATACGATGAACCAACGGTTCAGAAATTGGTAAATACCAACTGGATTCGGACACTTCTATGGACGCTGAAGTCTGTCCTCGGTATCCTGATTCTTTTGCGATTATGATATACGTCAGATTAATGTAAGAACGCGTTTAGTGGTTAAAAGACCTTAAAGCGTCCGTAGGTCCTTTAAGCGTCTATTTGCCAACGAACTCGTAACGATTGAAGGACTTTCGCTTCGCTACAGACGCTTCAATGTTACTTA
>PWWL01000209.1 GCA_003561515.1 Balneolaceae bacterium
AGCGAAAAGGCCGCAATCACGGCCAGTGCTCCTCCGATCAACAATATTGCGTCTTTCATCGTACCGTCATGATTTGATTGTGTTTACAGGCAGTAAATACGAAAACCACTTCTAAGGACCAACAGGATGGGAAAATGTTAATTTTTTTTGGCAAGCGGCAAGCTGCCAGTCGCAATCTACAAGCTGCAGGGTGTTAATGCATGTCAGAGTTGTGAGCCCTGGGAACAGTAGAACCGCAGAACCGATGAACTGAATAATGTTGAAATGGAGTACTTCGTTATTGCAGGATAAAACAGATCTGTGATTTATTGGAGTTTATTCTTTTTTCACTCTCGCAATGCTGGAACCTGTAAATTTATGATCACAGTTGAATCCAGCTATTCGTACTCCAGTATTGTGGTTGTTTGATATCCTCAGTAGAATATTAAATAACAAATGCTTCCTTGATAGTTTCGCGGCGTGTTATTTCGTACTGCTTGTTACGTCTGTAAATACCTCTCTTTTCTGTGTTCAGCTCCAAGTAAAATGCCTTAAATGCTTTTACGAACGGTAAGTTGTATATCGCTGCATGTTGGGTGCTTATTGATATCTGAATTCCTGAAAACAATATTTGGATAGAACGCATTCTGCATCAAACGATCAGCGCGTCATTTCGTCTAATTAACAAGAGAGTTCGAATCGATGATACAATGCGAATTGAACTCAAAGCGAAGGTGAGAATTACAATGTTTCTAAAGCTTAGAATGATTTCAAGAGTTGTTCTTAATGGTCGTTTTCAATCATCCTTGCGTCATCATAAAACAGAATTACTATTCCTTAGGTTAGGCCCATGACAGCAACATCGATCAGATCTATAAAAAAAATACTCCTTCTATTGGTCTTCGTCATATTTTATGAGCCTGTGGTTTTAACGGGTCAGGACTCATCCTTTCCCTACTCGGTACGGCTTGAGCAGGTTTCGGTTCCGGGCCTTCCGGGTTTTCATTCGTTTGCCTATGCGCAGCACCAAGGCAAGTGGCTGATTGTGGGCGGCAGAACAGACGGCATTCATGCCAGGCAACCTTTTGCATCATTTCCACCAAATCACAATAACAGTCATATTTTTGTGATTGACCCTTCAACCGGTGAGTTTTTTGCAGAAGCCCTGGACCCGCTATCTACAGGAATCAGAGAGCATCTGCAGTCAACCAATATGAATTATCACCAGATAGCAGACACACTTTACATCATTGGTGGCTACGCCTTCAGTGAAACAGCGGGTGATCATATCACTTTTCCAAAACTAACAACGATTGTTGTTTCCGAAACGATGAATGATGTGATGAGCGGATCGCTGAGCGAAGATAGTTTCGGACATCTCTATGACGAGCGCTTTGCAGTTACCGGCGGGCAGCTGGGCAGGCTGGATAATACATTGATCCTGGTTGGAGGCCATCGCTTTGACGGGCGATATAACCCAAGAAATATGCCAACCTTCATCCAGGAGTACACGCATGCTATTCAATCTTTCAGAATCGATGATGCGATATCAGGCCCGGAGATATCATACTACTCTAAAGTAGTGGATGAAGATCATCTGAGACGCAGGGATTACAACCTGGTCCCCTACATATTTCGTGACGGTGCACCGGGCTATATGATTTCGACTGGTGTATTTCAACGAGAGGCTGACCTTCCTTTTCTATATAATGTAGAAGTAGGGAAAGAAGAGTTTTACAAGCCAATACCTGATTTTGAACAGCTATTGAGCCATTACCACAGCCCGAAACTTTCAATCTACCTGGAAGAGACCGAGGAACTGCATATGCTTTTCTTCGGTGGCCTTGCTCAATTTTATTTTCAGGGTAACCAGCTGATTCAGGATGACCGGGTTCCTTTTGTTACCACCATTAGCGTGGTTACCAGGCATGCGGATGGCAGCTTCGCTGAGTTTGCACTGACGGAAGAGATGCCTGGTTTGAAGGGGACCAGTGCAGAGTTTATCCCAAATCCTGATTTGCCAAAAAATGAAACCGGGGTTACTCTGATAGATGAAATTGAAGCAGGTGAATTTCTGGCAGGGCATATTGTTGGCGGCATTGATACTCCCATTATCAATCCCTTTTTTACGAATCAGACAGACAGAACCAGTGCAAGCTATACGGTGTATGAAGTTTGGCTCGACCCGGCAGAATCTGACGGAACACCTGTTCAGCAAACCCCGGATGGAGCTGAACTCTATCCAAACTATCCCAATCCCTTTGATGATGTAACAACGCTGCACTTTTCTATTGAAGGTGACAGCATGGTGAATTTGGAGGTTTTCACCGTGGATGGCAAAAAAGTAGCAAAGCTGCTTTCGTCAGAGATGAAACAGGGAGAGCATGAACTCCAATTCAGTGCCGGAGAACTATCAAGCGGTCTCTATATTGTACGCCTTCAGGTAAATGGTACTACAAAGAGCCGTGCCATCATGATTGTCCGGTCAGGTTAAATAGTTTCCCTTAAGGCTGCAATCCTAGCTGTTGGCCATGCATTTGACAATATCCGGGAACTCCGCCAGTCGGTTGTAAATCCTTGAAAAAGATCAACCTGTAGAACCGAAGAACCGATAAACTGATTAACTATGAAGTGGTATCACTTCGACATTCCCCGGTTACTCAGTTCTGCGGTTTTCAAAAGGTTTAAGGCCGGATTTACAGGGATACCTTAAAAACCGGAAATTTTAATGTTTGATGCTGCCACACTGATCGACCCATCTCAAAGTGCAGCTTGGTTTGCTGAAGTTGGCTTTTTAAAGTTCGGAAATGAAGCAGACATACCATGTCTCAAACGGGGTCAATCAAGAAGGTAAGACATGGTATGTCTCTTCAACATCGAACTACGCACGTACCCTAATCCATCTTTCGAAATCACATCGGGTTCTGGATGGTGTAGACATACCATGTCTCAATTTGGGTCAATCATGCAGGCAAGACATACCATGTCAAATAGGTGCACAGTCCGAAATCACATTTGCGCATTCCGTTATCATGTGGTTTATTCAGTTTCTCTGAATGTTAACCATACCATGATATCATGTCCCGAATGATCCCAATCGTGCTGCAGCCGGCACTGTTCTCTTTGCTCTTTGTTTATAATCTCAGCGCCCAGACCACCGTCGAAAGCTGGACGCCCGAATCGATGGTGAACCTGCCCGTTGTCGGCTCACCGGAAATTTCACCGGACGGCTCCGTGATCGCCTACACTGTTCGCGAAACCAACATGGAAGGCGATGAATCCAGATTTACAACCCATATTTGGGTGGCAAAGGCAGATGGCTCCATGAACCGGCAGTTTACACGAGGGGAACAGTCGGCCACCAATCCGCAGTTCAGCCCCGACGGCCGGTATCTCTCGTTTATCTCCACGCGCGATAATGGCAGGCAGGTTTATAAAATGTACCTCAATGGCGGGGAAGCGAAAAAGATTACATCCGCAGAAAACGGGGTGGGAAGCTTTCAGTGGTCGCCCGACGGAACGCGGATAGCCTACACCATGACCGATCCCCAAACCGAAGAGCAGCGCACCCGCGAGCGGGAACGGCGCGATGTTACGGTGGTGGATACCGAGTTCAGGTTTTCACGAATCTACGTACAAACCGTGGGTGAGGATGATGCGAAAGCGATCTATGCCGGCGATAAACAAACTACGGGTTTCGACTGGTCGCCAGATGGCAGCACCATTGTATTCGCGCATCAGCCCACGCCGCGAATTAACGACCGGTACGAGATGAACATCTCCACGGTGCCGGCCGACAGCGGGGCGGTGTCGGCGCTCGTTGCGCGCGAAGGAACGGATTCCAGCCCGAGGTTTACTCCCAATGGCAGAAACGTGGTGTTTGTTTCGCACGGCGGACAGGTTGAAGGTATCGGTATCGGCGATCTCTTTGTGGTGCCCGCGGCAGGTGGTGAGCCGAGAGCGCTGGCACATACATACGATCGCAGCGCTACCATTACCGGGTTCGATTCACGGGGCAATCTGCTTGTTCGGGAGTGGCGCAACACCGCATCGGTTCTTTACCGGGTGCCGCTGAACGGCAACGATCCACAGCTCATCACGCCAGAGAATGGCGTCTACAATCAGTTTGCCGTAAACCGCAACGGCGACCGGATTGTGTTCACCTACGAAACTCCGGAAACACCCCGGGAAGTCTATTACTCAAACCTGAACCGCTTTTCGGCACAGAAAGTCTCCTCCGTGTTTGATGACATTCAGCTTCCGGAGTTCGGCCATACTGAAGTTCTTACCTGGACGTCGAACGATGGCATGGAGATTGAAGGCCTGCTAACCTATCCGGTGGGGTATGAGGAAGGCGACCGCATTCCGCTGATCCTGATGGTTCACGGTGGTCCGTCGGGAATTTATGCGCAGACCTGGACCGGCTCGGGAGGTATCTATGCCATCCAGTTTTTTGCGGAGAAGGGATATGCGCTGCTGCGCCCGAACCCACGCGGAAGCACCGGGTATGGAAAGGAGTTCCGCTACGCCAACTTCCAGGACTGGGGCTTTGGCGATTACGAGGACCTGATGACCGGCGTGGACAAAGTAATTGAGATGGGCGTTGCTGATCCCAATCGCCTGGCCGAGATGGGGTGGAGTTACGGCGGATATATGACATCGTGGATTGTAACCCAGACCGATCGCTTCAGTGCTGTTAGCATGGGTGCAGGGCTCTCAAATCTGGTGAGCATGGTGGGGACCACCGATATCCCCGACTACCTTTTAGCCCATATGGGCGGTCCCTATTGGGGAGGAAATATGGAGACATATGAGCGTCACTCCGCCATCTACCACGTTGAAAATACGGTAACGCCAACGCAGATCATTCACGGTACGGGCGATCTCCGCGTGCCGCTTGGCCAAGCGCAGGAATTCTACTGGGCACTGCAGGAGCTGGGTGTTGACAGTGAGATGATTCTGCTTCCGAGAACCGGCCACGGGCCAACGGAACCCAAACTGATCGCGGAAGTGTCGAACCGGATTATGAATTGGTTTGATAAATATATCGAGAGATGAAGTCCGTCCTTAAAGGGGAATGGGTAAAGATTTTTGAATAACGCGTTGAGCGGTTGAGTTAATAAGTAACATTGAAGCGTCTGTAGCGAAGCGAAAGTCCTTCAATCGTTACGATTTCGTTGGCAAATAGACGCTTAAAGGACCTACGGACGCTTTAAGGTCTTTTAATCACTAAACGCATTTTTGAATAAATATAGAATCAGTAATTATTAGAATGATTTTGCTTTAAAATAAGATTTACAGAATTTTATAATTTAGTTTGAATAATTGATCCGGTAG
>PWWL01000089.1 GCA_003561515.1 Balneolaceae bacterium
AGCTCGGCAAAAAGGGATACAATCTGGTGGTACACGGCAAGCACAGGCATGAGGAGACCCGGGCCACTTTTTCGCACAGCGCCGATCATTCGGAAGTAGTGGTGGTTCTGAACCCCGAGGAGGCAACTATCCTCGCCGACATCATGATCGAAAAGCGGCCACTCAGCGATTTTGAGAAATATTTCAGGCACAAAAGTACACCCGGTTTTGACCCGCTGAAACACCTCGAATTTTTCGGGGTGATTAACCAGACCACGATGCTGGCCACCGAAACACAGCAGGTAATGGACATCCTGAAAGACGCGGCAAGGGAGCGGTTCGGCGAGGAAAACGTGCTTAACCATTTTGCCGACACATCCGATACCCTCTGCTACGCAACCAACGAAAATCAGTCGGCCACCTATGCCCTGGCTGATGCCAAACCCGATATTGCACTCGTTGTCGGCGGTTATAATTCCTCCAATACGATGCACCTGGTAGAAATTCTGGAGCATCACTGCCCCACCTTTCACGTGCGGGATGCCGGTGAGTTTGACAGCCCGGCTCATATTCGGCATTTCGATCAGTGGAAAAAAGAAATTTTGACTACACATGACTGGCTGCCTGTAGAAAAGAAAGGGCTGAAAATTGCACTAACTTCAGGTGCATCCTGCCCGGATGTGCTCGTTGATGAAGTGCTGCTGAAGATGTTGTCGTTCTTTTCCGGAGCAGCCGACGTAAATGAGGTGCTTCGACCCTACGAAGAAACGCTCATTGCAGAGGGATAGGCCGACAATGCATCGTCATCGTACTGATTAACATGGCCCGGAATCTTAATCGGGGATAATATTGAAGTAAGCAACCCGTCCGGGCTGAAAATTCCTCAGTCGCAAGCTGATGTCTTCGATCACGAGTTCAACGGTAGGCGTAACAAAACCGGTAGTATCGTCTCTGATCACTTCATAGTCGACATAGGCTGCGAACGGCCGCATCCCCTGAATTTCAGAATATCTCTGAATAGGCACGTCAAAGCGAACCGTAATGGCAGAAGGGTTAAAGGTGATGGCTTGCCCGGAGGGCAGGTTTCGCGTGCGGATAGGCACCCTGATTTCCGATTCTGTGTATTCTGAAACATCTACACTGTAAAGTACCGAAGATGGTTCCACAACTATTCCGTGTCCTAAGGAGGCCAGATCGATTCTTCGTTCGAAACTGCGATTGATATTGTTGATTTCTACTGCATCCGTTTCCCAGTATTCAATATCGGCTATTCTTGTCCTTCCGCCGGTAATAGTAACCGAATCGGGTTCTACCACGGGATTCTGAACCATACCAAACTGGCTTCGAAAATTAAGATCAACACGCGGCCGGACCGGAACCCGCTTTGATGTTTTATCCTCTGTTTCGATGTTCAGAACAATCGGATCAACCTGCAGTACATTGAGATCTGAAAAGGCACTCACCTGGTTTCTCATCTGTTCGATGAGATTAATTTGCCTTGATTCTGCGGTAAGATTGATTCTTGGAGGGTTGCTGTAGAGAGGAATCAGCTTCCAACCCTCGCCAGAAATATTAACAGATGCATATTCGGGCACTTCACTGCTCAGGGCCACATCATCTGGAATATTTACAAGCTGAATCGGAACCTGTACCGTAACGGTAAAGTCTCGGCTCAGGTTTACGATAAACCAGAGGCAGAGAGCAAACAGGAAAGCGATGCTGAATGCAATGGCCTTTTCACGCCCGATAAAACCCGAGTCATCGGCATCTTCAGGTTTGCCGGAGTCACCGCTTTTAAAAAACTGCTTGATGCGTTCCGATATGAATGTAATCAGGTTCATTTAAGTAAGGTAATATCAACTCGTGTCTTATGCACGCACAATAATCTCTTTCACTACATTCGACCCAACTTTCTCATTCAGCTTTTTCGCGATGGAGAATCGGTTTGCGTGAATTTCATGTCGCCAGGCTTCGTTTTCAACATGGATAATGAGCTTGTTACCGTCGAACTTCAGGTCTTTTGATACCGCGCTCATTTGGTCACCCACAACCGAAGGCCATAAATGAAGTACCATTCCACGTTTCAGTTCTGTTTGATGGGGAATCCTCTTCATAAACTCCTTAAGAAGCTGATTCATCGATTGTGGTTTTCTGCTGAATGCCATAGCAATATCAATATTTTTTGCTAACCTCGCCGTCTGAAACGGTAAACCAGGCATTGTTGCCGTTCTCTGAGAACTGTTTCTGCTCAAATGGCCGTTCGTTTGCAGATGTTATAAACGTCTGACCTTTATGTTTATTCAATGTTTCTGTGATAATATCCGTTTTCTGCTGATCGAGGTTGCCAAATACATCATCGAGCAGCATGATTGGCAGATCGTCGAGCTCATCAGAATAATAAAATAGCTGGGCCATTTTCAGTGCCATCGAAAAAAGCCGGTGCTGTCCCTGCGAGCCGAAATTCCGCAGCTCCATTTCACCAAGGTAAAATACCACTTCATCGCGATGGGGGCCAATCAGGGTCTGCTCGCGTTCAGCTTCTTTTTCAAAGCTTTCCTCCAGTTGCTTTTTGTAAGCACTGAGCACTGCCTCTTTCGATTCCGGTTCCGGACAGATGGTCTGGTACTGAAGCGTTGGCTCGAGGTTGAATTCCGAAATGGCGCGATACTGTATGGCAAGGTATCGCTTAAACTGGTTTAGCACTTCGGCTCTTTTTACTATGATTGCCGCTCCGGTTTCGATAAGCTGAGCGTCCCACGGTTCGAGGAGGGTTTTTAGCATATCGAGCGGACCGCGGTAATCCTGCAGCAGCTTATTACGCTGTTTTCTGATTTTCCGGTAGCTGATCAGGTCTCTGAGGTATTTGGGTGAAATCTGACTGATGAGCGCATCCAGAAACGAGCGACGTTCAGCGGGACCTTCGCTGGTCAGCTTCAGGTCCTCGGGGCTCAGCACCACAACCGGCACCATTCCAATCAGGTCGGAGAGCCTGTCGAGCGGGCTATCGTTCACAAAGATTTTCTTCCCATCGCCCCTTGAGTAACTGCAGCTTACCTTGAACGATGAGCGGATTTCACCCTCAAAATCCCCGTTGATCATAAAATACTTATGGTCGTGATGGGCAACATACTGATCGCTCGAAGCAACAAAACTCCGGCTCATACAGAGATAGTGAATGGCATCAATCAGGTTGGTTTTCCCGGCACCGTTCGGGCCGGTAATCAGGTTTATGTGCGACGCAAACCGGACTTCGGTATCCTCATGATTTCTGAAATTGGTCAGTTTTAGCCGGTTGATGCGCATCCGCAGGTGTCAGGGTTGATTTATTAAAACGATGAAAGGTACGCGGATGGCAGGTGATTGTCGAATCTATGAAAGATTTGGGTTTGGGGTAAACTGTGTGTTGGGTGAGGGGATTTTATCCCCCCTCACTCATTATCAAGCGCACTGTAAACCCCGTTCGACCACCCAAAGCCATCCTGGAGCGGATATTCACCGCCTCCGCCCTCTTTGGAGAGGTCCACAACGTTGTACTTCTCAACCATTTTGCCGGTTTTCCGGTATACATCTTCATTGAGCTTCATCCATCGTGAGCGGATTTTCCCTGCAAGCTCGTTCTGGCCGTAGCGCTCCAAGCCTTTTATGGCCAGCCACTGCAGCGGGGCCCATCCGTTGGGGGAGTCCCACTGCTGGCCGGTTTCATTGGCGGTTGATATCAGTCCGCCCGCTTTTAAAAATTTGCTTTCAAGATTGCCGGCAATCGAAACGGCCTGTTCCTTCGTGGCAAGGCCGAAATAAAGCGGATAGACCCCCGCTAGCGACCAAACCCCGGTCGGCGATTTTTCGCGGAAGTGGTAGTCGAAGAAGTATCCGTGTTCGCGGTCCCACATCAGATCGTGAATGGCACTCTCACGCCTGTCGGCAGCTTTGGCGTATTCACCGGATTTCTCAGCGTTGTTCTGATGGAAGTACCACTCTGCCAGTTTTTTCTCCATAAACCAGATCAGCGTATTCAGGTCAACAGGCAGAATATTGGTGGTTTCGATGGATGAGAGGTTTTTCTTGTCCGAAAACCAGCGGCTGGTAAAATCCCAGCCCGATTCGCATGCAGCCCGGATATCGCGATAAAAGCGTTCACGGTCCGGTTCAGGTATTAGTTCGGCGATTTCCACATCCTCGTACCATGACTCTTCCCGCGGAGCCGGGAAATCGTCCCAGTAGCGATTCAGGGTTTTTCCATCATCAATGGAAACCGTTCGCCTGTCAGGGTCTCCGGTTCTATCCATCCAAAAGTGATACTCCTGCTCAACAGCAGGCAGGAACTCAGGAATCTTCTGTTCACCAAATAAAGAAATCACAAGAGCAACCATCGGGGTGAAAAAAGGTGGCTGCGACCTGCTGAGATAGTAGGCGCGGTTTCCGTTCGGAATATGGCCGGCGGTTTCGACCAGGTGCGCAAAGTTTTTCGTCATAGCCAGGATCACCTCGTCATGGCCGTCTGCTTTCAGGCCCTGCGCGGTGAAGTAGCTGTCCCAGTAGTAGATTTCCCGGAACCGGCCTCCCGGTACAACGTAAGGCTCGGGCAGGGGTATGAGCGAACTTCCCCCGGTGGCACCGGCATCAGCCTGCCTGAATAGCATGGGCCAGAGTTTTTTTATATGCTCCCTGCAGCTCTCTTGCTTCTCTATCACAAGACCTTCACCGGGGCGGCCGGGCTGAAGAAAGCGGGCTTCCACAAATGCTTTCAAGTCAAAGCCGGGTGACTTTTTCTCCGCCCGGAATTCTTTCAGAATCTTATTAGGATTGCCGGCCGGAGTCATATCCACAAAATGCTTGGAGTCGGGATATATCCGGGCTTTCTGAACGGTTTCGAACAGATCACCCGTAAGCTGGATAAATGGTTTAACGTGAGAATTATCCATGGTCTCTACCTCAGCTTTCGGTTCCGTTTGCATTGTCGTTCAGGTCGAATTGCTGCCGCTTTCTTCTGTATGGAATCAAAATCAGGAAAAGCAGAATCAGCGGAACCAGGGTAAAATAGAAGGCGGTCTGCCCGTCTAGCCGTCCGAAAAGGAAACCGGTGACAATGGAACCGCTTGTGCCTCCGAGGGCGGAGAAAATCACAATGAGGCCGGTCATACCGCTCTGCCTGTTTTTTGGCAGCGCGCTTAAAATGGATGAGCAGAGTGTAGGGTAGATAGGTGCCAGGAAAAGGCCGATGGCCGGAAAAATGTACGCGGCGATCGGAACATCGCTCCAGCCGGTAACGGATCCCTCCTCAATGCCGATTGTGAGCGGAAGTACAAGAAGTACCAGAACAATGCCCATGAT
>PWWL01000223.1 GCA_003561515.1 Balneolaceae bacterium
AAGAGAGTTACAAACACGCCAGCTCTTTGCTTTGGGGCAAGAAGGGCAGCAGCGAGGTGAAAAAGGAGAATGAGCGGATACTGAAGAAGCATGTGAAAAATCCGAGGTAAAGTCCTCTTTTGTGTTCCTGATTGATGGCCTGCCAACATGGATTCGTTGCGCTTCAGAAATACGGGAGTTAAATAGAGCGGTGGGGCCCATTTTTTACCGCGGCGTTCGCTGAGGAGGCGCGGAGAGCGCTGTGTCGGGCTTGCCGGTAAGCATATCTCTGAGATTAAATCAGATGTTGCAGCAGCATTGCTTACAGTGGGGCACCCTTGAGCTGAGACAACAGTCCCATTCGTTCGAAACCCGATGCATGAAAAATGTTGGCCGAGCCTGTGTTGAATCCCTCCACATCGGTCAGGATGAATTCACATTTCAGCTCTTTAAGACGAGATGAGCTCTCTTCAACCAACCGTGAAGCGAGTCCCATGCCTCTGTAATCGGGGTCGGTCATCAGCCAGGAGATAAATCCGGCTTTCTTGTCGCCTGACAGGGGGATGATTCGCAAAAGTGAAACGGCAGCGATCTCTCCGTCGACCTCTGCAACAATTCCACCGGCAATACCGGGCTTTACAAAGCCTGATTGTGTTGCCGGGAAGGATGTATCCGCGAGCTGGACTACGGCGTCATCGTCTTCCGGGTAAAGATCCCGTATGTTTATTTTACTCTGTGCGGTCAAATTTTCGCCCGTGTTTTTGATCTCCGTTTAGCAGCGACAATGTTCAGACCCTGATCAAAATCAGTGTGGTGTCATCCTCCATTCTGTCGGAGAAATCTTCTGATTGGACCTTTTGCATGATTGATTTCGCCAATTCTTCGGGCTCCTCATCCGGTTGATGTGTAATTAATTGATGCAGAAGATCTTCAAAAAAGCGTGACTCTCGTACATTCATCTGTTCATCCCGGGTCTCAATGAGTCCGTCGGAGTAGAGGATGATCAGGTCGCCCTCCTCAGTTGAAAACTCCAGGTTGTTGTAATTTGCCTGTTTAGTAATTCCCAGGCCAATTCCTTTTTGATACCTCTTTTCCAGCTTGCCTGTTGATTTGCTGTAGTGAAAAACGGGCAGATGACCTGCGTTGCACAGCAGTGCGTGATTATGTACGAGATCCAGTTTCAGGAAGACCATGGTGGCATACATAGATCGGTCTGACTGACGAAGCAGCATGCGGTTGAGTCTTTGCATGATGTCAGCCGGATCCTGCCCGTACTCGAGATGGGTTTGCAGTGCGCTTTTGGTCATGGTCATCAACAGGCCGGCGCCAAAACTGTGCCCGGAAATATCCCCCACTGTTGCAAAGAGATTGTTCTCAATTTGGCTTAGTTCAAAATAGTCGCCGCCCAACTCATTGGCAGGAATTGAACAGGCGTATGCCCGTGTACTATCGTGTTCAACAGAAATGTCTTGCAAAATGCGATTTTGTACTTCTGTGGCAAACTCGATCTCCGATTCTATTTCGGCCCTTCGCGTAAACAGTTCCCTTGAAGCAGTAAATACGTGAGAAAGACCAAGATAGGCCCATACAAAAGCCCCCATCGATAAAGCAAAACCCCAGAACAGCACATCTATTCCGATTAAAGAGGATTCAGTTTCACTAAGTCCTTTTCCTCCTAAATGTGCTCCAACCCAATACCCTGCAACACCAAGGAGAAGAAATAGCGGGATTAAGATCCATTTGAGATGTTTTTTATAAAATTGGCGGCTTTTTGGATAGAGATAGGTTACAGTTTCAAGTATAACCGCTGCATAAAAAATGAAAACGAACACGCCGATAAAGATCAATAATTGACCCTCAAGCATGAAGTAGAAGAAAACCAGTGCCAGCAGGGCAGGCAGAAGATGAATCATCAAATGTGCATAGATAATTTTTCGTCGGTTTGTCGGGTCAGTATCGTAAAATGCTTCAAGTTCATGATCCCGGTAAATGGAGATATGGAAATACTTATTTTGCAATAAACTCATGGTATCGGGATGGGTAATCGTTAGAAGTCGGATGTTGCTCAGGACTTCGTAATTGGTTACTTGCAGGAATACGCTATGCCACAACATAACGAAATATTGACGGGCTGGCAGGTTTCATTCGGGACAGGTGCTATCTAGGCAAATAATCTCACTTAACGTGAGTTCGGGATAAGAGTTTAGGTTCATTGATCACTATCACTCAATTTCTCGGCACGCTTCCTGGCCAGCCGGTCCATGAAGTTCATGAGCAGATGAAAACCGACACCGAAAAGTACCGCCATTGCAATACCCAGAGTGAACCTTGAAGTAAAACTGTCTAATGTTGCTGCCATTCCTTCGTCCATAGGGAAGACGAGGAACGACATAAAGAAGCCAAACGCCAGGAATGAGAGTAACTGACTTACTTTTGCACGAACTGAACTTTTGTTTTTTTCAGGTGTATCCCCGACAACACCCTCCCGAATTACTTTCCAAGTATAGTACCCGCAGGCCGCCATCAGGGCAAGAAAAGCGTCGTAATATGCGTAAATTGGCACATCCGGTATAAACCACTTTGCCATGGTGCTCAAAGGAATGTAAGCCAGGAGTGCATATAACCCGTGAGCCGCATATTTATCATTGATGGATTCAATCCGCTCATCCTTGATGTGACTCTGCTTGATCAGCTCTTCATCATCGGGCAGTTCTGCCTCCGGTTCACCTGTCAGTTCTGAGGCCTTTCGTAAAGCTCGTTTGTTGGGAATTACATCAAACAGCCATACAAGAAACATAAACACTGCAGAAAATAAAACCCCAATGACGGCCGCTCCCGCTATTTTAATCGGGATTGTGGAAAAAAAGGAATCCCAGCGCTCTTCCATCCCGGAAACGAAAAAAGTAACAAACAAGCCAAATATCAGGCCGACAAAAAGCGTGCCTTTGATAAGCTTCCAATTCAAAGGGTTCAGCGTTGTTGGGGTAACGTGCGCCCCTTCGTCAGCTGAACGGTAAATCATATAGATCACTGCTAATGCTAAAACAATTGCATTATCCCAGTAGATGAGCATGTTTACGTCCAGAGTAAAGCCTTTTACCACAATGGAAATTCCAATGTAGTAACACATAAAGGTAAATGCATTCGATGCATATTTGTTAGTAAGCGATTCAATCCGCTCGTCAATCTGCGGATCAACTTTTGAAGATTGCATACTGTACTCCATCGATTCAGTTATTTGATTTCGGGTTGATCCTCAGCCCAAAAGAGATCGTCCAGGGTTTTATCGAGAGCTTTACAGATAGCAATACAGAGATTGAGGGTCGGGTTGTAGTTGCCGGCCTCAATCATGCCGATAGTCTGGCGCGTTACACCCACCTTATCCGCAAGCTCTTCCTGCGTAAGATCTTTTTCTACCCGGGCCATTTTTAGTTTGATGTTCTTCATAGCTCCGGAAATATTAAGATATAGTTTACAATATGTCAACTATATCTTGCATTATAATTATTATAGTTTGCATCGCGATGCTCAAAGCTCTCTTTGTCGTGTTCTTTAACCCTATTCGTCTATATATGATTAAGTGCAGTAATAGTCAGACAAGCAATGAAAAATGTTACAGCTTGAACCAATGAGGCAGGTGCATATGAGTAAGCGAAAGACCGCCTCTTGGATACCTGAACAGACGAATTGGCAATATTAGACGTGATGAATTAATGCCCTCAACCGCGATCACGGCTTTTACGTCTCTGCTACTTTTACAAAAGGCCTGATGTGCGAATTTTGTCAAACGCGGAGAACTCATCAGGATTCCTACTTACGATCTCTTCTGGAATATTATTTAACATTGACTTCCATTGGTCTTTTGTCAGGCTATCATAGAAGTTCGAGAACTCGTCAGACAGATAATTCCTGCTTCCGTATTTCTTGTACATCTGGCTTATGCTTTTCAGCATCGGGAGATAGGGCTGCAAATCCGTAGTTGTAGACTCTGCCTCGCTGTCGATCCAGGCGATTGGAATTTTGTGTATGGAGTTATTTCGTATGATTTCTGTCTTTAGCAGCAGCTCTATGTCAAATGCAAATTTCTTCTCGTAGGTGTGCATAACAATGTCATGGACAATCTTGCTGTCAAACGCCTTAAATCCGCACTGGGTGTCGGTAATGTAGCCCAGTTCAGGCAACATCCGCTTCCAGGAATAGATAAATAGCTTTCCCCTGTCGTTTCTCTGGCCTTGTTTTATGACAACCGAATGCTTCTCACGTCTGCTTCCAATTGCCGCGAGGAAGCCGCCTTCAAGGATAGGTTTCATAAGCAAGCCGATCTGGCCGAGGTGTGTAGAGAGGTCGGCATCAGTGAAGAGAACCACATGGTTTTCTTTTTTTTGTTGTGCAGTATGGTACATGCCGTAGAGAATAGAGCCCCCCTTCTGGCTCTCGGATGTGTCACCCATTTCCGCTGCAACAGGTGCCCCCTCCTGAATAGCGTGCTCCAAAAACAGCACCTCCACGTTGGGATAGGCTGCTTCGGAAATGATTTTCTCAGCTATTTTCCCAGAGCTATTTGGGCAACCGTCGTCAACAAGCGTCAGATCCCAACTGTAGTTTGGGAACTCCTTAAACAGCCAATTTAACTGATGGACTTTTACCCTGAGGAAATCTTCGCCATTGGGATGTTCGCTTGATGGTTTGATCCGATTGTGCTCATTATACATGGCTATAACGGCAGATATATGAGCGGGCTTATCAAACTGCGCAATGTGATTCTTTGACCTGGCGAGTTTTATAGCAATTTTAAACCCGAGTGGTATGGCAGGATCAGTGGAATACTCATCCTCAATCGTGTCTAACTCTTTATTGTTCAGGTTCCGGAATAAGGAATCGGCTGTTTGCTCTATTTCCGAAAGGTCTTTCTTTCTTCTCAGATCTATTGCATCGGATGACGCTTGAATAAACTGCTGCAGGAGTGCTTCTTTTGTTGGGTTTGTTGCCAAAATAGCTTCATTTCATGTTCTTTGAGACGAGATATTTTAAGATTAAGCACGCCATATGTCAAATACTTTGCAATATGTTTGTCCCAAAATATACTTTCTTATGATACCATTTAAGATTCATTCTCTCTTAACTTTACCGTAGTGATCAATACTATTCAGAACAAGTAATTTCCAAGGCCTTAACTTAAAGATTTAGATACGACTTCAGCGCCTCCGTATACTGCTGCATCGCCTGCATCCCTGATGTTGTAATACTGGCGGAGGTCTGCGGTTTTTTGCCCACGAATGTTTTCTGAACCTCGATATATCCTGCTT
>PWWL01000125.1 GCA_003561515.1 Balneolaceae bacterium
ACCCTCTCACTCGGCTTGTCACTGATTCAGGCGGAGCACATACCCGAGGTGGTTTACAGGGCCAGTCAGCTTGGAAGCAAGGTAGTTTTTCTGATACCGGCAAGCACGGGATTTCGGGCCATTTCAGACTCCCTGCTACCGTCAGGGTACCTGATGATCGGAAGCCGTCAGTTCAATTCTGTTGAGGTATTCACCATGGCAACGGCCCTGGCCATCGTTCTTTTTGTGATGTTTACACTCTTCAGCTGGCTGGCGAATAAGAGGGCCGATGCGGAATAACCTGAGTTCGATTTCCCCCTTCAAGAGGCTGTGAGAAAATATCCATTCAAGTAAAGAATGGTCCTGATTTCTGAAGCCACAAAAGCACCAAATCACAAAATAGAAATACATGATACTAAATCACTTAACATTTTTTGTGTTTTCGTGATTTAGTGGCATAAAGCAATAGGATATCTCTTTGTAACGGATGTTCTCACATCCTCTCAAAGGGGGACTTTTAGAGGTTTTATCCTAACGTCGAGTTGCCGCAAGATAAGACGCTGTCAGATCCTTCGCTTCCCCGACGGTTCGGGGCAGGCTGCTGCGGATGCTGATAGGTCTTGTGTTCGATCAGATAAATACAGGAAGTGATATTTTATTTACCGAAAAGTTAAGACTTCCTGTTTGTTTAATCACGATACTCCGGCCTTGAATTCCCGGTTAGCAAGGCGGAGCGGTGCATTACGAATCCTAAGCCACGCGGGGCAAACTCTAACCAAGATTTCTGATCTGTTAAGGCGGGGCCTTGGATTCGTACCGTGCAGCCGCAGCGAACGTTTCGGGAATTCACCGCCTTGACCTTTTGGTCCTTTTGGGTCAAGCCAAAAGGACGTTGGAAATATTGGTTGCGACAAGACCATGACTTGTATGCACGATCCAGAAATAAGATAAGACGCTGTCAGAACCTTCGCTTTGCTGCGGATGCTGACAGGTCTTATGTTCGATCAGATCAATCCATATATGGATAGCGGAAATCAGTCGGCCCGGCATAGGTCTCTTTGATCGATCTCATGGAGAGCCACTTGTAGAGGTTTACCATGCTTCCGGCCTTGTCGTTGGTGCCCGACTTGCGCGCGCCACCAAATGGCTGCTGGTTCACCACGGCCCCGGTCGGCTTGTCGTTGATGTAGAAATTGCCGGCGCTGTTCCTGAGTCGGTCGGCCATGTGATTGATGGTGTACCGGTCGCGCGCCCAGATTGCCCCTGTGAGGCCGTATCTCGAGGTTTCGTCGCACAACGTCAGCGTCTCTTCAAACTTCTCATCATCGTACACATAGATCGTTAGAACCGGGCCGAAGATCTCCTCCTGCATGGTGCGGAATTTCGGATCGGTGGTAACAACAACGGTCGGCTCAATGAAGTAGCCTTTTTTATCGCTGTATCCGCCTCCGGTCAGAATTTCGGCATCCTTCGCATCCTTAATGTAGTCGATGTAACCCGAGATCTTATCGAACGCCTTGCGGCTGATCACGGCACCCATGAAATTCGAGAAATCCTCCACATTGCCCATTTTGATCCGTTTCACCTGGTCCTTCAGTTTCTTACTGAATTCATCCCAGATCGATTTGGGAACGTACATGCGTGATGCGGCCGAGCACTTCTGCCCCTGGTACTCAAACGCTCCGCGAACGGTTGCGGCCACGAGGCGGTCCACATCGGCGCTGTTGTGCGCAAAGATGAAATCCTTGCCCCCTGTCTCGCCCACAATTCGGGGATACGTGCGGTACTTGTCGATATTCTTACCGATGGTTTTCCAGAGGTGATTGAAGGTACCTTCCGAGCCTGTAAAGTGCAGGCCTGCAAAGTGCTCACTCTCAAGAACGGGATCGCCAACATCGGCGCCCTCGCCCGGCAGAAACTGGATCACGCCGTCGGGGAGTCCGGCTGCTTTCAGTGCTTCCAGGACAAACCAGCTTGAGTAAACCGATTCGATGGATGGCTTCCAGATTACCACGTTTCCGCAAAGTGCCGGCGCTGCAGGGAGATTGCCCGCAATAGCGGTAAAGTTGAAAGGACTCACCGCAAAAACAAATCCCTCAAGCGGACGGTACTCCAGCCGGTTCCACATGCCGTCGGGGGAGGAGGGCTGATCTTTATAGATTTTTGTGAGATACCACGCATTAAAGCGGAAGAAGTCGGCAAGTTCACCAACGGACTCAATCTCCGACTGGTGCGGAGTCTTGGACTGTGCCAGCATCGTAACGGCGTTCATCTTTGACCGCCACGGACCGGTGATGATGTCGGCTGCGCGCAGGAATACGGCGGCGCGGTCCTGCCAGGGGGTTTCGGCCCACTTTTGACGGGCTTCAAGTGCTCCCTCAATGGCCTGATTCACCTCTTTTTCACCGCAGAGATGCACGGTGCCCAATTTGTGATTCAATTCGTGTGGCGGGTGAAGATCAATCGTTCGCCCGGTTTTTACCTCTTTTCCGTTAATTACGGCGGGAATCTCAAGCTCTTTCTGTTTGAGAACGGTGAGCGTTTTTTTTAGCTCATCACGTTCCTTTGTTCCGGGTGCGTACGATAAATAGTGCTCGTTTTTTGGCTCTTCGATGTGATAATATGCGTTAGACATTGAGTGCGTGCTTTTTTTAAAATTTCATGCTCATATTTATGCTCACGTAAATATATGAACTGTAGCGCGGAGTTCCCTCATGCAGCAAGGGTTTTTGGGATAAGCACCGATCGATGGATTCTTTCCTGACTTCCGCACTTTTAAAAAGTGAAATTTATTGATATAAAAAATCAATCAATTACGTGTATAAAATGAATGGTTAGTTGTCCCGAAAGGATTTGAGCTCGCATAATGCCTTAGAAGGTCTCCTTTTCTGATAAGGCCTATCGGCCTTTAATTCCCGGTTCGTAAGGTGGAGCGGTGCCTTACGAATCCTAAGCCACGCAGGGCATGATCTAACTATGATTTATAAGTTATCAAGGAGGGGCCTTGGATTCGTACCGCGCAGCCGCAGCGAACTGCTTCGGGAATTCACAGCCTTGATTTTTTCGTCCTTTTGTATCAAGACAAAAGGACAAGAGAAAACGTTAGCTGCGATAACACCTTGATACAGCAGATCAAGATGAAAAGCAGGTATCAGGCTATTGGTGTCCCGATGCAGTAGTCAGGTGAACTGTAGCGCGGAGTTCCCTCATGCAGCAAGGGTTTTTGGGATAAGCACCGATCGATGGATTCTTTCATTTGCCGATTGTATCTGGTCATAATTCACACTTCACGCACAAAATCGGCATCGATTGCCAAAAAAAATTCAGATTTGGTGAATATCAAAGCGCTTTCATGGGTTTATTTAGAAAAAATTCATCCAAATTATAAGCGCTTTTCTGTGGTAATATCGGGGAAATGTGATCATTTGAGCACTTTTTTCCCATAATTTAAATTCATTGCGAACCTTCACAATAGTTTTTTGGTATGAATTGTCGATAACTTATTACCGGCGTTCAAAAGCGGCAATGCCGATAAGATGAATGCCAAAATCAACAAACAACTATTACAATGAAAGCAACTGTTTCTCAACCCAATATCGCTCTGCATGATGCTGCGAAAGGGAAGAGGACATATACCGGACCTACTGTCCGGGTTGGTAACAAGGCGGACCGGGGCGGCAGGGCATTCCACAACATGTCATGTCTGTTCAGCAACGAACTGCATGGAACCGGAACAAAAGGTGAATCCATCACCGAAGCACATCAGTTTCCGGCCATACCGGATCGAAGCGGTACGCCAGGCAATAACGTGCAGAAATTCTCTGCAAAATCAGATGGCTGTCCTGCAAATGCAGGCCACGATAACCGGCTTAGTTATTAACAAAAGCTTACGTTGATTTTCATTTCACTTCAATAAGTAAACACAGAAAAGCTGTTTACAAGCGGGATACATATTCCCGAAATCCAACATTTTTAAACTCAAAATTCTATTTGCTATGAATATCATGAATCAAATCTATAAAAACTTTCAAGTACCGGCGTTCGGCTTTAACGCAAGCGCATTCGGTGGCGTAATTCGAGACCCATACACGTTTGGCGTTCACTATAAACACGGTGAAAAAGCCAAGCCAGATCGCAATCCCGACAGAATTTTAATTGCGGTTGGGAAGAGCGAGTACGCCCCCAGGATGAAAGATATGTCGCACATCTATCGCGTACTTACTGAGGCGGGTTACAATGTAGACTTCGTGACAGCTGATAATAAACCAATAAACTTCAGCATGTCCGATCTGTCCGACCCGGTTAACCGCTGGTTTGCCGAAGATGCGGACGCTCAGCACAAGATAAACCATCCCGTTAGTGCAAAAGAGATTAAGCCCGACGAGTACGCGGCGTTCTTTTTAGCGAGCGGAAGTGAGAGCGTAGTAGATAACAATCAACTGCGCAGACTGATCAAGGCTGTACTTGCAAACAACGGAATTGTTGCCGGAATCGGCTCAGCTGAGGAAGTCCCGGAAGCAATTAAAGAAGCAGCCGGTGTTTACGACGGCTACAGCCTGCCCGGAACCGGCTCAGAAGCCTCGTTATCAGAGTATGGATCGGCTGCAGTTGCTCAGGTTAACACAGCTACTGCCTGGGTAATCAACAAGCATGAATTGGTGATTGCCGGAGAGAATGAAGCTGAACATATCGGTGAGTTAATAAAAAATCAGCTGGAAAATAGCTGAGACCGAATTTCATTTCCTTCAGGCGCTCCTTTAATGCTTCACGTTCGCTGCTACCCGGAGCATAATCCAGATATGGTTCGTTTAAAGGCTCCTGAATATGAAAATAGGCATTCGACATAGCTCACAATTGGTTTATGATTGGCAGATTCTTTTCAGTCTTAAATATAGGGAGGTTTGAGCGGAAATATGCAGTTAATCAGTGTGGCAGAGAACAGTGTGTCAGTGGTTAGTTGTCTGTCGTTTGTTGATGCCTGTTTTAGGTTCAGAATCAGTTATTAAAACCATATGGCGGTATGAAATCCCGAATGTCATCGGCACGGATTATGTGATGTTTTGAAATAGATCATATTGAAGCAGATTCACATAATAATGCGAAGCTATAACACAATGAATCAATTCATTAAATCTATCTAACATTTGTAACGATTTATTGCTCTCTTTCTCTTGTTTTTTAATAAAGTACATTTAAAGAACAGGGTTATGACGAATCATGAAAAATGGAGTGAATCAGAGAAACCGGATCAGAAAGTTAACCAACCAACCAACCAACCAACCAACCAACCA
>PWWL01000188.1 GCA_003561515.1 Balneolaceae bacterium
AGAGCTTGTGAATTTTTTGAAAAACCGTGAGGACTTAATAAGAATCATGAAGAAAGGTATGTCTGAAAATGAAAAATAGAGAGCCCGATAATATTTATATAATTGGAGAAATAGGCCAAAATCATAACGGCTCAGTTGATTTGGCTAAACTTCTTATCGATATGATTGCAAGAAAGATTGAAGAAGATGATTTCGATCTTGTCTTGAAAGGTATGAATGCAGTGAAGCTTACGAAGAGGGATTTGGATGATGAGCTATCGCCATCTGAAATGAATCGTCCTTATGACAGTATTAATTCATTTGGTAAAACATATGGTGAGCACAGAGCTTTCCTGGAACTAAGTGATGAAGAACATTTTGAAATCTATAAACATGCAAAATCCTATAACCTGGATTTTGTAGAGACCCTTTGTGCAAAAGGGTGTTTATCAATTCTAAAATTATTCAGTCCCGACTATTTAAAGGTTGCCAGCCGTGACTTAACAAATCTTCCATTGCTCTCTGCATTGGCCGAAACAAAAATTCCGATTATCATTTCGACCGGTATGGCTGGTAAGCAGGAGCTTGATGATGCAATAGAAACTATTTCATCATATCATGATGACATTTCAATCCTGCATTGTGTCTCTGAATATCCAACCCATCCTGCGCATGTAAATTTTAGAACCATAGAATATCTTCTTGAAAACTATGGTGAATATACCATTGGGTTTTCCGACCACACAATTGGAATATCCGCCCCGGTTATAGCGGCTGCGATGGGAGCAAGAATCATAGAAAAACACATCACACTGGATCGAAGAATGAAAGGCTCCGATCAGGCAGGCTCACTCGGCCCTGACGGTGTTAATAGAATGATCCGGGATTTACGACTTTTAGAGCTAGGCTTGGGGAAAAAAGAAATTTATGTTGAGCCGGGTGTAGAAAAAACCAGACTGAAGCTGGAGAGGTCCGTAGCCGTAAATAGGTCTATTAAAAAAGGAGAACGGATTGAAGAAAAGGATCTGAGGTTAATTTCTCCGGGCAATGGTTTTACATGGACGCAACGATCGAACGTTATTGGTAAAAAAGCTATATGCGATATCCCAAACGGAGAAGTGATTCAAAGAGAGATGATATCATGAAAAAATTTCCAAAACTGTTCATTACGGACATCGACGGTGTATGGACTGATGGCGGTATGTATTATGACCAGACTGGAAATGAACTAAAGAAGTTTAACACTTCAGACAGTGCGGGTGTATTGTTCCTTAAATATTTAAAAACTCCTTTTGCGATAATTACGTCTGAAAATACCGAAATAGTAAAACGAAGAGCGGCAAAGTTGAATGTCGAACACCTTTTTCAAGGTGTAAAAGATAAGGTTGGCAAAGCAGCTGAATTGTGCAGTATGTTGAATTGTGATCTGAAAGAAATTGCTTTTATTGGAGATGATTTAAATGATATACCATTATTATTAAAAGTTGGCTACCCCGCATGTCCTGATAATGCTCCCGAATACGTTAAAAAACATTGTAAATATATTACCAGTAAAAAGGGAGGTGAAGGTGCATTTCGGGAATTTGTAGAAATAATTCTGAGAGAAAATGACAAACTCGATTTTGTAATTTCGAGTCATCTAAAAAAAATAAAGGATGGAATTGAGTGAAAAAGAAAAGCTTGTTCTTTCAAAAAAAATTGAGCAGGTATTTGACCGCCTCTGGCCTCTGTGCCGGAGTATAACGGGCGAAGGGCTAAGAGAATCCTTCCGGATTCTTCAGGAAATTATTCCGCTTGAACTGCATGAGGTGAAAAGCGGGACACCCGTATTTGACTGGACGGTACCTGACGAGTGGAATATTCGCGATGCTTTTATCATCACTCCGGAGGGGGAAAAGATCGCAGATTTCAAGATGAACAGCCTGCATGTGGTAAACTATTCGGAGCCGGTTGAAGCGGAGATGAGTTTTGATGAGCTAAACCGCCATCTGCACTACAAAAAAGAACTTCCAGATGCGGTACCCTACATCACCACCTACTACCGGCGCCGGTGGGGGTTTTGCATCAGCTACAACCAGTGGAAGGAACTGCCGAGAGAAGGTACCTACAAAGTGTTGATCGACTCCACACTAGCACCCGGCAGCCTCACGTATGGTGATCTTGTTTTACCCGGAGAAACGGACTCTGAAATTCTTTTCAGCAGCTATCTTTGCCATCCAAGCATGGCAAACAATGAGCTGTCAGGTCCGCTTGCGCTCGCTTTTCTCTACAGAGAACTTGAAAAGCTGGAAAACCGCCGCTACACATGCCGGTTCGTGATTGCACCTGAAACTATAGGGGCAATTTGCAATCTGCATGAAAACGGCATGCATCTTCGTCAAAAAGTAATCGCCGGTTATGTGGTTACCTGCTGCGGCGACGGCGGTAAGATGACGTTTAAGCAGACCCGTGAGCCGGGTTCGCTTACAAACCGCGTTACCGCCCACGTGCTGGATGCGGAAGTAAGGGAATACCGTACGCTTCCGTTTGATCCGGTCGGCAGCGACGAACGGCAGTATGGATCGCCGGGATTCAATCTGCCGGTAGGGGTATTAATGCGCACCCCTTTTTCGGAGTATCCGGAATATCATACCTCGCTCGACAACAAGGATCTGATGGACTTTGAGAAGATGAAAGATTTTGTGAGAACCTGCGTGAAGCTGGTAAAGGCGTATAACCTGAACGGTGTGTATGAAAACGAGATCAGGTACGGTGAGCCTTTCCTGGGTAAGCGTGATCTTTATGAGGATTTATCCACGAAGAGATCTCATTCTGAAACCATCAAAATGAGGCTGCGTCTTCTGAATTATCTCGACGGCACGCGCGACCTGCTTGAAGTTTGTGAGCGCTACGGCTATAATTTGCTCGATCTGGAAGGCGAAATCAAGCAGCTTCTTGAGCATGGTCTGCTTAGCAGAGTGTGGCCATGATCCCAGCTACAAGCTGCAAGCTTCCGGCAGCAGGCGACAAGTTTCAAGCGGCAAGCAATAAGCCACAAGCAACCAGGCTCCCGGCTCCCGGCCATCAACAGCCTCCAAATCAACAATCATCAATCATCAATCATCAATCATCAATCCAAAAACTTGAACCGAATTTTTCTTAGTTCCCCCCACATGGGCGGGACCGAACTCGATTACGTACACGAAGCGTTTGAAACCAACTGGATTGCTCCGCTCGGGGCCAATGTGAACGGTTTTGAGGAGGACCTGGCCCGCTACACGGGCCGGAAGCATGCCGCGGCCATCACTACGGGCACTGCGGGAATTCACCTTGCGCTGATTCTGTGCGGTGTAAAGCCGGGCGACGAGGTGTTCTGCCAGTCATTCACCTTTGCCGCATCGGCCAACCCGATCCGCTACCAGGGTGCGGTGCCGGTGTTTATCGACTCCGAACCGGAGACGTGGAATATGTGTCCGGATGTGCTGGAAGAGGCGCTCGCGGAGAGAGCCCGGGCATCATCGGATGAATCCGCTTCGAAGCAACCTTCAAGCGCTCGACGTGAGGAGAACCTTGAAGCGTTGCGAAATGAAGCAGGCCGGAATCAGGAATCATCTGCGGCGATTCGACAGTCGTCGGGAAGCCGACAGTCGAAGCCGCAGCTGCCAAAAGCCATCATCGTGGTGCATCTCTACGGCATGCCGGCAAAGATGGACCGCATCATGGAAATTGCAGACCGCTATGGTGTGCCGGTGATCGAGGATTCGGCCGAGGCGCTGGGGTCGTCGATCACCGGACGAAAGTGCGGCACGTACGGGAAGTTTTCGGTGCTATCGTTCAACGGAAATAAGATCATCACCACCTCCGGCGGCGGGGCGCTGCTCAGTGATGATGAGGCGATGATAAAAAAGGCGCGCTTTTTGGTTACGCAGGCGCGGGATGATGCCCCGCACTACCAGCACTCCGAGCTGGGTTACAATTATCGCATGAGCAACATCGTGGCGGGCATTGGCCGCGGACAGATGGAGGTGATAGACGATCGCGTTGCCGCAAGGCGGGCGAATCATGAGTTTTATTTTGAGAATCTGGGGAGGACGTGGTGGCAACCTTCAAGCGTACGACGACAGGAGGACCTTGAAGCGTTGCCAACAGATTCCGGGCAAAAAGAGCAGGGTTCAGGCTTTGGTAAAGTCGAGAAATTCCCCCCTTTTGAAGGGGGGACACAGGGGGGTTACTCTTCTGGCCAAAATCCTGACGCCGGGAACCTTGAACCTGAAACATTGAACTTTGAACCCCCGCAGGGAGGTTCCCCCACCGGGATTTACTTCCTTCCCGAACCCGCCGGCTATATCAGCAACCGCTGGCTCACCACCATCCTGGTGAACCCGGAAGAGACGGGCGGGGTGACCCGCGAAGACATCCGTCTGGCGCTGGAGGAGGAGAACATCGAATCGCGTCCGTTATGGAAGCCGATGCACATGCAGCCGCTGTATAATGATTGTGAGTTTTATCCACGGACTTCGACTGACGACTATTCGTCGTCTGTCGAATCGTCCAAGGATGCACCCTCGACCGCCGAACTGGAAAAGGGAAATGCCGAAAAAAATGGAATCGGCAGCGTATCCGAATGGCTCTTCGAGCACGGCCTCTGCCTGCCCTCCGGCAGCAACCTCACGGACGAAGACCGACAGCGGGTGCTGAATGCGATTAATAAAGTTCTTGGAAGATAAGATTGCTTCGCACGGATTTCGACTGAAGACTGCGCGTCGTCTGTCGAATTGTCCGTGCACGCCCCGTCGAGTTTCGCGTTCCTTAAGGGATTGTTGACCAGGCATAATCTCTCAGCCTGAACAGGCTATCTACAATTCATTTGAAAGTTCATCGAATGAGTCGAATCAACGGGCGTGATTATGCCCTCTCGCCGCGATTCGATTACGCTTCAGGGTCCGCATTAAACCCCATTCGGGGTTTCGTTTTTTCGTTTACACTTACCCCGACTTGCGAGTCGGGGCTATTGACATTCGATCCCTTCGGGATCGTCGATGCGATGGGTTTCATGGTATCTGAGCACCAAAATGTACCAGTATAACGAGTTTGCCTGCGGAATGGAAAAATCTCCATGAAGCACATTGGTGATGGACAGGTTCAAAATCCGCCTTACCCCGAAGGGGTAAAATGTGATTAGCCCCCCATGAAATGGGGGGTTACACGAGACGGATTCCGGCGACCCCGAATGGGGTCGAATTACCGGCGTGATTGTGGCCCGGTTTCGAGATTCGATACCTCCGCAGGAACCGCATTAAACCCC
>PWWL01000404.1 GCA_003561515.1 Balneolaceae bacterium
ATGGCAATAAAGATGCCGGGAAGCCTTTTTGGCGCGAGATAATGAAGTGTATCGGGTGTGTACGTCAGATAGATTACGATACCCATACTCACCACACTCAGCGATATCGAGATAACCAGATATTTAATCGATATCAGAGGTCCGCTTCCGGCACGCTCAGTATGTTGTAGAGAATTCGCCAAGTTGAATGCTAATGAAAAACTATTGAATACACCCGCATATTTACGGTATGGCTATCCATGAGTGACAGCTGCTCAAAAAAATAGCAATGCAGAGAGTTTCTGCATGGCTGTCACCGCGTACGTTTAATTAAGCAACAGTGATGTCTTCATTCAGGTACACGTCCTGGATGTAGTTGAGAAGTTTTACGCCCTCTTCCATTGGCCTTTGAAATGCTTTTCGGCCGCTGATGAGTCCCATGCCGCCGGCGCGTTTGTTGATTACAGCTGTTTTAACGGCATCAGCAAAATCATCCTTCCCGGAAGCCCCTCCGGAATTAATCAGGCCTGCCCTGCCCATGTAGCCATTAGCCACCTGGTATCGGGTCAAGTCAATCGGATTGTCCGTTGTAAGCTCGCTGTAAATTCGCTCATCAAGCTTTCCATACGATGAGTCGCCCGTGTTCAGAGCTTTGTAACCGCCATTATTGGTTGGCAGTTTCTGCTTCACGATATCAGCTCCAATTGTAACACCAAGGTGATTGGCCTGGCCGGTTAAATCCGCCGAGCTGTGGTAATCCGTACCATCAACTTTAAACGCGGAGTTTCGAGTGTAGCACCAAAGTACGGTAGCCATGCCCAGCTGGTGTGCATATTCAAAAGCTTCAGCTACTTCTACGATTTGTCTATTCGATTCTTCAGACCCGAAATAGATGGTAGCGCCCACTGCAGCTGCACCCATATCGTAAGCCTTTTCGATGGTTCCGAACATAATCTGATCGAAATTGTTCGGGAATGTTAAAAGTTCGTTGTGGTTGAACTTAACGAGGAAAGGAATCTTGTGAGCATATTTTCTGGATACTGAAGCCAATACTCCGAAGGTAGAAGCAACTGCATTACATCCCCCTTCGATGGCTAATTCCACAATTTTCTCCGGATCGAAATAGTCCGGATTCTTTGCAAAAGACGCACCGGCGCTGTGCTCGATGCCCTGATCTACCGGTAATATTGAAAGATAACCCGTGCCACCCAATCTGCCGTGCTGCAACATCCATTCAAGATTACCCAAAACACGATTATTACGATCTGAATGGTACCAGACGTCATCTACATAACTCGAAGATGGCAGGTGTAGTTTTTCTTTTGGTATGGTTTTACATGTGTGATTCAATAACGAATCGGCATCTTTCCCTAATAATTCTTCAATGCCTGAAAGTGCAAGTGCCATGGATGGTACTCCCGTTTTTTAGATTGGTAATTGACAAATATGATAACTCTTTAATATAAAGGTTCACAGATCAAATGGCTATTCAAACAGAAGCCACGCTGCTATGGAAGCGCTTTGTTTTTACACTATTTGATCCAGCATTGTGGGATACTGATTAAAAACCTGTATTTTTTGCATGTAAGTAAAAACTCACGACATGAATATCGATCAAATACAATTAGTAAGACAGCCGCTTTTACTGGCACCGATGGAGGATGTCTCCGATTCACCCTTCCGCCAGATTTGTAAACGGATGGGCGCAGACATTGTTTATACTGAATTTATTAGCTCGGAAGCTCTAATCCGCGATTCCGACATCGCCATGCATAAAATGCAGTTCGAGGAGATTGAGCGTCCCTTCGGTATACAGATATTCGGCGGATGTGAGGAGGCAATGGAAGGTGCAACCAAAGTTGCCCGTGCCAATAATCCGGACCTGATCGATATCAATTTCGGCTGTCCGGTATATAAGATCGTGAAGAAAGGTGCCGGGTCCGCCTGCCTCAAGGATCTCGACATGATGGAGCGCATGGCCGGAACGGTTGTGGATGCCGCCGGAGATGTGCCGGTTACCGTGAAAACCAGGCTTGGCTGGGACGACAACACGATTCGCATCCGTGAGGTAGCGCTCATGCTCCAAAATTTGGGTGTAAAGGCTTTAACCGTTCACGCACGTACCCGATGTCAAAAGTATAAGGGGGATGCCCGCTGGGAGTATTTGAAGATGCTGAAAGAAACACCCGGCCTCCACATGCCGGTTATAGGCAACGGTGATGTAACCACTCCCGAAATGGCTAAGAAGATGTTCGACGAAACCGGGGTCGACGGGGTCATGATTGGACGAGGCGCCATTGGCAATCCCTGGATATTCCGTAACGCACGCCACTTCCTTGAAACAGGCGAACTGCTGCCTGAGCCAACACTTCAGGAAAGGCTCGAAGTTTGCGCCGAACAGCTCAGGATCTCGGTTGCGCATCACGGCGAGCGATACGGGGTCATTATTATGAAAAAGCACTATGGCCAGTACCTGAAAGGAATCCGCAACGGAAAGAAATTACGTGCAGCGATTATGGAAGAAAACGAAATGCTTCCAATTCTTGATCTTCTCTTAAACTTCAAAGAAGAAGAGTTTTTCGCTCTTGCCTGACGCTCTGCTTTTTCAATTGATTTACGCGGAAGGAATTACCCCCGGGCAGAATCCCGGGATGTGTAGTTTATAGCTCAGAACGTTTTATCGGTATTGAGTTTATTCTGCAGTATCGCCCTTCCCTAAAAGTGATTTCTTCAGAAAAAGAGAGACTTTTAACCTGAGTTCAAGTTAAAAATGTGGCAAAAGTACCTCCCCCAAATGGTTGGGAAGTTAAGTCGCCTTTGATTAAACCGGACAGAGAAGGCTTCAGCACCACAATATTCCATAAAAAAAGGCGTCCTGGTTTGGCCGGACGCCTTTTTCATATTTTTTTCGCTGGGTAATGTAGTGTCAGATACCCAGGTTTTGCATTACCTCGTCTGTAATGTCATACTCTGCCTGTACTTCCGGTGATACATAGAGAATGATTACATCACCTGTAGAAGTTGTTGTGTTCAGCACGTAATCGAGCCCTTTGCGCGAGGCAACGGTGTTGATCGATTCCTGTATTTGCTGAAGCAGGGGCTCCATAAGCTCGGCACGGCGCTGCTGCAGTTCTTGCTGTGCTCTGTTTTGGAGTTCAAAGAATTCGGTTCTTAGAGCCGTAATTCTTTCCTGTTCTTGCTGAAGGCGATCTTCAGAAATGACGCTGGCACGCTGCTCAAGCATTTCAATCTCGGTTTGAAGTTCACGCTCTTTGGTAACCAGCTCATTTTGTTTGCGTTCTGCAAAATTCTGCAGGCGTTGTTGCACGGCTCTCATTTCAGGCATTCGGTCGAGGATAGCCCGGGGCTCAACGAACCCTATTTTCATATCCTGCGCCTGTGCCTGCTCGGGAGCAGCCATCAGTGTTGTGATTGCAATAAGGATGATAAAACTGAAAATGTTTACTTTTTTCATGATAAATAAGGTTCGTATTAGTTCTGTGTAAGTTTTTCAATTACCCGCTGTGTGATATCTACTCCGCGCTGTGAGGAATAATAAACAATGGGGTCGCCCGTGCTGGCAGTTTTGTTGATTACAAAATCAAGGCCCAGCTCGGAAGATACTTCTTCCATCGCCCGTTCAACCCGGTTCAGAAGCGGGGTAAAAAGCTCGTTCTGGCGCTGCTGAATCTGCCGTTGAACCCTGTTTTGAAGATTACTCAGTTCTTCCTGCATCTCGATCAGTCGCTCTTCCTCTCGCTCTTGCTCAGCGCCGGTTAGTTGCCCGGCATCCACTCTTTCGGCATACGATGTAGCCTGCTCGAGCCAGGATTGATAACTTTGTTCGAAGCTGCTTTGCCGTTCCTGAATAAATTGCTGCAGGTTCGCTTCAACCTGAGCAGTTTCCGGTAATGCATCGAGCACTTCATCAGGACTCATAATCCCTACTTTAAGCTGTCCGAAAGCCAACGCCGGCAGCAGAAATAAGATTGTTGTAAATAGTATCCGTTTCATAGAATGATTTTTTGTTAAGCCACCTAAGTTAAAATTTATATTTATTAGTTTCTCGCGAGATCTATACCTAACTCTAACATCACTTCTTCCGTCAGGTTCCACTCCTGTTTCACGAACAAAAACCTTATATCTTCAGAACGGTCGAAAACAAAGTCGTAGGAACCCCTCTCGGCAACACGTGTTAACGCATCAAAGATCTGTCTTTGTATAGGCTCGAGCAGTTCTTTTTGACGGGTAAAATATTCGCCTCTGGGCCCGAATTTGTTCTCAATATATCTTTCGAGTTCATCTCTTTTGATATTGATTTCATTGAGTCTCTGCTGCCTCATGTCGTCGGTGAACAGAATCTCTCTGGCCTCAAAGTCGCGCACAAGGTCATCAATTTCCCGTTCCATTTCAGTAATTTCTCTGCGCCAGGTGTCGCTCAGCAGTGAGAGCCGTTGCTCAATACCCGAATATTCCGGCAGATGCCGAAGTATCTCATCGGAGTCGATAAATCCGATTTTTTGATTCTGTGCTTCTGCCAGCGCAACAGAAAAGCATAAGAAAAGTGATAATATGTAAGCTGTTTTTTTAAACACCAGATTAAAATGGCGCACCAATATTGAATAGAAACTCCCATTCGCCGGGTGCTAACCTTGCGGTACCATCAAACCTGTAGCCGTAACTCAGATCTACGAGGCCAAGAATTGGCAGAAATATTCTTGCACCAAAACCGGCAGCACGCTTCACGTTAAACGGATCGAATTCGCTCATACCCAAAAAGGTGTTTCCAGAATCCACAAACGCATATGGAATAAGCTGTAACTGTTCTGACGCTACCGCAGGGTATCGCAGTTCAAGTGAATATTTGCTGTAAACGCGCCCTCCAATAAGGTTTTGGTTTTGATCGACTGGAGAAATAACCCCGTCAAAGCCACCCGGAAAACCTCTCAGATCAACGTTATCATTGAGAAAGTTTTGTCTCTGCTGAATGGCCGTACCACCGAGAAAGAACCTCTGGAAATTACTGCGGTTTACGTCCGAGAAGTATCCCATGTAGCCATATTCTACTCCGGCGCTTAACGTAAGCCGCCCAATAATTGAATGATGATGCTGATATTCACTCTTTAACTTATAGAACTGCTCAAACCCCGGAATTGGCAGTGCAACCTCACCCGATACATTGAATTTTGAACCTCCCCTCGGGGAAATTGGATTATCCAGGGAGTTTCTTTCAATAATGTGGCGGAACGTCAACAGGTCGGCTCGTCCGTCGTCAA
>PWWL01000107.1 GCA_003561515.1 Balneolaceae bacterium
ATCGTGCCAATCGTATTTCATTAAGCCTTTCATCAGAGATTTTCGATCAGTCGGGAGAGGACTCTGAGCTTGATTCGCAGTTCAGGATTAACTTCACTGCTGCTTTTAACCTGACGCGGATACACTACACCAATCCTGATAATGATATCAAATTCTATTTCGGATATGGCCCGGGGTTTGATGTTCTCTATAACCGCGTAGAATCAAGGGCCCGCCAGTTTTCAACCAAAACTCGTCAAGCAGGCTTATCAGTATCATTCAGCGGTTTGGGAGGGGTTGAATGGTTCTTTCACAGATCGATGAGCCTCCATGCAGAATACCGGGGTTCCGTTCGATATGCTCATCAACGCGACAGACGTGAATTAGATCTCCAGGAGGATAGCAGCTCGAATATCAATAGGGTTGGATTGGGTGGAGATGGTGTCCGGTTTGGGCTTTCGGTTTACTTCTGAACAACTGTTCCAGCATTTGAAATGGATCTGTTTTTCGGAAAGAAAAATGCTTTAATTCATTTGTTCACATCAATTGAAACATTGTAAATGAGCCATTCTGAAAAAATCCGGAACAGTTTTCTTGCTACATCTCTCATCGTGGCTGTGATCACCACGCTGATTGGCGTATTTGCCTTATTCCGGTTTCTGGGTATGACCGGTGAAGAGGAAATCTCGTATGGAGAAACCTTCCTGCTGCTTGTCGTAATCCTTCTTCTTTTTACGATCGGTTCTGCGGCGGGAGGCTGGGCTTGGGTCTTTTTCGGAAAGCACTTTTTCGGACTCACACACGAAAAAGCCTACAGTCTCTTTTTTAATAACCAGCCCTACATTCCACTAATCACGTCATACAATGAATGGTGCATGAAAATGGTTTTCCCGGAAGAAGAGAGAAAGAGAAGAAGGATGGAGGGGTTGTAATTTAATCCAGTGGCCCGAAAAGCCAACGCCTCGAAGAGGCAAGAGCATTAGCATGGGACGGAGTCCTATGTTCTAGAATGTGCCTATAGCAGGATCGCCCCGAACCGGGCGTAAGCCTTCTCTGATTACAATTCGTAGATATGACATGTGCCATGACTATGACTTGCCAGGCTTCCGCTCCTTCGGAGCTTTTCCGGAATTTGTTTTTGTTTTACATAGGACTGCGTCCCATGCTACTGCTTATGTCCCTTCAGGACGAATAGGAGTGGAGCTCATCTTTTCACTTCGTGTACAAAAAATGAGCCCCGCGATAGCGTTCCAAGCGCAGCGATTCCCACGAAGTGAAATCTCCATATGATAGCTCAACCATACGCCTTCATAACCCTTGATCTCAGCTCTTCTTTTATCTCATCCGACGTAAAGGCGTGCCGGATAGCCTCAAGGTTGCAGCGGAGCAGGCGCTCTTTGGTCCACCCGAATTCTCTGGCAAGAAGGGCATATTCACTTTCGAGCGTTACATTCGAAACGGTTCGGCCGTCGGTGTTCACTCCCATGGAAATACCGGAATTGTAGATACTGTCAATATTATGATCGCTGATGGTATCGAACACATTGGTCTGCACGTTGCTGGTTGGGCACACCTCCAGGTGGATGTCATCGCGCTTAAGGCGTTCCACCAGGGAGTCATCTTCCAGGCTTCTCACACCATGACCGATTCGGGAAGGCCTGAAATACTCCAGCGTTTCCCACACACTTTCGGCACCAGACGCTTCACCTGCATGGGCCGTTACGTTCAGTTTCTTACGGGCTGCATACTCAAATGCTTTGATGTGATTTTTTACGGGAAACCCGGCTTCATCGGCGGCAATATCGAATCCGCAGACCCGTGTCCCGCGGAAGTTTTCAGCCAGCTTTACCGTAATCATACTTTCTTCTTCCGAGAAGTGGCGAAGCGTACATAGAATGATACCGGACTGGATTCCGATGTTCTTTACAGCTTCTTCAGCGGCTTCGTTTACGGTTTCAACCACCTCTTCGGGAGAAAGTCCCTCGCGGACATGCAGCAGCGGCGCAAAACGGATCTCCGCATAGATCACGCAGTCTCGTTTAAGCTGTTCAAACAGGTCGAGGGTTACCAGCCTGAGCGCCTCACGTGTCTGCATCAGTTTTACGGCACTTTCGGCGCGGGTGATGTAGTCGGCCAGGTCTGTGCATTTCGGCCCTGCAATAAACTTTTCCCTGAAGGTTTCCATGCTCAGAGACGGATTGAGCCGTGAAGCCGCTTCGTAGCTTAATGAGCAGTCGAGATGAAGATGCAGTTCAATTTTGGGCAGCTTGCTGAAATCCATAACGGTGTTTATACCTTTGAGGAATTGAGTTTGAGAAGGTATCGATTTACTGCGTTTTGTTCACGGGTAATTGCAGCTTTGTATTCTATGCTTTGGTAAAAATCTCTCCTTGAACCTGCAAGGTGCCAAATCAAGGTTCTGAAAAAATGCCAGGAAAAGAACATTTTTGTAATTGCGCATTTAGTGCTGACAAGCTGACGTGATATTTTAGATTTGTATAGACAAATCACGAATCCCTACATTGAGCCCAAACCTCAACTCCAAATTATTCAGCAGATATGTTTCGAAAAGCAGAAAACGGAAACACAATTAAAAAGGATAATTACCAGCAGAGGGCACCGGAACTCAGGCGAGAACTTCTTGATACACAGTTCGCCCTGAGTGAAGCGGGAATCCCTGTGATCATTATCATGGCGGGTGTGGAGGCTGCCGGTAAAGGAGAGGTGGTAAACCGAATACACGCATGGATGGACACCCGGGGCATCGAAACCCGCGTTTTCCGCAAGGAAACTGAAGAGATGAAAAAGCGGCCCTTCTACTGGCGTTTCTGGAAGGTAATGCCCTCAAAAGGGGATATAGCTGTATTCTTTGGGTCGTGGTATTCAGGCCCAATTATAGACAAAGCAATGACAGGGCTTAAAGATTCTGATTTTCAAAATGAATTAGAGCAGATACGGTTTCACGAGCAAATGCTTGTAGCCGATTGCCATCTTATCATCAAGCTTTGGCTGCACATATCAGAAGAAGAACAGGAAAAAAGGCTCAAGGAACTTGAAGAAAACCCGTTGACAAGCTGGCGGGTAGATGAAAGCGATTGGGAGCATCACGAGCAATTCAGTGAGTTTATGGAAGCTTCATCGCAGGCGATTCGTATGACCAATATGCCGTACAGCCGGTGGCATATCATCGATGCAGCACAAAAACGAAACAGGGATCTGACCTGCATGGAGACGATCCTTGAAGAGATGAAAACAGCTCTGGATCGAAAGAATAAGAAGAAAGCATCCCCGGAAATAGCATCTGGCAGGGAAAAGGACGGTCAACAAACTGCTGATGTATCTATTCTGGACAAAGCAGATCTTACGAAAAAGCTGTCTGAAAAACAGTATGATGAGCAATTCGAAAAACTCTCTATGGAGATTGATTATCTTGGCTGGCAGTGTTATCAGAAAGAAATATCGTCGGTTTTTGTTTTTGAAGGTTGGGATGCAGCCGGTAAAGGTGGGGCTATCCGAAGGTTAACGGCATCGCTTGACGCCAAGCTGTTCAGGGTGATACAGATTGCGGCACCAACCGACGAAGAAAATGCACATCACTACCTGTGGCGGTTCTGGAGGCATATCCCGGCCGACGGTAAAATCACCATTTACGACCGGTCGTGGTATGGCCGGGTTCTTGTGGAGCGGGTTGAAGAATTTGCAGCTGAACACGAGTGGGAAAAGGCATACGAGGAAATCCGCAACTTTGAAGAACAGCTTACCGATCATGGTACAATAGTCCAGAAATTCTGGCTTCACATTAGCAGTGAGGAGCAGAAAGCAAGGTTCAAAGACAGGGACAAGGTTGACTTCAAGCGCTATAAACTGACCGATGAAGACTGGCGGAACCGTGAAAAAAGGGACCACTATGAGGCCGCCGTCAATGAGATGATCAAAAGAACAGGCACGAAGGAAGCGCCTTGGATTGTGGTTTCCGCCGAAGACAAGCTGAACGCCAGGATTGAGGTGCTTGAATCCATTCGTGACGGCATGAAGAAAGCGCTAAACCGTAAGTAATCACCTCTTGATGGCTGCGAGGAATTTCGTTATATCCATTGGGGTTCGATTTCTGATGTTAATTAGGGATTGGTGTTTTTTTACAATTAAAAAAAAGATTTTATCGAGATAAGAATTTAGGAATACCCCGAGAAATCGGGGACCTCCTTCGTAAGAAGGGGCCGGGGGTGGTTACAGCACTTTGATTGGGGATACAAGTTCAGAAATTAGTTCATCGTTCTGGTTCAACCACCCCTAAATTCGCTGCGCGTTCAAAAAATCAGCCCTCCTTGAAAAGGAGGGGACTTTTTCTTTCGAAGATCTAGCAACAACTGAATAAAACCATCCACATTCCATGCCGGCAAGCTGGGTAGCTGCTCTCTCTTTATTTCTCTTTTTCGTGGCGTACCGGTACTACTCCCGGTTCCTGGCTGAAAAAATCTACAGGCTCAGGCCCGACGCGATGACCCCGGCACACGAGCTGAAGGATGGCGTTGACTACGTTCCAGCGAACAAGTACATCCTTTGGGGCCATCATTTCACCTCCATTTCGGGAGCGGCGCCGATTGTGGGTCCGGCCATAGCCGTTTACTGGGGATGGCTGCCGGCGATGCTCTGGGTGGTTCTGGGAACCATCTTCGCAGCCGGCGTGCACGATTTCGGGGTGATGGTGCTCTCGGTACGCAACAAAGGCCAGTCGATTGGTGTGATTGCAGACAAACTCATCGGCCGCAGGGGCAAGATTATCTTCCTCTTTATCATCCTGATCCTTGTATTGATGGTGAACGCCGTGTTTGCATGGGTGATCTCCAACCTGTTCATCAGCTTTCCGGCGAGCGTCATTTCGATTTTTATTCAGATCCCGCTCGCGGTGTGGATCGGCTATCGCGCCTACCGGAAAACGGGAGGGATGCTGATTCCGTCACTCATTATCCTTTTTGTGATGTATTTTGCGGCGGTGATCGCCAGCTATGTGCCGGCCCTCCAGATCGACTTTGTCCGGTATTTTGGCGGGGAGGAAAACACGGTGGTTTTCGGGCTGAACGGGGTAGAGTTCTCGTTCTTTCTCTGGATCATGATCCTGATGGCCTACGTCTATATCGCATCCACGTTACCCGTTTGGAAACTATTGCAGCCTAGAGACTTCATCAATTCACATCAACTTCTTCTGGGACTGTTGATCCTTTATCTTGGACTGTTTATCTCATCACCCGAAATTACAGCACCTGCCGCAAATGCCGCAGCGGATGATGTAAGCTGGTTTCCGCTGCTATTCATCACCATTGCCTGCGGGGCCATTTCAGGCTTTCACGGGCTGGTATCGTCGGGCACCACGGCCAAGCAGCTAGACAAGGAGACCGATGCCCGCTTTATTGGCTACCTGGGTGCTGTGGGAGAGGGCACCCTTGCGCTGATTACCATTGTGGCGGTGGTAACCTACTTCAGCACAACCGGCGAATTCCTGGATCACTACCATTCGTTTGAGGCCGCGGGGGCTACGGGACTGAATGTGTTTGTGGAGGGTGCTGCCGTGCTTGCAACGGCGCTGCTGATACCGCTTGAGGCCGCTCAGACCATCATTGCGGTTATTGTGATTAGTTTTGCCGCCACCACGCTCGATACGTCGGTACGCCTTATGCGCTACATTCTGAATGAGCTTGGCGCCGAATACAAGGTTAAGCCGCTCACCAGCCTGCATATCTCCACGATGATTGCGGTCGGATCCAGCGCCGCACTTGTGCTGATACCGGAAGGACCGAGGGGATTCGGATCAGGCGGGTATCTTCTCTGGCCGCTGTTCGGTACATCTAACCAGCTGCTGGCGGCCATCAGCCTTATGATTGTTACCATCTGGCTGAAGCGGAACGGAAGAAGCATCATCTACACCCTGGTGCCGCTGATTTTTGTGCTGTTCATGACGCTCTGGGCCATGACGGAGCAGGTGTTCTTCGATTGGTCTGGCTGGGGAGATACCGACAGCAATCTGCTTCTGTTCGGCTTCGGTGCGGTAATTCTTGGTTTTGCAGTGTGGATTATCCTGGAAGCTGTACACCTGTTAGGCAAACGAGAGAAAACGGATTGATACGCAGGTGGAAAAAGAATCCAAATCATCGCAGAGCAATCATTCTACTGAATCCGAAGAATCAAGGCGGTCAGCCCCAGGGAAAAAACCGGACAAATTGTATCGCCATTTATTGCTCATTCTGGCCTTTTCACTGATCGGGGGATATCTGCTGGAGTATTTTGGCTGGATGCTTGCAACAAAAGCAGACCCGGCATACAGCTTTCCGGGACCGGCATCATGGAGTATCTGGAAAGGCGTGTTGTTAAACACAATGGGTACAATTTCGGTGGGAATTGTTTTTTCGATATTTGCTCTTCTTAGCCGTAGTTTCAGGCGGGACTGGCAAAACAGAATCCATAAACCTCTTTGGGCCGGCACTCTCATTTTCTTCTTTGCCGTTGGACTTCTTGTGCTGATCGGGCTTTTTGCATGATTTTAAATGATTTTCATTGAGCATGATTTCAGTAAACCGGTTTGCTTATTTACAACTCAGCGGGTTTTCATGAAAACCAGGGATTACGTCTACTTCATACTTTTTCTGATGGGCATCGGGTTTGTGTTGGGCCTTGTAGTCGGAATTGCTGAAGAATTAATTGAAAGTCCCTGGGATGTGATCATTGGGTATATTGTTGTGCCCATTGTGATTGCCTGGCTGGTTTATAAGTCGAAAGTGTTCAGAAAGGCCGAATTCCATGAAGCGGAGGAGCGGCTGTTCCAGCCATATTTCGGGATTTCTGTCCGCGAAAAAATGAGAATCATTCTTTCGATTGTTACGCTGGGTGCAATACCGGTACTTGCAACGTACCTGGCCCTTCCCGAGTTAGATTATCCGTGGTACCAGGATGGAGTCATTTTTATGGCACTGTTTGTGTTTTTTGCCACATTGGCTGGATACGGATCCATCCTCTTTGAAGCGTCCCGGAAAATTTATAACACTTATCTGGCTCCGCTCACTGTACTGGTAATGGTTCCGTTTTTGCTGATCATGAATCGCGTTGATCTTTTTTACGAAAGCGGAGATTTACCGTGGATTGCGTTTTTCGTTTCTTTGGGATTGGTCAGTCTTGGGAGTATGCAGCTGCTAACTGCAGCGCGATCAATAGCCGACAGTAAAGCCAGATCGGATGCAGAGCTGGAGTTTGCAGGCGAAGTCCAGAAAAAGTTTTTGCAGGATCTTTTCCTTGAAACAGACCGGTACCAGGTTTTCGGTCTGTCTAAAGCTGCCAAAAATCTTGGCGGTGACTTTTTCCTGATCAGGGAGCTTGAGGACAATAGAGTTGTTGCGGCCGCCGGTGATGTTTCAGGCCATAGTTTTGGTGCAGGGCTGGTTATGGTGATGCTTAAAACAGCCCTCGATAGCATGATTATATATAAAAAGTCGTTTCAACAAACACTTGCCGGCCTGAACGAAAAATTGCTGGAACAGACAGATAAATCGATGTTTTGCACGCTTGGGGCTGTTGAATTGCCGCCTGATGGAGATAAGGTAACGCTCTGGAATGCAGGGCATATGCCGCTTCTTCATTTCAATAAAGAGGAAGGCATGGTGAGTGAAGTACGAACGGGCGGACTGGCACTGGGTGTATCTCCGAAAGCCGGTTATGACTCAACAGATGTGAACGTTTCCCCCGGTGATGTTCTCATTCTCTATTCTGATGGCCTGGTGAAATCAGGGATGAAAATAATAAAATACGAGATCCGCGATTCTTCCCAAATCTTGTCATGGATTGCATCAGCCAGGCTGAGAGTCTGCTGCAGCTATCTGGACTGATTCTCGAAAAAGTTATGCAGCTGGATCAATCAGAATCACCGGAAGATGATCTCACCCTTGTGATTATCAGCGTTCTTTAATTGTATATCGGTTCGGCGACGCATAATCACCTAATTTTTTGTAACAATCCTGCTGAGTCTTCGTAACAAAATTGATCTAATTTTCCGGAGCATTTTAGGTTTGATTTTCCTATCTACCGGAGAAACAAAAATCTGTGGGCAATAATGGAACCTGAAAATCTAACATGGCTTTTTCTTATCGGTGGTACGCTGATGATGCTTGCCGAGCTTGCTTTGCCCGGAGGCGTTGCCTTTTTTCTGGGAGTGAGTGGGGTAACCGTTGGTCTGCTTCGGCTGGTTGGCTTTCTATCGGAACCGGTGTCGGCCACAGCTGCGTGGCTGCTGATTTCCGTTGGCCTGACCATCGCCATTCGTCCGTTCATCAAAAAGTATTTTAAATCGGAAACCTCTTACAAGATTGCAGATGAGGATTACGAGGCAATGGACCAGATAGCCGTGGTTACGGAGGATTTGAGCGATAATGATAACAGCGGACGCATACGCTTTGGCGGAGCAACCTGGCAGGCCCGCTCGATGGATGGCAGGGTAGAAGCAGGCAAAGAGGTCGTTATTCGATACAGGGAAAACACAACATGGGTGGTAGAGCCGGTTCAGGGTTCCGATCCCATTAACCAAAAACTAAAAAAACCGGAGAGGAATTAGCAGATGTGGTTTGCACTCTTTCTATTCATACTCTTTCTCTATTTTATTCTGACTCGTCTCTTCATCATCGTTGAGATGCGTGAAGAAGTAATTCAGGAAAGACTGGGAAAATACAAAAAAACACTGAAGCCGGGCTTTCATTTCATGATTCCCTTTGTTGATCGGGCGGCCTATCGCCAGGAGATGCGCGAGCAGGTGATTGATGTACCCAGCCAGACCTGTATCACAAAAGACAACATCGAGGTGGCTGTTGACGGTATCGCGTACCTGAAGGTGATGGATTCCTACAAGGCGAGTTACGGTATTTCGAACTACAAGGCTGCCGCCATCAACCTGGCTCAGACCACCATGCGGAGTGAAATAGGTAAAATCACACTTGACGATACCTTTTCAGAGCGCGATGCCATGAATGAGAACATTGTCCGTGAAATTGACAAGGCTGCCGATCCCTGGGGAATCAAGGTGCTGAGATACGAAATCCGAAATATCCGCCCGTCCAACGAAATTGTGGACACTATGGAGAAACAGATGGAAGCCGAGCGTGAAAAGCGGGCCGAAATTACATCGTCTGAAGGTATGCGGGAGTCGCGCATCAACGAATCAAAAGGTGAGCAGCAAAGCCAGGTATTGGTTTCTGAAGCGCAGCGTCAGCGCAGGATCAACGAGGCCAAGGGACGCGCACAGGAAATTGAGCTTGTAGCCAAGGCAACCGCAAACGGCATCAGGCGGGTTTCTCAGGCGATTGCGAAGCCGGGCGGTGAGCTTGCCGTAAAAACCAAGCTGGTGGAGCAGTACATCGATCAGTTCGGTAAAATCATCAAATCGACAGATGTATCCGTGCTGCCGGTGGAAACCGCGAACCTGAAAACATTTTTTGAAGGAGTGGCAACCGTGAGCGATCACACAAGGGGCCTGGACGGCAGGCGCAAAAAAGTAACCTCTAAAGGAGAGTAATCATGGAAGCAATGAACACAATCAGCCAGGTTCTTCTGGCACTTTTTGCTATATATCTGACCTACAAGTTTCTGCAGGCAATTCGTTTGGTACCCAACCAATACGCACACATCGTTGAGCGGCTCGGAAACTACCACAAAACACTCGGCCCCGGTTTTCACGCTCTTATACCGTTTATCGACAAAGTGGTTTACAAGCAAGATCTGAGGGAAGAAACCATCGAAGTGGAACCCCAGGAATGCTTTACAAAAGACAACGTGAAGGTTGAGGTGGACGGCGTTTTGTATCTGAGTGTAATGGATCCCGTGAATGCAAGCTATGGTGTTACGGACTATCGCTACGCTTCAGTTCAGCTGGCGCAGACAACTACGCGCTCGGTTATCGGACAGATGGATCTTGACGAAACCTTTGAAGAACGTGCCAAGATGAGCATGGAAGTGGTAAATGTTCTCAGTGAAGTGGAAACCCTGTGGGGAATTAAGGTGCACCGCTACGAGATAAAAAATATCAATACACCACAAACCGTGCAGCGCGCCATGGAGAAGCAGATGACGGCCGAGCGAGAGCGCAGGGCTGTGATCGCGCGGTCGGAGGGTGTTCGCGACTCGCGGGTTAATGATGCCCAGGGACGACGTGCGGAAATCGTGAACATTTCGGAGGCCGAAATGCAGAGGCGTATCAATGAAGCCGAAGGGTGGGCAAAGGAGATTGAAGCGATTGCCGAAGCCACGGCGGTTTCTATCGAACAGCTTGCAGATGCTCTTTCAAAACCCAAGGGCAAAGAGGCGATGCAGCTTCAGCTGAAGGAGAAATACCTGAGAGTACTCGAAGGGCTCGGTAAAGATGAGAACAAGATCATTCTGCCGAAAGATATCTCCAACTACAATGCGCTGATGGAAGGCCTGGCTTTGGATGATTTGAATTCCGAGGAAAAAAAGTAGCCCCATTGTGAACCGGCGGCCGGTATACGTTTTGCGTTACCGACCGCCGTTTCTTTCAATTTTCTGCCCGGAACCGAATGGCCTGACCGCCTCCAGGAGCAAGCATAATTCGCAGCTCATCATGGTTTGTAACCTCCATTTCAACCCGCTCATAGCCATAAGGGTGAGTATCCCAATGGGCATCCTCAGTATCCCTGTAGATTTCTGCAATATAATTGATCCCTTCATCAAGAAAATCGAGTGATACGGTAAAGTCTCTCGGCTGCTCATCGGTGATACTACCAAGATACCAGTCGCGGCTGTTCCTGTCTTTCCTCACAATCGTTACCAGTTTACCTATGTCGGCATTCAGTACCCGTGTATCGTACCAGTCAACCGGAACGTCTTTGATGAACCGCAGAGGAACCGGGTGCTTTTCATAATTCTCCGGAAGATCGGCCGCCATGTGGAGCGGACTATAAATTACCACATAGAGTGCCAGTTCTTTTGCCAGCGTGTGATTTACCCGATTGTCGGGTCTGTAATCCTCAAAGAGAAGGTCAACAATTCCCGGGGTGTAGTCGAAGGGGCCTGCCATATTTCTGGTAAAAGGCAGGTAAAGCACATGATTGGGGGGATTTCCGCCATCATCACCCCAGGCGTTATATTCCTGACCGCGGGCAACCTCCCGAGTCATAAGGTTTGGCCAGGTGCGCCTAAGGCCGGTATCTTTCACGCCTTCATGTACATTAAGCATGATGTTATACTCTGCGGCCAGCTCAACAATGTACTGATGGTGGCGAACCATATGCTGCCCGTGGTGCCATTCAAAGTTTTTGTTGCCATCTTCATCCGTCCAGAAAATTTCTTGTCCGTGACCCACATATCCGGTTTTTACGGCCCTGATTCCCAGGTCGTGGTAGAGCCTGAAGCCGTCTTCAACCTGTGCCTCGTAGTGCTCGATCGTTGCTGAATTTTCGTGATGACCCATCAATCGCACGCCGTTGTCGAGAGCATACTGGGCCATTCCCTCAAGATCAAAATCTTCCATGGGCTCGGTAAAGCTGAAAACGGCACCGCTTTCGAACCAGTTTTCATCCCATCCAACATTCCAGCCTTCAACCAGAACATGGTCAAACCCGTGTTCGGCGGCAAAGTCGATGTATCGTTTTGTGTTTTCGGTGGTTGCACCGTGGTTAGGTCCAGGACCCCACGTTGATTTATCCAGGTGCATCTCCCACCAGATACCCACATATTTTGCCGGCTCTATCCAGGAAGTGTCTTCAATTTTATTGGGATCGTTCAGGTTCAGGATCAGATAGGATGTGATCAGGTCACCCGGTTTGTCAGCAATCTGGATTGTTCTCCAAGGAGTTACGGAAGGGGCTTTTGCGTGAACGCGGATACCGTCATGCCACGGCATCAGATTTGCCTTTAGTGAATAGCCATCGGTCTTCTCAAGCGTCATGGTTGAATAATCGACCAGGGCCGCTTCATGGATGCTCATGTAAAGGCCGTCAGTCGTACGCATCGTGAACGGGGTGTGCACCGTATCCACAACAGCGAGATCAGTTTCCTCCGTCAGATACTCAAACCTGTTCCACTGGTAGGCACCAATCCACCATGTGGTATGGTTTCCGGTAAGGTTGAATTCTGTGAGTTCATCAAGAATCTTAAACTCTCTTAGATTCGGCTGTTCCGGAAATTCGTACCTGAATCCAATACCGTCGTCATACGCTCTGAAGATAATTTTTAGCCGGCGTTCTTTTTTACCGGTTTCTTCGAGCTCGAGTGCAAGTTCATTGTAGTTATTGCGGATATGCTTTTTCTCGCCCCATAACTGCGTCCATGTTTCGTCAAACTCAGACTGAGAATGAGATGCTATACGAAAGTCTTCTGAAAGATCTTCTTCTCCCTGAAGTTCAAAGCCCATTCTCGACCATGCTATCAATTCCGTGTCATGACGGCGTACGGTGTAAAATGGAACCTGATCTTTCAAAGCAAATTCAACTGTATGAATTCCGGAGGGCGAAGAAACAGAAAATGTTGTGGTTTGAGACAAGGATGATTGGTGAAGTGTTATGAGTGAAAAAACCGTAATCAGAAGGAAAGTTTTCATGATCATGAAGTTAGATGTGGTAATGGTATTCACTCATGATCTATAAAATCTGTAAAGCATGTGTGAACATTTCGAAAATAGTGGATTCAATGAGTGCCATGGGTCTAATGCCGCAGGAATTAATAAAAATTTCCATTGCATTTGAGTTGACGATGCAATAGCTTCATGCCCGTAATGACTAAAGCAAACGCACATACAAACTGGTGGTGGCCCGGCCCAACATATTCGGCAGTGGAATCACTATGATGTAAATACGTTTACCAAAGATTTTTAAAACCCACTGCAGTTTTCTGGAGTGGGTTTTTTTATTTTATGGAGCTATGACTTTTGAACAATTTGAGCAGATGGCAAACAGCTACACGGCTGTACCCGTTTCGCGCCGTATGCTTGCAGATGTATTGACGCCCGTATCGCTGTTTCTCTCCATCCGTGAAGGATCAAAAAATCCATTTCTTCTCGAATCGGTGGAAGGAGGAGAGCATCTTGCCAGATATTCCTTTCTCGGCTGTAATCCCTACCAGACGCTGAAATTTGACGGCGACAAAACACTGCTGTCAGACAATTCGGGGGCACTCCGTGAACTCGATGAAACGTACTTTGAGGCGCTGAACCGTCTAACCACAGTGCATTCTGAACCCAAGCTGCCGGAACTTCCGCGGCTCACAGGAGGAGCGGTCGGTTTCTCTTCTTACGACACGGTGCGCCAGGTTGAACGTCTCCCGGATGTTCCTGCTGATGATCTTTCCCTGCCCGAGGCAATATGGTGCTTTTACGATGAGGTATATGCTTTCGACCACGTGAAGCAGCAAATTGTGCTGATGAAAACGGTTTTTATCAAAGAAGGGGATGACCTGACTGAGCTGTATGATGGTGCAACAGAAGCACTGAATGAAATGGAGAAGAAAGCCGGAAGGCCTCTCCCTGTAACAGGTTCATTTCAGCTAGATGCGTCCCAGCTGAAAAGCAACGTTGAAGAGATCCGCTTTCATGAAATGGTAAAGCGGTCTAAGGAATACATCTATGAAGGAGACATATTCCAGGTGGTTCTTTCGCAGCGATTCGAGGTGCCATTTAAAGGCGATCGTTTTACGCTCTATCGCGCACTTAGGATGGTGAATCCTTCGCCGTATCTCTTCTTTCTTGACTTTGACGATTTTGCGCTGGTGGGGTCATCGCCCGAAGTGCTGGTTCGGGTAACCGATGAAGAGGTTCGCCTGTTGCCGATTGCCGGAACGCGTCCGCGCGGCGCCACCCACGAAGAAGACCTGGCACTTGAAGAGGATTTGAAGAATGATCCCAAGGAAATCGCAGAGCACATCATGCTGGTAGACCTCGGCAGGAACGACCTTTCCCGCGTCTGCAATTCGGGCACGGTTCACCTGGAGAGAAACCAGTCAATAGAAAGGTTCTCGCACGTGATGCACATCGTCTCGGATGTGGTGGGAGAGATCACTCCAGGTAAAACGTCCGTGGATGCGCTTATGCAGTGTTTTCCGGCCGGCACGGTAAGCGGCGCCCCAAAAATCAGGGCAATGGAAATTATTGATGAGCTGGAGACGACCAAACGCGGCCCTTATGCCGGAGCGGTTGGCTATTTCGATTTTTCCGGCAATATGGATACCTGTATCGCTATCCGAACTATGGTGGTTACGGGTGATTCGGTATACATCCAGGCCGGGGCAGGCATCGTTGCCGACAGCGATCCCGCCAAAGAGTTCGACGAAACTAAAAACAAAGCCGGTGCCCTTGTTGAGGCGCTGAGTGTGGCACTAAAAATAACTAAATAGATAACAGTATCGAGTATCAAGTATCAAGACAATCCGTCTCAATACTTGATACTCGATACTCAATACTCATAAAATGACAAAGCAAAAAACAATCCTCTCCGGAATTCAGCCATCGGGAAAGCTGCATATCGGCAACTACTTTGGAGCAATGCGTCAGCATATCCAGATGCAGGAGGAGGGGGATGCTTTCTATTTTCTGGCCAATTACCATTCGCTTACTTCGGTGAACGATGGCGGGCTGCTTGAAGAATACACAATGGATGTGGTATTGGATTACCTGGCACTTGGTCTTGATCCGAACAAGTGCACCTTCTTTGCCCAAAGTGATGTGCCGCAGACCACCGAGCTGGCATGGATTCTGGGCTGTCTCACTCCGGTATCGCTGATGGAAAAGGGAGTGGCATACAAAGATAAAGTAGCGAACGGACTGAGTCCAAATATAGGACTGTTTACCTATCCGATACTGCAGGCCGCCGACATTCTGATTTATCATTCGCACCTTGTGCCGGTGGGTGAGGATCAAAAGCAGAACATCGAAATCTCCCGCGACCTGGCAGGTAAACTGAACCGGGCCTATGATAAGGAGCTGCTGATTATCCCCGAGGAGTTTATTGTAAAAAGCGTGGCTACGGTTCCGGGTATTGACGGTCGGAAGATGAGCAAGTCGTACGACAACACTATCAACATCTTTGATGAGGGCAAGGCTCTGAAAAAGCGGGTAATGTCGATCCAGACCGACTCTACCGCACTGGAAGATCCTAAAGACCCCGATAACTGCAATGTTTTTGCGCTGATCAAGCTCTTTGCCGATGAAGAAACCCGTAAGGACATTGCAGATAAATACCGGGCAGGCGGGTACGGATATGGCCATGCCAAAAAGGAATTACTGGGCCTGATCGAAGGTTATTTTGCAGAAGCCCGCGAAAGGCGAAAAGAACTGGTAAAGAACCCTGATTACGTGCATGATGTTCTCCGCGAAGGCGGAAAAAAAGCCCGTGAACGCGCTGAAACGGTTATGGAGCCCATTCGTGAGGCGGCGGGGTTGTATAGGAGTTTTGATTATTGACACTGAATTTTATGATAGCAAGAATACTCCCCTCCTTTCCAAGGAGGGGCCGGGGGTGGTTTAACGGAGCTTTGTTGAAGTAACTGATTTTGAATTAAAATAATGAGCATTAACCAACCACCCCTAAATCCCCTCCTTGAAAAGGAGGGGACTTTTTAGTGAGATACCTTATTAAACTATGATACTAATCATCGACAACTACGACTCTTTCACCTACAACCTGGTGCACATTGTGGCTGGGGTAACGGAGGATTATAAAGTGGTACGGAATGATGCCATTTCAGTGGAGGAAATCAGGGAACTGAATCCGGATAAAATTCTGATTTCACCCGGACCGGGCAGGCCGGAAGATGCGGGTATTACGGAGCAGGTAATTCGGGAGTTAGGCCCTGAAATTCCTCTTATGGGTGTTTGTCTGGGTCATCAGGCTATCGGTCAAGTGTTCGGGGCCAGGGTAGTACACGCTCCCAGCCTGATGCACGGGAAAACCTCGGATATATACCATGATGGCAAAACGGTGTATGATGGCGTTGAAGATGGATTCGTGGCAACACGATATCACTCTCTTGCATTGGAACCCGTTTCGGTTCCGGAAGACCAGCTAGAAATTTCGGCCCGCACCAAAGATGGAGTGATTATGGGAGTACGCCATCGCGAGTACCCAATTGAAGGGATCCAGTTTCACCCTGAAAGCATCCTGACGGTTCAAGGGCCAAAGATCGTCAGAAACTGGTTAGTGCAAAAACAAAATCCAGTAAAAATTAAATAAAAAACTGTGAGTCAATCGTTTACTGAATATCTAGAGATTATTTCTAAAAGTGAAAACCTCGATGAAGAGCAAGCTTCCCATGCGATGCGGCTAATACTTGAGGGAAAGGTTTCGAGCGAGGAAGTAGCTGCATTTTTAATGGGCATGCGATCGAAGGGCGAAACCACGCAGGAGCTCACCGGCTTTGTAAAGGAGATGCGCAAGGCCGCAATTCAGGTTGAGGTTGATACGAAAGGTGCTGTAGACCTGTGCGGAACCGGCGGCGATAAGTCGGGTACTTTCAACATCTCAACGGCGGCCATGTTTGTTGTGGCCGGTGCAGGTGTTCCGGTGCTCAAGCATGGCAACCGGTCAGTGTCGAGCAAAAGCGGGAGTTTTGATGTGCTTGAAGAGCTCGGTGCCGTGGCAAACCTGGATAAAAAACAGTCGGAAGCACTCTTCAATGAAACCGGGATGGTTTTTATGTTTGCTCCCAATTTTCATCCTGCACTAAAATATGTTATGCCGGCCAGAAGAGCTCTCAAAATCCGGACCTTTTTCAATATGCTGGGCCCGCTTCTGAATCCGGCCGGTGTTAAAAACCAGTTGATCGGAGTTTTCAGCAAAGAGGCGGCAGGAACAATGATCCAGATTCTAGGCAACCTGGAAACGGAAAGTGCTTTTACAGTAAGCGCTCATGACGGATTGGACGAGGTGAGCCTTTCTTCACAAAGTGCAATTTTTGAACTTCAGTCGCATCTCTCTCGAGGGGCAATCACATTCGATCCCAAATCGCTTGGGTATGAGTGGGTGGATCCGGAAGAGCTGCTGGGTGGCGATACAAAAACCAATGCGGCTATTATCCGCAGCATTTTTGATGGAAGCTCCACGGAAGCCCAGCGCAACGTCGTTGAGATGAATGCAGCTTTTGCGATCCGTGCATCGGGTGCTGCCGATTCACTCGAGGACGCGAAAATAATGGCTGCGAAAAGTCTCGATAGCAGCGAAGCAAAGAGGAAGCTGGATTTGTTTGTGGAGGAATCGAGGAAAGTCAGTGGTAACTAGTATCAACTTAATTTTATAAAGAATTCTCCCATCCTTTGTAAGGAGGATCCGGGGTGGTTAGTTCATAATTCTACTCCTTGATTCAACCACCCCTAAATCCCCTCCTTGGAAAGTAGGGGACTTTAAGAGTCATTAGAAAACTTATGAGTATACTCAGGAAAATAACCGAACAGACAAAAGAAGACCTTGCGAAACGGAAGCGGAAGGTTTCGCTGCGGGACCTGGAATCGTTTGAAGGATTTGAGCGGGAGCGAAAATCGTTTTCGGAGGCACTGGATAAAGCAGGCACTGTTTCGGTGATTGCGGAGGTAAAAAAGGCTTCGCCCTCCAAGGGAATTATTCGGGAAGATTTTGATCCGCTGAAAATTGCGGAGGCCTATTTCGAAAATGGAGCCTTGGCAATATCGGTACTGACAGATGAACCGTTTTTTAAGGGATCACTGGATTATTTGGCGTCTGTATCGAAGATCAGCCCCGTGCCGCTTTTGCGGAAAGATTTCCTGATTAATCCATACCAGGTGAAAGAAGCACGGGCGTTCGGAGCGGATGCCGTGCTGCTGATTGCCACAATTTGCGAAGGAAGCCAGCTATCTGAGCTGCTAGCTGCCACAAAGGAATTTGGCTTGCAGGCTCTCGTGGAATGCTACCACAAGGAGGAGATCGAATCCCTGAACTGGGATGAAATCGAGATTGTAGGTGTAAACAACCGCAATCTTTCCACGTTTGAGGTAGACCTGCATCGTGGTGTGGATCTGCTTCAGAAAGCACCGGAAGGCGTTATTCGCGTCTCCGAAAGCGGCATCCACAAATCGGAGGATATGATTGTGCTGTACGAAAACGGAATTCACTCGGCTCTGATAGGCGAGCATTTTATGCGTCAGCCGGATGTGGGCGGATCTTTGAAAGTGTTTTTGGAGGAGTTTGAGGAATTGAAATTGAGGGGCAGAAAAAAAGTCCCCTCTTGAGAGGGGACTTCTGAATCCCAACACAAGTGTTTAAATCTGAATTACATAAAACCACATGTTTGCAGAACCTGACAATCGAACCAAAGTAAAAATCTGTGGCCTCACCACGCTGGAGGATG
>PWWL01000116.1 GCA_003561515.1 Balneolaceae bacterium
AAGAATTTGGAAAATGCGTCTCCCCTCCTTCGTAAGGAGGGGCCGGGGGTGGTTACGACTCTTTGAGCAAGACTCAAGTTGAGAAATTAGCTCATTGGCCTGTTTCAACCACCCCTAAATCCCCTCCTTGAAAAGGAGGGGACTTTTTTTCTGCCAAATTCAAAGATTTTATCTCGAACTCAGGTTAATTAATCAGTTCATCGGTTCTGCAGTTCTGCTGTTTCCAACAGGTTATGCTGTTCAGCATTCTTCAGGTTCCGCCGCTTCACCGCTTAATGATTCTTCACCTGTTCAAAAATTTCCGTAGCACGCCTTAACACCCTGCCTTCGCCAAAGCGATCCTGAATGGCCCCGTACACCGGCATCTGCTCAGCGGTGTCGTAATGTTCGGCCGTTCCTTCCATGATAGAGTGAGAAAGCCGCGCCGCCAGGTCACTGCTGTTGTGATGGCGCACAAGCTCGGTAAAGTAGGTTGTCCAGCGCTCACTGTATTTGTGTTGTTCAAGTAAAAAATTGGGCAATAGTACGTTTCTTGACCAAATTGTATGACCAGGGGTTATTTCATCGGGGATCCGGTCTAAAATATCCGGATCATATTTAACCTCTGCAGGATCCCGGCTTGATCCAAATCTCCGCAAGTAATCCCTGTTCATATATGCCCGATGCACTACCCCTGCATATGCCATAAGCAACAAATTCACCTGCTGTTGGTGCAGCGATGAGTTTTCCAGGGCATCTTTGATTTGTTTCATAGAACCGTTCCAGTCCATACCAAATAATGACACGGGCCCGCTGTCCTGAAATGCATATTGGTCGAGCGGCGGTATCCCTTCTGAAAAGCTGTAATCTACAACCCTGAACTGAACCATGTGAGTCTGCATGGTTGAAAGCGGTTCAACCCAATACCTGTCGGTGTCATTTCTGAACGTAAGGAACCCGCTTATCACCGGACTGTTTCCTCTCATACTACCCGGCAATATCCTCCGGTAAGGAATGGTTTCTTCAGGCACATACCGGATTTCGAGTGAATCGGCCGGAAGATTGTTGTAAATCACAGATACGAACGTATTGTCTGGAAGCAGCTCATAGCGGTCGGCCGGTGGAATTGCAGAGGCCCCTTGCCCGTAATTGAGCCCTCTCACCTGAATACGCATCGTATCGGAGGTAACCGGAACCATCGCCGTAATGGAGCCATCGTTATTTAAGCTGAACTGCTTTCCTGTGTGAAAATCGTAGTCATTGAAATTTCCTGTAACCCGGATCCATTCCAGATAGTCGCGGTTTTGAAAGTACCTTCCGTCGTTAAAAACTTTGGGGAGCATCAGGATGTTCATCACCATCTCAGCCTGATCAAAAACCAGCAGAGGGATATTTAGTGTACCATGAAAAACACCCCGAACCCTCAGCGTATAGATTCCCGGCTGATCGAAACGCAACTGATATAAGCCGTCATCCTCAACATCAACCCTGATCTCCCTTTCAGCAAAAATATCCTGAACGCCCGGTATAGCGGCAGAGATTTGTGCTTTGGTTATCGGCGTACCATCTGCGCTCAGCACGTTCCCCTTCAGAACGGTTTGAGCCACAGCATGAGAGCCCGCTATCAGGAAAAATAATAACGCTATGGATATACATGTGATGTGGCGCATCGCACTATATACTAAATTCGTAGTAATAGTGCAAAGGGATGCTTAAAAACCGCAGAACAGCAGAACCTGTGGGGAAACAGAAGAACAGCAGAACCGATTAACTGATAAATGTCGAAGTATCCCACTTCGTAATTATTCGGTTATTCAGTTCTGCGGTTCATCATTCTTTTGGTTCGTCTGTTGGCAAATCAACAATAATCAATCTGGAGATGTCTCCATGCGCTCGCCTTGCTCGCTTAGTCGACATGACAGCGGGCGCTAATAACAGCGCGGCACATAGAGATCTCAAACTGAACCAATCTACGGTCTGTACCGCGTAAGCTGGATGGGTGATAGCGGCGTGGGATGAAGGTGAGTTATTGTTGAAATCGTAATGCGCCGCCGATTCTCGCACCGGATCGTTGTCATGTCGACCAAGCGCGGAGCCCGCACGCCCCACAGGGATGCCTTTGGCAGAGACAACTCCTCGTATACATTTTCAATCCATCAACATATAATCAATCGCCAGATTGGCCATCGCGCGGAGGCCGGTTTTCATCCCTTCTTCCTCGATGTAGAAATCGGGCGTGTGGTGCGGAGCGGCGTCGGCGGGATTCATCTCAGCCGGCATACCGCCGATGAAGAAATAGAGTCCGGGAATTTCACGCTGGAAGAAGGAGAAATCCTCCGCCCCGGTGATGGCGTTAACAACGTGCGTGTTTTCGGGTCCGGCCACTTTTTCGAGCGTAGGCGCCATCATGGCCGTCAGCTCCGGGTCATTATAGGTAACCGGGTAACCGTCGTAGATCGTCAGTGTTGCCTCTGCGCCGAAACTTTTGGCTGTATACTCCACCGTGCGATGCATCTGCTCGAAAAGCCTTTCCTGCATGTCCGTATCAAGCGTACGAATGGTGCCCTCCATGTAGGCATCCTCCGGAATGATGTTGTTTCTGACACCTGCCCTGATAATTCCAACGGTGATGACGGCAGCTTCTTTGGTCAGTTCGGTCTGACGGCTGACGATCGACTGCAGGTTATTGATGATCTGTGCCGAGGCCACAATCGGGTCCACCCCGCCCCACGGTCGGGCACCGTGAGTCTGAACTCCCTTCACCTCAATCGAAAAGCGGTTGGATGCCGCCATAATGCCGCCGGGCCGATAATTGATATGGCCGATTGGAAGCTGTGACCCTATGTGCAGCCCAAAAATGACCTCCACATCGGGATCTTTCAGAACTCCTTCTTCCACCATCATCTCGGCGCCGCCATCCTCGCCGGGCGGTGTTCCCTCTTCAGCCGGCTGAAAGATAAACTTGACGGTTCCGGGAATTTCATCCTTCACGTTTGTGAGCATCTCCGCTACGCCCATCAATATGGCCATGTGGGTATCGTGGCCGCAGGCGTGCATAACCGGCACAATCTCTCCCAGGTATTCCGCTTCCACGCGTGATGCAAACGGAAGGTCAACCCGCTCGCGAACCGGCAGGGCGTCCATATCGGCCCGCAGCCCCACAACAGGACCGGGCTTGCCTCCTTCCAGGATTCCAACAACGCCCGTATGTGCAATTCCGGTCTGAACCTCAAGGCCCAGATCACGCAGGTGTGCTTCAATCACCTTTGCGGTTTCAAACTCCCGGTTCGACAGCTCCGGGTACTGGTGAAAATGACGCCGCCACTCCACCACTTTTTCGTAGAGTTCATCCGATTGACGGTCGATGTATTCGGTCCAATTGAAATCGGAGCCGGACTGTGCGGCAACAGAAGTTGAGAGTAACAAGGAGAACAAGAAGCAAAACAGAAGGGATAATGATCGATACATGACAAGCTCTGGTTTGTTTACAGTTTTCAGAATTAACGGCATGAAAACGGTTTATGCAAACCTGGAAGCAGCTATCGGGATTTGGATGAAAGAATTTTTTCTAAATCTGATCGTATGGGGCCGGCTCCCGGCATAGCTGCCGGGCATTATTTACGTCAGCTACTCTTGGGTGATCGTCCTGAAAATGTCCGCGAAGCACAAGAAGGGCATCATCAAGGTGTTTCATTCCCTCATCGTAGCGGCGCAATCTGCATAAAACACCGCCAATTCTCCCCATAACAATTCCTGTTCTGAAGTGCGAATCGCCAAAAAGCCGTTTATCGATTTCAAGTGCATGGCGGTACAATTGTTCAGCCTCTTCATAACGCTCAAGGTTTGTCAGCATCAATGCATAGTTGGCCAGCATGACGGAAAGTTCAGGGTTATCTCCTGCCCCGCTTGAACTGTGCAGTTCGAATGCCCGGCTAAAAAGCTCTTCTGCTTCGGCAGTTTCCCCGTTTTTTGACAGCGCGAAAGCAAGGTTTCCCATCGAGCCAATAACAAACGGGTGCCCTTCATCAAGCAGGGTTTGATTTAACCCGAGCGCTTCACGATACACCGGAATAGCCTCTTCCGTATTCCCGCTTCTGTCAAGCAAAAATGCAAGATTGTTCAGCTCACGGCCAATCCTGGGATGTGTTCCGCCAAGCAGCGCACGGTTAATCGAGAGGCTCTCCCTGGTCAGAGAAATGGCGGCATCGAAATCATTTAATCGGTAGGCCAGAGCTGTGTTGGCATTCAGCAGATTCGCATACAGCAGCGAGTCCGGAATTTGCATACGCTGCATCATGGCCAGTGCTTCATCATAAAATTGCCGTGCCTCGTCAAATTTACCCTGATTTTGCAGGGATGAAGCGATGTTACTGAGATTTGAAGCCACACTCTGGTGATCTCCGCTATAGATGTTTCCATACAATCCTTGTGCTTCCCGCAAAAGCTCTTCAGCTTCTCCATTATTTCCCATATCCATATAAGCGGCTGCAAGCATCGACAGAGCCTTCGCCTTATCTTCATCGTTCCGGATTCCGGATGTTCTGTGAATATCAAGCGCACTTTCAAACAGTTCGGTTGCTCTTTCCGTATCGCCAAGGCCCCGGTAACTTCGTCCCAGAACTACAAGCATTCTTGACCGGATTTCCGGGTTGGCCTCAAATTCCGAATAGATTCGATGTTCAGCCCGTTCCAACAGCTGGCTTACCCTCATGGTGTCGGCCCGGTCGGGGTTGGATGCCATAGGATTTGGCGCTGCAAGCAGACTTTCAAGAAATAATGAAACTTCTTCAGCTGTATCACGCTCAAACTCGGCAACCAACAATGCAGCTTGTGTCTGTGCCTGCTGAACCGCGGTTATGCCTGCGAAAAGAATCAACAAAATTAAAAAAAGAGAACCTGCAGCCACTCCCGCCTTATGCCTTTGTATAAACTTTTGAACCCTGTAAACAGCAGAGTCGGGACGTGCGGTAATCGGCTGATTTAACAGGTAATTCCCAATATCGTTCATCAACAGTGCAGCCGACCTGTACCGCTCTGAGGGATCAGTCTTAAGCACAGTTTGCAGAATTACACCCAGATCACCGCTTAGCATGCGGCGGAGTTTATCAACGGTGGTTGAGCGGTTTTGCGCGATGGATTCCGGGCCGGGTTCTTTTGCTGATTTCCCGGATCGCCCCTGATTTTTCATAAGATGAACCGATGGCGAATCGCCCTGCTTCCAGCGGCCTGAAGAAACGGACCCTGTAAGAAGCTCGAGAA
>PWWL01000360.1 GCA_003561515.1 Balneolaceae bacterium
GAGTAATGTATTCCTGCATGTCGGAAAGATCGAGAAGAGTGTAGAGCGATCGCTGCAGAGCCAGAATATTCACATTAAGCTGTTGTCCGCTCATCTGCTGAATAGAAGACCGGAAATTCTCGGCCTGCTGATTGAATTGCTGACTGATTTGTTCCTGCTGTCGCTGAAGCTGCTCGGACTGGGTACCATAATCCTCGCCCGGTTCACCATCACCGTCACCGTCGCCACTCTCACCCTGGTCGCCCGAAACATCGCGCTGTAATTGATCCAGTTCATCCCTGATGCGATCGAGTTCAGTCTGGGCACTTTCCCTGAGCTGCCTCAGCATCTCTTCGGATCTACGGGGAGGATTACTGTCAAGTTCGTCAAGCTGGCGCCCCAGACTTTCCGCGTCGTCTTTCACTGTTTCGAGCTCATCCTGAAGCTGTTTCAGGTTTTGATCTTCGAGCGGAGCGGTTCGTTCTGCAAGATCCTCGAACTGTCTCGCAAACTTATCGAGATCGCTGTTCATTTTAAGCAGCTTAAAGAGTTCTACAGTGCGTTCGAGTCGTTCACGATAGAGATTTTCGTTGAAATCCATATTCTCCAGCGCTCGCTCAATTTCCTGGGGCGACATATTTTCGAGGGCTTTTTGCAGCTGCTCCATAGCTTCTCTAAGGGCCGGGTCATCCAGCTCCTGCATCAGCTGCTGCAATTCACGGTAGGCACGCTGTGTTTCTTCCGATACCCTGTCATTTCCCTGCATTTCAGACCGGAGCTCCTCAAACTTTTCGTTCAACCGCTGAACTGCTTCATCGATCTGGTCCTGCTGTTCTCGAATCTCTTCCATAATCTGCTGTTCCTCGAACCCACCCTCGGGATTTTGCCGCAGCCGTTCGAGGAATTCCTCATACTCGCGTTCCATGTCGCGGAAGTTATCTGAGATATTGTCGAGTTCGCCCTGTACATCGCGTTCACGGCTGTCGAGATCCTCGAAGTAGTCGGCCAGGGAGGGAACCTGTATGATAACCGTCTGGGATTCGCCCCATTTGTACCCGCTCACCTCATCATTGTCCCAAACCCTTATCCGGAATCGCACCTCATCGCGGGGCCTCATTTCAAGATTTCTGAGATCCCAGCTAAACGATTCTGTGCGTCCGTTCCTTGGGCGTTCTAAATCTTTGGTGCCCGTCGAAGGCTCGTCAACAAAAGCTCTTTGGTGCTCCCAGTAAAGCCTTGCCCTGGTGAGGCCAAAATCATCCGTTGCCTGGTAGAAAACCATCAGATTACCAGGATCCGTCTTCAGAACGGTTCCGGTAGGTTCCTGGATGGTTACTACTGGATGTTGATCTTCTCGCAGGTTAATAACTGTACGGAACGGATTTCGGTTTCTAAGGCCTTCATCATCAAGCAGGGAGAAGGTGAGGGTGTCGGTTGATTCGGGTGAGTAAGAAAACGAAAATTGCCTGTTCGATTTACCTTCGTCATCTTGCTCAGCATGTTGCAGCTCTGAAGTTTGGCCGCTGATGTTAACCGTGGCCCGCTGCAGCGATTTGTTGGTTTTCCCTTCAAGCTTCAGGGTTGAACCGGGATATAGTGAAATGCCTGAAAACGGATACTCAGAACGGCTCTGGTTCAGTCCGGTATAGGAGGGAGGGGTCACAGTGGCAATCAGTTCCTCGAAGCGCGGCTGAAGGCGAACCTGTACCCGGTAAGCGTCGCTGCGGAATTTATCCATCTCCATGCGGTAGGTGATGTCGCTGGTAAGTTCAATGTCATCTGCAATAAATGTGGATGATCCCTGTTCAACAGGTCTCATGGGCCTCTCTCTGTACTCTTCTTCAACATCTGTTCTGAACATAAAAAAGACCTGTTGCGGCAGGTTTCCGCCATCGAACTGTATGGATGCACTCAGCGCCGATCCGTGCTCTATCGTGGTATCGCCGGGTGCAATCGAAAAATCCCACGGATTTGGCTGCTCGAAGGTCTCCCAGAACGTGAGTGCTCTGCGGGTATCATCTGCTGATGTGAGGATGGTGTAGGAAAATAGCGCCAGTCCGAGAACCAGAACGGCCGATGAGGACAGAAACGCGCGGTGAGTAAAACTTTGAGAAATCCATGATTTGCCTTCCTCTTTCAAGGAATCGGGCCGGGCATTTCGGAGATTAGATTCAATGGCTGCCCTGTAGAACTTCGAATGTTGCTGATCGGGATTGAGATGAAGCTCAACGGCACTGTAAATTTCCTTGTCACCGGTTTTCTGAAAAAGGCCGGAATAAAATTCACGAAACGAGATACGCCCCGATTTTCTGTTTAGCAGAAACGCGGCAGCTCCCGCAATAAAAAGGAGCGAAAAAAGAACTGAACTTTTCACCTCGGGTGAAAGGTAGTACCCGCTCTCTACAAACACCAAAAGAGCCGTACCTGCAAATAGTATCCCAAAAAAAGTAAACCAGGAAGCAAGGTGCACTTTCCTATTGTATCCCGAATAGAGTCTTTCAATCAGTGATACAATATCGCCGATTCGGGCAGTTCCAGGTTTTTTTTCGGGTTGATTCATTCCTTAAACTCAATTACCGGGCAGTGCCGGTCTATGTTCAGCAGTGTAACGCACGCAGGCCGGGTTTATGAGATATCGGTTAATTTTATCGAGCGGTCCATTTCGAATTTGCTGTTCAACTTTTTCACCGTGATAACCTCATGATGAGCATCATGCTCAAGAAAGAGGTACCAGCCATTATTGGCGGCTTTTTCGAGAAACGCCTCTTTTTCGCTCAGCGTTTGCACTGGCGTCATATCGTATCCCATCACCCACGGAAGAGGGACGTGAGCGTGTGTGGGTATCAAGTCGGCGGCGAAAACAATGGTCTTCGATTCGCCGCTCAGCACCGGTAGCTGCTGGCCTTCGGTATGACCGCTCATCGGCAGGGTGGTAAATCCCTCTTCAAACGTATGGTGATCGTTAACGAGATTCAGCCTGCCGCTGTCGGCAATGGGTTGAATGTTTTCCGGAAAGAAACTCGCTTTTTCACGCGCATTCGGATTGTTGGCCGTAGCCCAGTGCCGGCGGTTTACGTGATAGGCGGCATTTGGAAATACCTCTTTCAGGTTCTCATTCTTATCGTACACGCTGGTTCCTCCGCAGTGGTCGAAGTGGAGGTGTGAGAACACCATATCGGTGATATCACCCGGTGCAACTTCAGCTTTTTCGAGGGACGAAATCAGATCACTGTGATCATAGTCGAGTGAATAGATCTTCTCCATTTTGGGAGGAAATTTATGGCCGCTGCCGTTATCCACGAGGTAGAGCCTGCCTGTGGCTTTCGACCTGATAAGCAGGCAGCGCATGGCCATAGGGATGCGGTTTTTTTCGTCGGCAGAAATGTACCGGCTCCAGAGTGTTTTTGGCACCACACCGAACATGGCGCCGCCATCTAGCATGAAGCGGCCGGTTTCGATCGCCGTGAGTTCAAAGTTGCCAAGAGTAAGACTGCTCATATGTAATTTGAATTGAGGCTTTCAAAATTTTTAAGGTTGATTTCTCAATGTGTATATAAAAAAAGCCGGGTTCGTATGAAACCGGCTTTTGAAAAAGTTAGGACTGATGTCAGAAGCTTGGAACCGGGTCAACCCTGAAAAGGGTATCAAGCAGTGTGATTCCAATCAGTAGTAAAAAGAAAACCACCGACATGATAAACAGGAGCACGTTAAATTTACTGTCCCACCAAAGGTTCATGAAAAACGCTGCCACAATCAATGATTTTACTACCGCGATGGCCACGGCAACAACTACGTTCCATGGGCCCGGTATTTGTATCCAGGTGACCGCTACGGTAATAAATGTTAGGAAGAAGAGCGAGATGGCTACTCCCCATAAAAACTTTGCCGATGATATATGATGTCCACTCATGGTGCTAAGAAAAATTTTCGGTTAGTCGATCAGATAGAGTAACGGAAAGAGGAAAATCCAGATCACGTCAACAAGGTGCCAGTAGAGGCCGGTGATCTCGACAGGGGTGTAATACCCGCTGTGGAATACTTTCTTCTTGGCTTTGATGACAAGCCAGATCATAAGGCCAATTCCCACAATTACGTGGATACCGTGCAGTCCCGTCATCATGTAGTAGATGCTGAAGAAGATATTTGCCTTTTCGTGGGCAATTCCCTCGTAGGAGTAGTGACGGCCCGGCGCAATACCTTTTTCAAGTTTTTCAGCGTACTCGAAATATTTGATCACCATAAACACACAGGCAAGGAAAATGGTGATGTAGAGGTTGTAAATCAGACCTTTGATCTGGTTCAGCTGTGCCGAGCGAATGGCCATTGCAACGGTAAGCGAACTCCCGATAAGAACCGCAGTATTCACTGTTCCCCAAAAAGCGTTCAGTTCGGTAGAAGCCTCCAGATAGAGTTCGGGATACCAGGATCTGTATACAATGTAAGCGGCAAACAGCCCCCCGAAGAAAAGGATTTCTGTAACCAGAAAGATCCACATTCCCAATTTGGACGATTCGAACTGCTGGTCGCTGTCCACAAAGTGGTGCTGAATGTGGTCTGTCCGTTGCTCTGTTGAAGCAGAAGTTTCAGCCATGATTGGTAGTTAGAATGTTACGCTTTTTCTTGTTTAGTTTCGGCAACGCTTGCGGCTTCATCATGATGGTGGCCGTGTCCGTTGTGGTGTGAGCCGGCAATACCAAGCTGGAACTCCGACATCGGTTTATGGTAGTCGTAAGGCCCGTTAATGATAACCGGGGTATGATCGAAGTTGTGAAGTGGTGCCGGTGAAGATACCTGCCATTCGAGAGCACGGCTTCCCCATGGGTTGGCCTTTGCGCGCTCTCCTCTAAGCAGGGAGTGCATCAGGTAGATAAACATCATCACAAACGCTACACCGATAACGTACGACCCATAGGTAGAGAACTGATGGAAGCCCTGGAACTGGTCGATGTAGTTGAAGTACCTTCTCGGCATACCCTGAGATCCCATCACGAACTGCGGGAGGAACGTCATGTTGAAGCCTACGAACAGAATTGCGGCCGTAATCTTGGCCCAATACTCGCTGTACATCTTACCAAACATTTTTGGCCACCAGTAGTGCAGGCCTGCAAGAAACGCCATCACCATACCGCCCATCATCACATAGTGAAAGTGAGCAACTACATAGTAGGTATCGTGCAGGTGGATGTCGACGGCAAGGGCTCCAAGCATAATTCCGGTAAAGCCTCCAATTGTAAACAGGAAGAGGAAAATCATGGCATA
>PWWL01000281.1 GCA_003561515.1 Balneolaceae bacterium
ATAACTCAATGGTTATCTCACGCAATGGTGAGATGGAAAACGCCAGGCGAGTAGCCCGGGCCATTGGTATTTCGGAACAATTCATTCTCAGGGAAGAATCTCCCGATTTCTACCTTGACGTAACCCTCGTAATCGGAGCCGATTTTGAATCATTAAATCTTTAAACTACTGCCTATGCCAAAACTTACAGAACAAGTAAAGAGCCAGTTCTCTTCCGCATCTCCCAATAAAAATGTGGATTCAGAAAAACTGATCAACGCAATCACTGAAGGATTGCTCGAAAAAAAGGGAAAAGATATTGTGTTAATGAATGTGAGCAAGTTAACCACGCTTGCCGACTATTTTGTGGTATGCCATGGTACATCTGAAACACAGATTCGAGCACTTGCCAATAGTGTGATGGAAAAAGTAAAAGAAGAGATAGGAGAGAATGCCTGGAAGCAGGAAGGCCTCGATGCCAGGAGATGGATTATTCTGGACTATGTGAACGTAGTGGTCCACATCTTCAGCCAGGAAAAGCGGGACTACTATGGCATTGAGCGAATGTGGAATGACGCTGAAATAACAACCATCGCCGACTCAGAAGGTCCATCTTAAATGGTCTGAACGATAACTGGATTAAGGCAACAAATTGCTTTATTTACAGTTTCTCCTCTACCCTACCAATCCTTCTTCCCTTGAGAAACAAGGTCACATATCCGGTTATTGTATTCGGTATTCTGCTCATGGCAGCAGCCGTTGCCTATGCTATTTTCGAGAGGCAGACTCGGGACTCACTTACTGAAGAAGCTTTACATGAGTATATGGCTGCTTCGCTGGAAACTGCCACAGATTTATTCGAACAGAGATACCAAAGCTTTGTATCCGACTCAGACTCTCTTTTTGATCAAATTCATACACTCCCGCTCTCTTTTCAAAATCGAAATCACATTCACAATCTTTTTCGGACCAATGATTTTTGGGCAGCCTCGCTGCATGGCGGCGGCCAGCGAAAAGTCTGGTACGGATACAGCTTATCTCCCGTTCCTGTTCCCGTAGTTGGGGAACAGGAATCCGTCAGGGTTAACCTGTTAAAGAGAAACAATGTTACTTATTTTTTTGGTCAAAGGGCTTTCGAAATCGATGATGAGCAACATTTTCTGCTCACTGCCAGAAAGCTCGAGCTCACCAGCAACTTGCCATTTGCCGATCAGCTAACGTACAGACTTTCGAACGATCCCTCTCTGAGCGGAATGTATCCGGTTACGTTTACTTTTTTCGATACACTTCCTGAAAATGCAGTTTACAAAAAACTGAGTACCGGTTTTTCTGACTCCGTTGGCGTTGTTTTTGCGACCCCCGATGATAAAACACTATTCGTTGAAATGAACGAGGAGCTCGATGCGATACATCGCACCTATCTGCAGCTTGCTCTTTTTATCATTGCCTTCATCCTCATTACCATATGGAGCAGTTCACGTCTTCATCCGTGGATTCACTTTACGCAGATAACAGTTGCATCCATTTTTTGGTATCTGATGTTTCGAAGCGGTATTGTTGACTATTGGAGCACGGTACTTTACAGTTTATTGCCCCAGTACGGCTACGCGACCATTTTGGGTTTAACAGGCTATCTGATTCATTCACTTTTCCTGATTCTGATTTCCGTCATACTCTACAATTTCTTTAGGTTCAGACAGCTGAAGAGGGGTAGTGATGATATTTATCGAACACTATTGCTGTCTATTCTATTTGGCGCTGCATCTGTTTGGCTGCTGATTTTCTTTTTAACTGCCACAACTCAAACACTGATCTCTGGAAACATACCGCTGCTTGATCTTGAGCTTGCTCCTGACCAGGCATCTTTTTTCTTTTACATTTCATCCGCCATTTTCTTCACCGCAGTCACAACAATCATTGTATCATCTGGTTACGCACTTTACAAGCTGGAAGAAGACAAGTCCGCGATTATTGTGATAAGCTCACTATTTAGCTTTCTTCTTTTCTTCTTTTTGTCTGACCTGTTTCTTATTGAACAACCTCTCTTTGGCTGGACTTTCATTCTCAGCGGAGTTCTTTTTTTAATTCTCCTGGGCCTGATCCATTCCATCCATAAATATACTGGCCATTTTACCCAGATGTCTGGTTTTAGAAAGCTAATGATTGGGGTGTTGCTGGCCTCCACAACCGTATATGTGGTGATACTGAATTCATCGAGTGCGAGGATGGACAGGGAATTATCGGAACGAGCCATCGCATTTGCTGAGGAGCAAGCTATCGATTCGCGGGATATACTCTTCACTCTGCTTACCCGCCTTGAACAGGAACTGATTTTCCTGACAGAAGAAGATATCAACAGAAGTACAGCCTTAACCCAGGCCAGGTTTCAGCGTGCCATCAGGAACAGTATCAGCGATGAATGGCGGACCCACTCATTCGAAATACAGCTAATGAAACCAGGTGGTGAACTCATCAGTGATTTTTCCACAAATCTCGATACTCCGGGATGGAGATCGCTTGTGGATATCGATCTAATGAGGACGTCACACACAGCAGAGCAGCTTCGCAGGGCAACCAATCGCCCCATTATCTGGGGGCGGCCTTCCAACATCGGCGAGAATTTTGTCTCCTTTAATCGCGGGTGGATACCCATTTACGACGAAACCAGAACGGATGAGATTATCGCCTGGATTTTTGCCGCTGCTTACATCGAAAGGCCCGATTATAATAAACCAATGCGTGCTGTGCTTGCTGCAGCAACTACCGACGACTGGAAACAGAGTTATTATCTTGCCGAGTTTTCGGGTGAGCGTATGGTGAGAAACGCCATGCAGGGAATTTACAATAACCAGCCTGAATATAACCGTCTGCCCCCGCGCGAGGCTGAAATTGCAAGACGCGACTCGGTTGCTTTTCTTACAAATGTAACCGCTCAGGGTGCTTTTCGTGAAATATTGATGAAAAGCGGTGATGACATGTTTATCAAAGCAAGCACTCCGCTTCCGGGCTTTAATCACCATCTTTTCTCATATTTCAGGCTCCAGATTGTGATGGTCTTTTTTGGGCTATTCATTTTCTCTGTTCTAGCCGCAACCGGCCAAAATAAATTCAGCCTGTTTGGCCAAAGCAGGAAATTCAGGCACCGCTTGCTCGATGGACTTACACTGGCCACCATTTTGTTTCTCACCGTTTTGATTTTTGCAACCCAGTATGCCGTTAACAATCAGAACGAGAAAAATGTAGAGCGTGAGCTTATCACAAAACTGAACAGTTTGGGTGATTCAATGCGTGGAGAACTCGACAACCTAGACAGGCTCAATGAATTTGCATCACCGCTCAATGTTGATGCAATTCTTTTTATCGGATCAGAATTACGTGATTCAACCACCCCTCAGATTTTTCAGCAGCATCTGATGCCTCGCTATATGCCATATCACGTCTACGATTTCCTTTTCAATCGTGAACGGCGCCATTACCTATCAACGGCCCAAATCGGCAATGAAACCCTGCTGATCGGATACCGGGCACTTCTTGACAATGAAAACAGGCCCTTTGCAGCCGTGGCCATTCCAACGTTCGTTCAATCGCCCGTTTACAGGGAACAGCTGCTCGAAACCACCAGTTACCTATTCGGGGTTTACCTGATCATTTTTGCATTTTTCATCATCGGTACGGTCTTCTTTTCGAACCGGCTCACAAAACCCCTTCAAGTCATTCAAAGCGGGTTAAACAAAATTTCCCGAGGCGACATGAAGTCGCACGTGGAGGTAACCAGCCGTGATGAAATCGGTTCGCTTGCAAAAGCATACAACGAAATGGTTGAGCGGCTTGAAGAAGCACAATCGGAGCTTGTAAGGGCCGAGCGTGAAGCCGCCTGGAAAGAGATGGCGCAGCAGGTAGCTCACGAGATTAAGAATCCTCTCACACCCATGAAGCTAAACCTGCAGCATCTGCAGCGTCAGCTTGCGGCCAACCCCGAAAATGTGATGGAGCTGAAACCGGTAATCGAGAGAACGGCCAGTAACGTGATTGAGCAGATCGAATCGCTAAATAAGATAGCCTCCGACTTCTCCAAGTTTGCCAAGCCGGTTCGCGATCCGCTTCAGCCGGTAAACCTGACGCGACTGGTTTCGTCGGTTGCCGGGCTCTACACGAACGACAACGGAGTAACGGTTGAGCTACACCAGCCAGAACATCCCATCGCGGTGATGGCCATTGAGGATGAACTCCGCAGGGCACTCATTAATCTTATCAAGAACGGAATTGAGGCCCACAACGGTGAAAAAGCCTCCATTAGCATCACGGTGAAACGAGAGGGCAGAAGGGCAAACATCAGGATATCCGATTCAGGTGAAGGCATTGCTGCAGAAGACAGAGATAAAATCTTCGTGCCCAATTTCTCGACAAAATCGAGCGGAACGGGCCTGGGACTCGCCATTACCAAAAAAATTCTGGAAGCACATCATGCCGACATCAGCTTCGAATCCGAGACCGGAATGGGTAGTACATTTGTCATTTCGATGCCGCTTCTCAATTCAGGCAGAAGGTAGTAGAGCAGCAAATGGGAGTTGCACCCCGAGCCTGTGCAACTGTTACAGGTCAATAGCTGCTGCCTCCCTTCCAAGCTTAATATTCCGGTTAGCCTGATCATTCGAGAAATTGAGGCTGTTGCCCAGCGATTCCTGCGGCTCAAAAAGTCTTGCCTTGTACACCTTGTAAGGATTTCCGTTACTTTTCTTCAGCACCGCATTTTGTGATTCCGCCTGTCGAACAAGTTCGTTGATGCGTACAAATTCGCGGAGGTCTTTCAGGAATATTTCATCCAGCATAATATGCAGGGAGCGTATGGACACATCCACAATATCCCGCACTCTTTGCCTGCCCGACGTTTCATCAAACTTTCGAGTGGTGATAAACACAATCTCATCCGGAGAATGGTCTTTCAGGATGCGGCCAATGGGATTGATGTGCCTCACACCTCCGTCAACGTGAAGGTCGCCGTTCAGAGTTACCGGATCAAACACAACGGGTATTGCCGTACTTGCAATCACCGCGTCGAGAAGATTCCATGGCACCATGCCATTCAGGCCCTTATGCTCCTGATAGCCGCCGGTTTCAATATTCACCGTCCCACAGTAGAAATCAATCCTGAACCGGTTGCCTACCGATTCACGAAGCTTTTTTCGCAGTGGCGAATTATCGAAAAACCCCATTTTAGGTTTTTTTATACCAATTCGGTGAAGTAAAAAATTGGTTGACAGACGATCGATACGTCTTCGCACAAGTACCTGGTCTTCCCGCAAATCCTGCCACACTTTCACCAGATCGTCGGTTTTCCCAGTGGCAACCATTACACCGTTCAGTGCGCCAACACTGATTCCGGCAACTGCATCAGGTTCCCATCCGTTCTTCTTCAGCTGTTCGATAACGCCAGCCTGAAATGCACCTTTGGCTCCGCCACCGCTCATGATAAGCACACGTTTTGCCATGTTTCTCCCGCTATTTATTTCCTGTTAAGAACTGAGTGATATCTCTCTGCTTTTTAACGATATCATCACTAATGTATGAAATAGAATTGAGAAGGTACAATTGCGCAATATCAGCGCTCTGCTGATCCTCTTTTTTCTGAAAATGCAAAAGGCCGGCTTGTCAATTCAAGGTAACAAGTCAGTTCAAACGTTCGTATCATCAGCCCTCTCCTTTTTGAATGGTAAAATGAACCGTAACAACGTACAGAAGAAGTATAGCGGTAGCGACATAAAGCTCGAAATTTCGACCTTGCTAAAGGTTGGTGTGCCCGTGATTATTGCGCAGCTGCTGCAGATGAGCATGAGTTTTGTAGACACGGTGATGGCCGGCCGCCTATCGCCCGAAGACCTTGCTGCTGTTGCTGTAGGGTCAAGTATTCTGCTCCCTTTTATCGTGCTCTGTCTTGGGTGTATGATGGCCGTCACCCCCATTGTTGCGCAAAACGTTGGCGCCCGCAGATTCTGGCAGATTGGGAAAAATGCCCGGCAGGTGCTATGGCTTAGCCAGATTCTTGCACTGCCAAGTTTTTTCCTGCTTCGAAACCTCGATGCAGCATTCCCGCTTATTGGCGTAACAGAGGAGATCATCCCCATTGCCGGAGGATATCTGCGTGCCATTTCGTGGGGAATATTTCCCGCCTACGCCTTCGGAGCCCTGCGCTATTTCAATGAAGGGCTAAGTGTTACACGCCCCGCGATGTACATCGCCGGTATCGGTCTGCTGGTTAATATCCCGGCCAACTATATCCTTATGTTCGGTAAGCTTGGCTTTCCAAGGCTTGGGGCCGTAGGAACCGGGTATGCGTCAGCAATTGTGTTCACAGTGATGTTTATTTTTATGTTCTGGTTCACATTCAATTTTGAAGCTTACAAGCGATTTGGCATATTCGACCGCTTTCGCCTGCCGGAAAAAAAGTACCTTGGCGAACTGCTCCGGATCGGCGTACCCATTGGGGTGAGCTCTACCATGGAGGTTACCATGTTTGCGGTGGTTAGCCTTCTGGTGAGCACCATCAGCACGGTGGCGATTGCGGGACATCAGGTTGCTATCAATTTTGCTTCCATGGCGTTTATGATTCCATTTGGATTGTCGGTGGCCATATCTGCCCGGGTTGGGCAGTCGATAGGACGCAAACGGCCCAACGAAGCACGCTTCAGGGGATATGTGGGGGTGGGGGTGGCCTGCTGCATCATGGCGTGTACGGCTCTTCTGATGTTTCTGTTTCCCGAGGCCATTGCCTCCATCTACACCGACGACGTACCTGTTACTGAGGTGGCTGTTCAACTGCTTTTTATGGCAGCCATTTTTCAGCTCTCCGATGGGCTCCAGGTGAGCGGCTTCGGAGCCCTTCGCGGACTTAAGGATACCAAAGTACCGATGTATGTGAATCTTGTGGCTTACTGGCTCATCGGCATCCCTGTGGCCTACTATCTCGGGTTTAATGCCGGTTACGGAGCTCCCGGCCTTTGGGTAGGCCTTATTGCCGGACTGACCGTTGCAGGTATTCTGCACAATATCCGGTTCTACAGGAAAACCGCGAAGATGGGGGCAGGCAGGAAAAGAGTGAGTGATGGGGAGAGCGGGTGAGGGGGTGAGGAAATCCCCTCACAAACCTCCTCAATACCTCACCATAGGCAGAGAAGGCGAAGTTGAGAATTGTAACCCGAAAGACACCATCGGTGCACCCATGAAACCGATCTCGTTTAGTGCAGGGAACCAGTACGCCCTGCCGCCGCCCTGTATGAAAAATGACGATTGTGAACTGATGCGAAATTGTGCACCAAGAATTCCGGTAGTGGTCAGGCCAAAATGCAGGTCAGGATCACCATCGCCGAAGAATCCCCTGCCGGCAAGCGCCATGCCGGGTGATGCCCGAAAATAGAGTTCGGTTCGCGTTTCGCCTGCCCGAAGCGATGTTGGATTAAGCACAAATTCCCTGCCTATCGAAAACCCTGCAACCGCCGTAACGAAGCCGGAATTGAATCCGCTCCCATAAAGCGCGCCGGCATAAGCATTCACAAAATAGACGCTGCCCGGATGGCGGTATGTACTCTCAACACCCAACTGTCTGTACCCGGCATATAAACCGCTTTGCACTAAATACATCTCGCGATACGAATCATAGAAAACATAGGGGTCGGCTGCTCCGCTCAAAATAATTGCGCCGGTTTTGGATGTGTCTTCCCGTGTGTATTCAGGCTCACCTGGTATGGTAACCTGTTGCAGAACCTGCCCGTAAACTGCAGCCGGAAGAGTCAGAATGGCCAAAAAAATAATTATCGCATAAAAGAGCCAATCAGCATATCCCCTTCTCATTTTATCAATCCTCCAGTTTCCCTATGTGATATGAATTGATGAATTAAATTATGAACGGATGGCTTTCACATATGGTATTCCGTTATTCGATTGAAAGATAATGAGTTATAATATACCGGACACACTTCAGATTTGGCTTAGCCGAACGAATCCGGCTATTTTCAGATTTTAGAGTATAGTGCGATTTTGCACATCTTCGCTTTAACCTGTAAACAGTCATTTTCCTATGCCCTCATATGTACACCAGATACAAATTGCTACACCATCTCATGTTTACAAACAAGATGAAATCAGAGATCGAATGAAGGAGATTGTGGGTGGCAGTGAACGGAATCAGCGAATTATTCACCATCTCTATTCTCGTTCCGGTATCGAAACGAGGCATTCGGTCGTGAATGACTTTAGAGTTAATGGTTCTCATAAATTGTTTTTTAACGGACAGGGCGCTACACCGGGTACAAAAAGCAGAAATGAAATATACATCGAGGAAGGAAGAAAGCTTTTCGTCGAGATTGCAGGAAAGCTTCTGAGTAATTCTGACATAGGCAATCACGAAATTACGCATATAATAACGGTGAGCTGCACCGGGTTTTATGCACCGGGCCCCGACTACGATATCGTAAGGTCTCTCGATCTTCATCCATCCGTTGAACGTTATCATCTTGGCTTTATGGGATGTTATGCCGCCATACCTGCCCTGAAGCTGGCCGATCAGATTTGCCGTGCAAACCCCGAAGCCTGTGTAATGGTAATCTCCGTTGAGCTCTGCACGCTTCACTTCCAGGCCAATCCTAAAATGGATGACCTGCTTTCCGCATCAATATTTGCGGACGGCGGAGCCGGTGTTCTGATGAGCGGACAAGAAAGGCCGGGTACCGGCTACCGCGTCGATGGATTTGCTTCTCACATCACGGAAAAAGGTGAAAAAGACATGGCGTGGTCAATTGGGGATACCGGGTTCAACATGGTTCTGTCGAATTATATTCCTGATCTGTTGAGTGACGGCTTACCCGGCTTTCTCCACCCTGTTCTTGACCAATACGGGCTTTCCGTTGATGAAATAGATCTTTGGGGAGTTCATCCGGGTGGCAGGGCCATTCTTGATAAGGTCGAATCTACGCTCGATCTGCCCAAAGCCATGCTCAGAGCTTCCAGGAATGTGCTCTCGCGCTTTGGAAATATGAGCAGCGCTACCGTACTTTTTGTGCTGAAAGAGCTGCTCGGTGATGATTCCGGCAATTCCGGCTCCAAGGCCATTGCAATGGCTTTCGGACCGGGCCTTACCATCGAAACCGCACTGCTCACCAAAACGGGCTCCGCCTGAACGCAGCCGGTACATGAATCCGGATAGTATGATCTCATTTTTATCACAGCGTGATGAAGACCTCACGGAATGGATGGACAGGCCGGATTGCGATCCCGGTCTTCTCAACAATACCTACGCACAGTTTCTCAGAATTAACAAGCTTCTGTCAGGATGGGAAGGCATCTACGAGGAACATATAAAACCTGTACTTGCGACAATAGAAGGCAGGGCAACTATTCTGGATATCGGCTGTGGTGGCGGTGATATTTTGCGGCTGCTTGATGAGCTTTGCAAGCGAGACGGATTTACCGTCGAATTTACCGGAATTGACCCCGATAATCGTGCCATAGAATTTGTAAACAGCTACACATGGCCTGATAATATCACGTTCACAAGAGCTCATTCATCCGATTTAGCAGCTGAAGGCCGAAGCTTCAATATTGTAATTTCAAATCATCTGATGCACCATCTCGACGATGATCAATTAAAAGTGGTTTGCTCGGATGCTGAAATGCTTGCAGCGGACGCCGTTCTGTTCAGCGATATCGAGCGAAGCAGAATCGGGTTCCTCCTTTTTGCTACAATTGCCCCCCTCTTGTTCCGTAACAGTTACATAGTAAAAGATGGCCTGATTTCGATACGCAGAAGCTACCGTTTAACTGAGCTTCGGAATGAGCTTCCAGGCGGCTGGATGGCAAACAGACGATTCCCGTTTCGCCTTCTTGCCTCATACAAACCCGCAACTCCATGAGCAGTGGCATTACAGATACCGAAGTAGTGATTGTAGGCGGTGGCCCGGCCGGTCTCTATCTGGCAGGAAGGCTGCTGCAGTCGGGTATAGAATGCAGGATCTATGAAAAAAATCTGGAGATCGACATCCATTCGAAATCGCTGGGCATTCACCCTGTCTCGCTCGATCTTTTTGATGAAGCCGGTATTACTTCAGAATTCCTTGACCGCGGCCTGAAAATAAAAAAAGGTATTGCGTTCAGAAACCTTGACAGAATCGGGGAAATCGACTTCTCACACTGTCCAAAACCTCACACCTACATTCTTTCGATCCCGCAATGGCAAACCGAGACAATTCTTGAGTCGTGGGTTGAACGCCTTCGTCCGGGAACCGTTGTCCGGGGTGCTCAACTCATCAGGCTTGATCAAAAAAATGATTCTGTTGAGCTCACGTTCGGGGAAAACGATGGAGGTCAATTTCTGGTAAAATCCCGCTTTGCTGTAGGTTGTGACGGGAAGAATAGCGCAGTGAGAAAGATGCTTGAAATTCCCTTTATTGGCGGTTCATACCCCGACGTTTATGTGATGGGCGACTTTGATGACAACACGGAGTTCGGTACAGATGCCGCCGTATATCTTCATGAAGAGGGTTTGGTTGAATGCTTCCCGCTGCCAAACGGTCACAGGCGGTGGGTGGCCAAAACGGAATCATACGCTGATGATGCAGGTGTGGAGTTGCTGACCGGCATTATTCAGAAAAGGCTGGATCACCTTTTGGATGGATGTACCAATTATATGATAAGCAGCTTCGGTGTTCAGCACTACACAGCCGAAAAATTTTTTAAAGGCCGGGTTCTTCTGGCCGGTGACTCGGCACATGTGGTAAGCCCTATTGGCGGACAGGGAATGAATCTTGGCTGGATCGGAGCCGAACTGGCCAATGAAGCACTTGGTCATGGGCTTTCATCCGGAAATTCGTATACAGCAGAGTTTCAAAAGTTCTCCGATACGCATCGGAATACTGCGAAACAGGTAGCGAAGCGTGCCGAGTTAAACATGCACCTCGGCAGGAAGGAGAGCTCGGGATTGCTTTACCGGCTTGGTACAGCACTAATGATCCGAAGTCCGCTGAGGCACGTACTCGCGCGTCTGTTTACAATGCGGGGTTTGGGTATGTGGCCGATTTGAAAGCTTATTCAGGTAAATCCCTAAATCGGATCATAAATCGGGTGCCTTCATCCGACTCGACGTCAAACTCAGCTTCTAGCTTTTTAAGAAGTACATCCACAATCCACATGCCGATCGACTCTTTCTTCTTTAACCTGAAATCATCCGGCAGGCCAACGCCGTTATCCGAAACCCGAAGGTTCACATGCTCTTCGGTTTTTGTCAAAGATATTTCAATCCTACCCTCTTTACCCTCTTCCCGGAAGGCGTGTTTATAGATGTTAATAAGAAGCTCGTTCAGAATAAGCCCGCAAAGCAGTGCCTGCTCCTGCCTAACCACGATTTCTTCGCTATTCAGTTCAATTTTTATATCGTACAGAAAAGATCGCATTGTCTCTTCGATTTTCTGTGACAACTGACTGAGATACTCGGAAAGTTCTATACTGTTTTTCAGATTTTTTTCGCTGAGCATGTCGTGCAGGCGCGACATCGACTGGATTCTCAGAGAAATACCGTGCAAAACAGTTTCTGCATGCTTGTCTTTAACGTCGGGAAGCTCGGTTTCAACAAGAGCGGAAATCATTTGAAGGTTATTCTTGATCCGATGATGTATTTCCGCAATTATGGCATCCTTCACTTTGAGCCGGTCGTGCAGGAGGTCGATCATGCGGGTCCGCTCTATGGCAATGGTAATGTGAGATGCAAGCGCCTGAAAAACCGGCACATCACGGCTGTTAAAGTCCTCATTGTTTCTGCGGTTCAGTGCCTGCATCACACCAATAACCTGGTTTTCGCGATTGATAAGCGGCACACAGATTATATTTTTGGTTGTGAAACCTTCGGCAAGCTCACCAAAAAAGTACTCCGACTGAGATACGTCGTTGGTTATGTAAGGCCGTTTATTCTCCACTACCCATCCGGCGATACCCTTGCTTTTTGGAATGCTTTTGCCGGCAACAAGCATTTTTGCCGGGCCCGTGGGCATGCTAACATAGAGCTCTCCGGTATCACGGTCGAGAAGCATTAGCGAGCTGGCCTCCGCGTTCATTACCAGCCGGGTCGACTCCATACTTTCTACCAGTACCGATTTAAATTCTTCCGTATGGTGAATACCCTCAATTGTATCCATTATAAGGCGAGAGGGAGTTGTACCATCGTCTCCGAGATCATCGATCTTATCCTGATTTTCCTGCATCGCAGCTTCTCCTAACTTTAACAGCAAATATTAACCTGCTGTTTTAATGATTACTTATGACTGCTCTTTGTAAGAACAGTTCTATGAACACATAATAAATAGTCGTTGAAAAAAAAAGTTTCTTATGCCCCGATGAGGGTTTAAATTTATTTAAGGGGAAATGTAATGGTAAAGCGCGTACCAGCTTCAGATTGTATTTCAATATCGGCATTCATCTTATCGGCAAGCTCTTCCACAATCCACATTCCGACAGAATCATCTTTACCGGATTTCAATTCTTCAGGCAGCCCAACCCCGTTGTCTGATACATGCAGCACCACTGTTTTGCCGCAATCTTCCAAACGGATATTGATCTCACCTTCTTCATCGTCTTTTTTAAACGCATGCTTATAAATATTAAGCAACAGTTCATTAAGCATTAATCCACAGCGTAGAGCCTGTTCCTGGCTCACCTGAACAGAGTCACCCTGAAACTCAATTGAAGCTTCATTAAAAATGTAACTCATGGAATCGTGGATCTTTTCAGATATCTGTCTTAAATAATGATCGAGCTCCACTTTCTGCCCGAGGTTTTTCTCCATCAGCATTTCATGCAACTCGTACATTGAATTAAGACGCGATTGCATGCTTTTTAGAACTTCGGAAACGTGGTCATGTTCCAGACCCTTTAATTCAATGCTGATCAGCGTATTCAAAGCAAGCAAGTTGTTTTTGATGCGGTGATTCATCTCAGCAACCAGTACATCCTTTTCCTTGAGCCTCAACTGCAGATAATCAACGTATCGCGTTCGCTCTATAGCAGACGTTACGTGAGTGGCCAGTGCATCAAATACGGGTACATCCTGAGTTGTGAACTCTTGATCGTCTTTGCGATTCACAGCCTGAACCACACCTATCGCTTCATCATCGCGATTTATCAGCGGCAGGCAAATCAGGTTCCTGGTGGTAAAATCAGAAGCAAGCTCACCGAAAAACTCATCCGACTTACTCAAATCATTTGTTATGTAGGGCGTGCGGTTACGAAACACCCATCCGGCAATACCCTGATCTTTTGGAATACTTTTCCCAATTATTTCTTCCGTCACGGGCCCTGTAGATATGCGCACATACAGTTCATCAGAATCCTCATCGAGCAGCATGAGAGAGCTTGCTTCCGAGTTCATAACAATCCGTACCGCCTCCAGGCTCTCCAAAAGTACACTTTTGAACTCCTGAGTATGATTGATCCCCTCTATGGTATCGAGTAATAAACGCAGGTTTTCCTGTGAAAACCCCGAGAGGTCTGCATGTTGATTCATCTGCTTTTGAGAACTGGCTTTCATGATAAAATGTAAATGTATTTGTTTTTTGGAGCTTAACCAACTCAAAATTTACACAGAACACACATTGTATAGATCTATGCAAGAATGTATACATAAATAGCATATGATCGATACAAGAAACCCGGCTTTATCATCGGCCGGGTTTTATTATACTTAAATAAACAACTGAGCATTCCCGGAACAGGGAAATGATACATCGGATGACGCGTGGTCATCCGATGATTTCTCAACCGTTAATTTTGCTGCTTTTTGTCCTCTTCCACGTAATCGCGTAATACTTTGTGGAGGATACCTCCATTGCGGAAGTAGTCGATTTCAACCGGGGTGTCGATGCGGCATACGGTATCAAATTCGACCACGGTTCCATCTTCCTTTTTCGCTTCAACCTTCACGGTTTGGCGAGGTTTCAAACTATCATCGATGTGAATGTTAAAAGTTTCAGATCCGTCGAGACCGAGGCTCTTGTGGGTTTCACCATCTGCAAACTGCAGCGGCAGTACGCCCATACCTACCAGATTCGATCTGTGGATGCGCTCATATGAGGCCGCAATCACGGCACGCACACCCAAAAGGATGGTACCTTTCGCGGCCCAGTCGCGCGAAGAGCCTGTTCCATATTCGTGGCCGGCCAGAGCAACAAGTGGAGTTCCCTCTTTCTTGTATTTTTCGGCCGCCTCAAAAATGGTTGTGATTTCACCGGTTGGGTGGTATTTCGTAAATCCGCCCTCCGTGCCAGGGGCAAGCTGGTTCTTGAACCGTACATTGGCGAACGTTCCGCGGGTCATAACCCGGTCGTTGCCGCGGCGCGAACCGTAGCTGTTGAAGTCGGCAATTTCTACACCGTTCTCAATCAGGTACTTCCCTGCCGGGCTATCGGGCTTGATGTTACCGGCCGGCGAGATATGGTCGGTAGTAATGGAATCACCCACTTTTACAAGAGTTTTGGCACCTGTAATCGGCTTAATTGGCTCCGGATTCTGAGTCATATTTTTGAAAAACGGCGGTTCCTGTATGTAGGTTGATTCATCTTTCCACTCATACAACTCTCCTCCGCCAACGGGGATTTTATCCCACGTTTCTGATTCAAAAATGTCGCTGTACATTTTTTCAAATAGCTCGGGACGAATCGCTTCATCCAGAAATTCAGTGATCTCCTCGGTTGTAGGCCAGATCTCCTTCAGGTAAACGTCATTTCCATCCTGGTCCTTGCCGATTGGCTCATTCGCCAGGTCGATGTCCACTGTTCCCGCAAGCGCATAAGCCACAACAAGCGGCGGCGATGCCAGGTAATTTGCTTTCACATAAGGATGGATACGGCCTTCAAAATTTCGGTTTCCGGACAAAACACCCGCAGCAACCAGATCGCCCTCCTTGATGGCTGCCTCTACAGCTTCGGGAAGCGGCCCAGAGTTACCGATACAGGTGGTGCAGCCGTAGCCCACGAGGTTAAATCCGAGCTGATCCATATACTCTGTAAGTCCGGCTTCATTCAGGTACTCCGTCACCACGCGCGAACCGGGTGCCAGTGAAGTCTTAACATAGGGAGGAACCTTCATCCCTCTTTCTACAGCTTTTTTGGCAACAATACCGGCGCCAAGCATCACACTTGGGTTAGACGTGTTGGTACAGCTTGTAATCGCCGCAATAACCACGTCGCCGTGTTTCATCTCAACGGTTTGCCCGTTTTTGAAGGTGCCTTTACTGGCAAGCTTCTCCTGCGCCAGGTTGAAGCCCATGGTGGGATCGCTGCTGGTTAGTGAAGCTTCAAACGTTTTCTTCATGTTGGGCAGGCTCACGCGGTCTTGTGGTCGCTTCGGTCCGGCGAGTGACGTTTCCACGTCACCAAGGTCCAGCTCCAGAACTTCTGTAAACTCCGGATCGGGGGTGTCATCGGTCCTGAACAGTCCCTGCTCCTTCATATAGGCTTCCACCAATTTCACCTGCTCATCACTGCGGCCTGTGCGGCTCATATAGCGAAGAGCCTCGCTGTCGATTGGGAAGAAGCCCATGGTAGCGCCGTACTCAGGACTCATATTCGCAATGGTTGCTCTGTCGGGCAGGCTCATGCTGCTCAAGCCTGTGCCAAAAAACTCCACAAACTTGCTCACTACTCCGTGCCGGCGCAGCATTTCGGTAACGGTAAGGGTAAGATCGGTGGCGGTGATGCCTTCCCTCAGCTTGCCGGTCAGCTTCACACCAACCACTTCGGGCACCAGCATGTAGATTGGCTGGCCAAGCATGGCTGCCTCCGCCTCAATGCCGCCAACGCCCCAGCCCAGAATGCCGAGGCCGTTAATCATGGTGGTGTGGGAATCAGTTCCCACCAGCGTATCGGGATAAGCAACCGTTGTACCATCATCTTCTTTTCGTGTGAACACTCCCTTTGCCAGGTATTCAAGGTTTACCTGATGCACGATTCCGCGGCCGGGAGGAACTACCTGAAAGTTATCGAAGGCTTCTTTGCCCCACTTTAAAAATTCGTAGCGCTCGCGGTTGCGCTCCATCTCTTTTTCCACATTGAACATAAATGCGTACTCCTGACCGAACTGATCCACCTGCACCGAGTGGTCAATCACAAGGTCTACGGGTACCTGCGGGTTGATCGAATCAGGATTGCCACCCATTTCTTTCATGGCCGATCGCAGCGCTGCCAGATCAACCACAGCCGGAACCCCCGTAAAGTCCTGTAAAACTACGCGCGATGGCTTAAAAGGTACTTCACCTGCGGGATTCTTGGCGTTGTAGGATGCCAGCACTTTTACATCATCTTCAGTCACAACATAACCATCATATTCTCTAAGTACGGCTTCAAGTAAAATTTTAATCGTGAATGGAAGTCGGTCAATGTTTCCATAACCAAGCTCTTTGAGTTTGTTGAGGCTGTAGAGATATGCTTGTCCCGAACCCGTGTTGAAAGCTGTTTTTGTCTTAAGAAGTGGGTTTTTGGTAGTCATGGTAAATCCTCGGTCGCGTTTTCGGAGTGATGATTTTACGTTTTTGTTTATATCACCCAAAAATAACGTTTTTCGAGGTTAATTTCTGCCGTAATTCCCCGGTATACCCCGACATTTCGGTTGAGTGTCTGCGTATCTATCCATGCGTAGTATTCGAGCCTTCAAGATCTGGTATGACCCGTGCCACACACACAGATACTCTCTCGATCCTTTATTCGAACGAAGCCCACGTCCGGCCTGTTATAAATAAAGCACAACAACACTAACACATAAAAATTTGAATAACCTCATGTTAGATAAACTTGGATATATTGCAGCAGGACTTGGTTTCACTTCAATTGCGGCAAGCGTGGCTGCATGGTACACAGAGAAGGGAAGCGATACAGAAGAAAACGCACACGCTGAGCGAACCGGTATTTTCATCGGGCTTTGGCCGCAGACATTTTTTGCACTGGCCATGATTCTATTCAAGCTTAAGGAGATGGGACATGAGAAAGATGTGCAGCGACTGCTTAGCAAGCTGGAAAAAAAGGTTGAGGAAACTAAATCATAGTAAGATCCGCCCTATAAAGCTTATAAATTAAAAAAAGCCATTCCGAATCGGATGGCTTTTTTTATGAAAAGGTGCCTTGTAGAGCCATTCACAGCATGCGTCTAAAATCCGATCGAGTAACCAAGCATCAGGGTGATGCTCTGAATTCTGGATATCATCGTTAATGCAGAAAGTTACCCCGGGTTGCATGATGTACATCAAGCAATTCATTCAAATCGTTTTCATAAATTACTAAATGAGCCTCTTCATTGATCCTGTGGAGAGCATAAATATGTTCATCGTCCAACTCTACTGTACCTGAAATATAAGGCAGCTTTAATGATGCAACATAATGCCCGTTCACTTTATGATATAAATCTAAATATTGTCTATATGGTGATTCATTCCAGTCACCTCTGTGTACAACTACAATATAATCATGGTATATACTGATGCCTACTGATGAAAAAATTGCATTTGGGGAGTATTGAAAAACTTGCTGTTCTGTTCCGGAAAATGTTACATAATTCAGCTCTTCAGGTATATCATCAACAGTTGTTACACTGAATACCAGGTTCCCGTTTTTGTCCCATTTTGAAAGAATGTGTTCTGAATATCCCTTGAAATAAAAGTGGTCATCATGAACCAGAATATTTCCAGAAAATCTAATTGGGTTAAACTCAACATCTGAAACATTTCCAAATGAATTTTGGAAATTGCCCAGGCTGTCGAAGTTAAAGAAGATATATTCTGAGTTCATTGACCGGGGAGATAAAATAGTTATTGACTTATCGTTCCACATCTGCACTCTGTGTGGAAAATAGTTTTCCGTTAAAAACTCATGAATAAATTCACCTTCCTTACTCCATATCTGTACTTTTGCATGTGTCTCATTGGATAGAATGACATAATCATTCGATAAGCTGAAATTTCCTATTGCAGTTAGCTCACCCGGTCCTCTGCCAATACCCGGAGAAATGGTTCGAACGTGTTCTAAACCATCTTTATCTAATACATAAATTTTATTCAAAGATGGGCGGTCACGGATATAAATGTATTGGTCACCCATCCGGATTGCTCCCGCATCCAGAATGCCAAATTCCTCAGCTAAATTGAGGCTAGCTTTTGGG
>PWWL01000062.1 GCA_003561515.1 Balneolaceae bacterium
AGTAACATTGAAGCGTCTGTAGCGAAGCGAAAGTCCTTCAATCGTTACGAGTTCGTTGGCAAATAGACGCTTAAAGGACCTACGGACGCTTTAAGGTCTTTTAACCACTAAACGCGTTAAACCCTTGTTAGAAGTGAAAGATGTAAGCATTCATCAAATACGTCAGCGTACTTTGTGCCTCTGCGGTGAACCTCTCTAATCCTCGTAAATCATCTTTCGCGTCATTCCGCCGTCGATAACCAGGTTTTCCCCGTTAATAAAGCCGTTTTTGGGATCACACAGAAACAGACAAGCTCTTGCAATATCTTCCGGTTTGCCAACCCGGCGGGAGGGATGCTGAATATGATCGATCTCACGAAGTTTCTCGTAATTTCCTGTATGGATCCATCCCGGGCTGATGCAGTTCACCCGAATATTCATCTCCGCAAAGGAAAGGGCCATGGCATGGGTCAGTGCTATAATTCCGCCTTTCGAGGCTGCATAGGCTTCAGAATTCCTTTCCGACATCAGCGCCCGTGTGGATGCGATATTGATGATAGAGCCTCCATCATTCTCTTTCATAAACTTTGCCGCTTCTCTTGATACCAGGAAACAGCTTCTGAGATTGGTATTCAGCACCCGGTCCCAGTCATTGACGGATAGTTCGAGGGGAGGTGAAAATTCAGAAATTCCGGCGTTATTGATAACTGCGTCGATTTTCCCAGTCTTATGAACAGTCTCTGCAACAAGGTTCTCGATCTCATCCGGCTTCGCAACATTGCACTTGATAAAAAGTGCGCTGCCTCCGTTTTCTGTCAAATCTCCGGCAAGCTTCTCACCGTTACTGCGGTCGATATCAGCAATAATGACCGAATAACCGTCTGCTGCGAAATCTTTTGCTACTGCTTTTCCAATTCCGTTAGCCCCGCCTGTAACAATTACGGTTCGATTCATTACAGTTTTGATATTTGGTTAAAAAAAAAGGACGCCCCAATTTGAGGTGTCTGTTTAAGATAGATGTTTTAGCCGGAATCAGAAGAAGTTATCATATATTTCGCTGACGGAGCATGACTGATTACTACTCTCAGGTATCTTTACAGTTCATCAATTATCTCGCCAAGCTGTTGTTGAGAGGAAAAGTAAATCATTTCAGTACGGTTCAGTTCTCTCATGCATAGGGTGTCGGGTACAATCACCGGTTTTTTGTAGCTCAATGCCAAATGTACGCCGCCTGAGGTAAGGTTTTCACTGAAGTTAAAGATGACATAATCGCTTGCATTCAGAAATTCAGGAACACTGTCTTCACTGATGAAACGTGGAATTATGATAATGTTTTCAACTCCATTGATCATTTTTTTCAGCTTTTTAAAGTGCTTCATTTGTCCTTTTTTAACCGGCCCTGCTATAACAAGTTTTTTCTGTATTGGCTGATGTATGAAGATTTCGCATACCTGCTCTATTTGCTTGTAAGCGCTAATGTGACCAATCATCAAAAAAAGCCTGTCCTGCATTTTGATACTGGCTTCAAATCGATGGTTTATGGCTTCGACCGCTGAAGCCCTTGGCATAAGTTCGGCAGGGTATTTAGGATGGGGTATGAATCGAAATTTATCCTCCGGCACTCTGTAGAAAAATGCGATCTCCGGTATAGCCGAACGGCACTGAATATGGAGCAGGTCGGCATTAGTAGCAAGCCAGCGCCGAACGGAGTAGTTAATGCGCTTATATTTGCAATCGAGAGGCATTTTATTATGAACAGTCCACACAAGCTTTCCGCCTGTCCATTTATAGAGAATAAGGCACGGCAAGGTGTAAAAAAAAATGATCAGGTCAAATATACCCGTACACTCGAGCCAGTGATGATGTAAGATTACAGGCTTGTTTCTGATGGATGCAATAACAGGTATAACATGACGCCAGCGATTTATGCTTTTAAATCTGAACTGATCCTTCCTGAAGAGCTCTTTATACAGGAGATAAAGATAATCGGACTGTTTATAACCAAACCGGATTGGCGGTGTGACAAATACAGTAACCTTATCGTGCCCCACAATTTCGCTGTACAGATCTTCCATCTGCTTTTCATCATTCATGCCGACTGTATGAACTTATCAGAAATAGTATTGTACTCCGAATGAATGCACCACTCCGAAGCCCGTCGAGAATGGCACTAATGCGTAATTTACACGAATTGGTTCAATGAGCAAACCCAGGCCAAGACTAAAAGGCCTTTCGGTAGGGCCAAACCTGTATCCGCCCTGAAGACTGAAAAGATCGCCAATTCCTGTGCTCAAGGCTAAACTGAGAAATCCCTCATCCGGATCGCGGTCGAGAAAATCACTGGTTGGCGAATCCTCAAGCGGTTTGCTCCAATCAGTATGAAGTGAAACAAGTACAGGCAGATCATTCAGGCCGGGTGTGATAAATTCTATAAGATCTGCTGACATTCCTGCGTGGAAAGTGGTTGGAACAGGCGTGGCGATAAAATCGAGCTCCTCCATTTCTCCCAGATTTTTTAAAACGGCACCAACTCTTACCCTTTTGTCAAGAAACTCCGCGGCTGCTCCAAGAGATACCGCATACCCGTTAGCTATAAGCTGGAAAACTTCTTCATTCAGATACTGAAGCGTGATTCCGGCCGAAACGGGCCCGAACCGGTACGCGAAGGCACCCGAAATTGAAAGATAGCTGATTGAGAATGTGCCTTCGGGAGGTCCCGGAGCAATCCTCGCCTCAAAATCATCGGCTCGTGATGCATAAACGCCGAAGGCAGCAGCGGTTCTCTGCCCAAGAAAATTAACGGCGGCGAACTGATTATTTACGTTGGATATCCAAAGCGTGTAATTCAGGTCTACGGACTGCCTTTCTTCCATTGCCAAGAGGGCAGGGTTGGAATAGATTGCAGACGGACCGGTAAGAGTTGCCGTTCCTGCTTCCGATATAGACAGAAGGCGGGAGGAGGGACCTATATTGAGAAAATCCATGCCGCTGCCGGTTTCCTGGGCAAGTATAGTGAGCGGCATCAAGGACAATAGCAGTGTGAACAGCAGAAACTTTTTCATTCTCCAAGTTACATGTTTAAACGAATGGAAAAAACATGCATGTTTGTCAGCTGATTCGGTTCTCTTACAAATGCGTAATCAACCGATGGCATGAAACGATCGAAAGGCAGATGCAGCGAAAACCCGAAGGAGGGAAGCACCAGGTTTTCTCCGCCTGTATCTGCCCATTGCAGCCCGGTTCTAGCGGTAACCCGTTCATGTACGTCCACAGCTGTGCCTGCCCTTAGGTATGTAAACCCCTCGGTAATTGACTCTCTGCGCTGTACCGGAACCGGAAACTCATTCTGATTAACAGTTTCTGTAATAAGCCTTTCAGCCTCGGCAACCCTGCGTTCAACGTCTGTACTCAGCAGCCAGCGTCCTGAAACGGCATATGAAACCCCCGTAATGATTCGAAGTGGAAAACGGAGCGTACCGTCGGCTGAGCGCTCGGTTCCGTACAGAGCTGAAGAATCAATCTCATACCCGGAGAGAATATCTTTTATGGTAAATGCTGCGGCCAGGCGATCGGTAGCCTTGAAGAGAATTCCGACATCAAGTCCGATGGATCCGGTGGATGCTACTTCACGGTGGTAATCGGCTATGTTGTATTTAATTCCAAGACCCGCCATAAATCGCTCATGAAACTGCAGGCCAAACCCGGCACTTAACTGGTACTCTGCAGTCGAAAGCATCCCGGTATGAAAGCCGCTTGAATTTCGGCCGTCAATATCGATTACTCTCGCATTCATTACCGAAAGACTGATTCCGGCCATTGGCGGGAGATGAACGTGTACTGCAGCCATATGGAGGCGCCGATCGAACCGGAGGGCCGCCGTCGAAAAGTCGGCCTGTACCGACTCACTGATCATTGCCGCCATGGCCGGATTATAGTAAGCATACACGCCCTGCTGATGAACTGCTGACATCGCATTGCCCATAGCCATGCCCCGGGGCGAAAAACCCATCCGCGTAAACTCGCCCGCATAGCCTCCGCTCTGCGCAAGAGCAGAGGATATCGAGGCAAACATAAGGATGATAGCGGGTGCTATGTATTTGGTTCGTCTCAAGTCAGTTGACTTCTATTTTTAAGGATCTGTCAGCGCAGCCGCCTCCGAAACATCGGGGCGGGTTTCTGACAGCGTCCGATAATAAAGTTGAAACTCCAAAGTCCCCTCTGGAGAGGGGATTTAGGGGTGTGTTTGTAAAGACTAAAAATGTCGATTCAATCTAGTTCCCTATCAAAAATCTCACTACTCAATACTTGCTACTTGATACTCAAAACTCATTACTCAAATCAAAAAATCAATCCAGTAATAAAATCTTTCCATCTGTTCGTCCACCGGGTTTATCGATGATATAGATGTAGGTACCGCTTGCCGCAAGCCGGCCCGAATCGTCCGTTCCGTCCCACACCGCTTCATAGCTGCCGGGGCCCATTGGCTCAACCAAAAGCGTGCGAACCCGGTTCATACCAAAGTCGAACAGGCGAACCGTTGCAGTACCCTGCTGCTCCATTTCGAATTTTATCCGAACTACCGAGTGCTGCCTCGGGGAGTAGGGGTTGGGGTATGCATAGGTTGATACATCCGGAGCATCGGACTGATACACATTACCGCCCCTCAGAGGCATATCAACCCGGACTATCCGCCAGCTATCACCGCCATCATCGGTGGATGCAAGGCCATCGCCGGTGCCTACCCAGAGATTTCTGTCGGTCGCTGAAACTGTGAAATACCGGGTATCGCTACGGATGAAGCTGTTCAGGCTTTGAATCCGGTCAACCCTGCTCCAGGTTTCGCCGTTATCATCAGAGCGGTAAAGCCCGTTATCGGCTGCTGCAAATACCTGTCCGTTAAAAAATCCGATATCATTTACACGAACTCCCTCTAGGTGTCGGGAAAAGGTTTCGCCTCCATCGGCCGTAGAGACAATTCCAAACTGATCCCTGTTTTGCGGGTCGGTTCTCCAGTTGGTCATCCATACCCGGCCTGTTGCGGGGTCTTCACGGATAGCCACAATCCAGTTAGCCAGCAGTCCCTGGCCAACATCCGGTTGCCAGGCAATGCGATGCCACGCAACCTCTTCGAAGGGTGCATCCAGAACATTGTCTGATATATTGATCCCGCCGGCAGTGCCTACCCAGGTTCTCCCGCTGCTGTCGATCAA
>PWWL01000001.1 GCA_003561515.1 Balneolaceae bacterium
GACTTTCACTCCACAGGCCGCAATATTTTTTACCCGATCCTGAAGGAGATCGACACCTTTCCGCTCCATTTCACCTACCGCTGGGCGGAACGGATCCAGGATGAGCTTCCCGAAATCGACCTCGGCGTGCAGGCGTTCGATATCGTATCCCCCATCGCAAAAAACTGGACTCATAAAACCTTTGGCGTGGACGCGGTAACTTTCGAAGTGTGGGATAACCAGCCCCGTGCCGAACTCCACAATTACGCCGTTCGCTCGGCCGAAATCTTCATGGAACTGATGATCGAAGAGTTCGAAAAAGCCATGGGGGCTGATCTCTGATCGATTAAGGTGACGGAATCAAAGTCACCTCCCCGAAGTTTCGGGATTTCGAAAAGCACTCAACTTGAGAGGATGCCCCGTAATGGTTGCTTGTGGCTTGAGAATATCCGTTACCAATGAGATTTCCCATTGTTTTATGCCACTAAATCACAAAAACACAAAAGATGTCACGTAACTTAGTATCAACTATTTTCTTTAGTGATTTGGTGCTTTGGTGGCTCCGGAAATCAAGGACATTCTTTACTTGAATGGATATTTTCTCATGCCTGTAAAGGCCTCGGTGCTGAGGCTCACACATCATCAACAGTGGATTGGCATAAACGCTACTCTGCGAAACTTTGCTATACACTCCGCGAAACTCAGCGAGAACCCTCGCGTTATCGACACATTTCCGGAATATGTCGGTGATATCGACACATATGAAAATTATGTCGAAAAAATGTTTATATTTCGACATAATTTCCTTTTAAGGTAACTCATATGTCATACAAACCTGATAAACCCTACAACAATCTCCCCCTGCTGCCACCCGATGCGGTCATTGAAACACCGGCAGTTCTTAAAATGGCTATATCAGCCAATCGTGTATTGGGTGAGCTGAAGGGCAAATCGGAAAGCCTGCCCAATCCTGAAATTCTGATCAATTCAATCGTTTTGCAGGAAGCACGTACAAGTTCGGAAATCGAAAATGTTATAACCACGAACGACCGGCTATATACGGCACTAACGGCATCTGATGCCGAAACGGATCCGCATACGAGAGAGGTGCTCAGGTATAGAGAAGCCTTAAAAAGGGGTACTTCCATCATTCGTGAAAAACCGCTCTCAACCAATATATTTATTGGCCTGATGCAGATCATAAAGGAAACGGATGCAGGAATCCGGTCACAGCCGGGTACCGTAATTGCGAATCCCAAAACCCGCAAAATCATTTACTGGCCGCCCGAAGGAGAGGAACGTATCAGGCAGCTGCTGAAGAATCTTGAAGATTATATCCATGAGAATGTAACCGGGCATGACCCTCTGATTAAAATGGCCGTTTCGCATTACCAGTTTGAGGCGATACACCCTTTTGATGACGGCAACGGCCGAACGGGTCGTATCCTGAACATTCTTTTCCTGCTGGAAAAGGGTTTGCTGCACCAGCCTGTTCTTTATCTCAGCGACCATATCATCAGGAATAAATCCGCTTACTACCGCCTGCTCAGGGACGTAACTGAAAAACGGCAATGGGAGCCCTGGATCCTATTTATGCTTGAAGGCGTGGAAAAAACATCAAGACGTACTATGAAACGGATCGACCAGATACTTTCTCTGCTTGATGAAACTATCCAAACCGCCAGGTCGAAACTTCCCGCACGTGTCTATTCAAAAGAATTGATAGAGCTTCTGTTTGAACAGCCCTATTGCAAGGTGAAAACCCTGACAGATCGCGGGATAGCCAAAAGACAGACTGCCGCCGAATATCTGCGTGAACTGGAATCAGCGGGTATTTTGAAAAGCAAGCAGGTGGGAAGGGAAAACCTGTTTATAAACACAACGCTATATGAACTTCTGCAAGCTATCCAGAATTAATATGTTGAATGCACACCAACTTTTTCATGTTTCGTTCACAACCACTGTATAATTTCATTGCCGGTATTTAATCAGTAATCTGAAGCAACCATGAACAGATCGATATTTCTTACAATTCTTACCCTTTCATTCCTTCTCACCGCCCTGACGGGGTGCGGCCCCGAGCGCCTCGACGATTACAGCGACGTTCGCTTTGAACTGACCGATCAGAACGGTGAATCCGTGATCTTCCCCGACGATTTCCGCGGCGCACCGCTGGTGGTGGGTTTTATCTACACACACTGTCCCGATATCTGTTCGTTTATCACTGCCAATGTGGGCAAGGTGTATGAAGAGCTCGATAATCCCGGCGACACCCGGTTTGCGCTGGTTACATTCGATCCCGAGCGGGATACACCGGAGGTGCTCAAAAAATATGCCGACGCGTTTGATATGGACCGCGAACCCTTCAGCTTCCTCACAGGCGACCCTGAAACCATCCAGGCTTTTATGGAGCGCGTAAGCCTGCGTTCGCAAGAGTCGTTTTCACGTGATCTTGACGACGGTGAGCGGGTTTACTTCCTGAATCATTCCGACAAGATTCTGCTGATCGATCAAAATTCAAGACTCGTTTTCGACTACGGTGGAAGCATGACTCCAATCAACATCATACTTGAAGACCTCAAAAAACTCTGACCATGAAAAGAACTCCTTTTACTTTTTTTGCATCGCTTTTTGCTGCACTGCTTCTTCCCGCCCTTTTTCTCATCTCAGGTTGTGAGGCGGAACAGCCGCGCACCGATGCCGAAATGATTGATGGCGATGGTATCCATATTGAAGGAACCTGGGCTCGTCCCGCTAGCGAGGGTCGCATGAGCGCCGCCTACTTTCTCATCACTAATTTTGAGGAAGAACCCGACACGCTGCTCTCGGTAGAATCTGATGTGGCACGGCTGGTGGAGATACACGAATCGTTTGAGCGTGAAGAAGGAATGATGGGAATGCGTGAAATCCCTCAGCTCCAAATACCCGCCCAATCCACCGTTCGCCTCGAGCAGGGCGGGCTGCATATCATGCTGATCCAGGTAACCCGAACCCTGGCAGACGGTGATACGTTTGAGCTCACACTCAACTTTGCCGGCCACGGAGAAAAGACTATCGAAATCCCGGTCAGGCTTTAAGAGCCGGATAAAATACTGCTGATCCGAGATTTATTTTGACTTTATTACACGGAATCTTCGCAGTACGAATTCTCAGTTCAGGAAGATATCCTCCCCTCCTTTTTAAGGAGGGGCCGGGGGCGGTTATAGCACTTTGAGTGGAAATGAAATCTGAGAAATAAGCTCATAGCCCATTTTCCCCCTACGGAATATCTATGGCACAACCACCCCTAAATCCCCTCCTTCGTAAGGAGGGGACTTTTTCGTTGCCAAATTCAAAAATTTTATCTCAAACTCACAAAATACCCTAACCCCAACCGCCATCAGCTCCAAAGCCCGAAAAACAGTCAGGTACTACGACAGCCTATCCGGACGGTACGACCGCAGCTACAACGCATACCTGAACCACACCCATACCCGGTTCCTCGGGAAAATTGCACCGGATTTATCCCCGGAAGATGAAATCCTGGACGTAAGTGCAGGCACGGGCATTCTCGCCCTGCAAATCATCAATACGGCCGGCCCCTTTCGGCGCCTGATGCTGAACGACCCTTCCGAAAAAATGCTTGAACGGGCCCGGTACCGACTCAGGAAAGAGAAGACTGTGGAGTACAGCACCTTCTTCGCAGAAGAGCTCGACAACATTGAGGGAACCTTCGACCACATTCTCTGCCTCAACTCTTTCCACTATTATGTGGATCAGCCCCTGGCGCTCACCCACATGCGAAATCTCCTGAAGCCCGGCGGCACACTCTGGCTGCAGGACTGGAACCGCTCGGGGTTCTTCACCATCCCCAACAAGCTGATCGGCTGGCTTTCGCCTGAACACATCAACACTCGCAGCCTTCCCGAACTGAAAACGCTGATGAACAGCGCCGGCTTCAGCATCGAACAGGAAGACGAATGGAACTACCGCTGGTGGAAGTTTTTGTTTGTGGAGGGGAGGTGATTGAAGCTTTGCCTTGTGGGTTTATACCTCAACACAATCCTTTTAAATCAAAACTAAACAGCAGGATTTTTTAGATCAAAGTCCCAAAAGCGACGCAAGCAATAGCATGGGACGAAGTCCTATGACTACCAAAGGATCCCGTTCTGCCAAGCCCTGCCCCGCAAGGGATCCCTTGGGAAAAGGGCGTAAGCCCACGACAAGGGTAGAAGAAGGCTCGCGCCCTTTCAGGGCTTACTAATGAGATCACTCTCCCTGACATAGGGCGGTGCCCTATGCTATTGCTCCCGCTCCTTCGGAGCTTATCGAGTTCACATTAATTCCGCAACCGGTTTGCACGAAACAGATCATCGGCGGCCTGCAGGATTCTCATCCTGAGCTGCTCGTTATAGTGGGGCCGTTCGTCGAGGAAGGTTCGGACGGTTTCAACTGCGCTGTCGGTCGAGTAGTTCTGGAGGGTTAGGTTCAGCCACTGGCTTGGGAAGAAGATATCGCCGGTAACCTGCAGCTCTTCGAGTATTTCGAGTGATGCCAGAAGATACTGTTCCGACTCATCCACCTTGAGCGGATGGTGCAGGTACCTGAGCGCCGTTCGTACCCACGACTCGGTGCTTCTGTTGCGAACATCCATCAGCGAATTAAAAAAGAGATCGCGTTCTTCCCGGTTATTTGAAAGTGCCGGCTTTATGAACTCAAACTCTCTCCTTCGGTCGGGGTTTGTGATCTTTTCGAGCTGGGTTCCGGCAATATGCTCAAACCTGCCGGGCAGCTTTACCGACAGCTCCGATGCCAGGGTGATAAAATCGGTCTCCGAAAGCGTAAGGCCCTCCACGCGGCTGCCGCCTGACCAAATCCCGTACAGCCTTTCCAGTGCCTCTTCACTCATCGCCATATTCCGGTAGCTGTTGAAGAAGATCCGTTTCAGGCTGCCGCCATGATCCGGGTCTGTAACGCCTGCCCAAAGCATCTCCTCGATGCCTGCCTGCTCACCCGCCCGCTCATCGTCCGTCAGGAACGACCAGTAGATGGTGCCGAGCCTGCCAAGGGCAAGATTCAAAATGAGCTGGTTTTCCTCAGCCGGGATTAATGCTGCCAATGAGCGGATCATCTCAAGCGGTTCAATCTCCTTTTGCTCCAGCATGTTTTCATACAAATCGATCAGCAGCACCCCTTTGCGGAGATCACTCA
>PWWL01000247.1 GCA_003561515.1 Balneolaceae bacterium
CTTTAACCCGGCAGAAAGAATTTTTTTCGTTTTTTCTGCCACTATTTCATCTGTTTCATTGAAAAATTCTCTTCGCTCAGAGTGGCCGGCAATTACATATTCGCACTGAAGTTCCGAAAGCATTTGCGTACTAATTTCACCAGTAAATGCTCCATTGTCTTCCTTGTAAACATTTTGCGCACCTGTAATCAGTGAAGTCTCGCGAAATGCCTTAACCACAAATGGGATTGAGACAAACGGAGGGCAAACTAGTATATCGCATTTCGTATCCTTGTTACCCCATGCAGCCGTTAGTTCATCGGCGAGCGATTTGGCCTCTTGCGGGCCTGCATTCATTTTCCAGTTACCGGCAATTAAAAATGGTCTCATATCGGTTCCTCAGTTTGTGTTATCATTTGTTGTAGTCCCCTTACAATTTCATCGTATTCATTTCCGACGTATCGGCGGATAAGCTCTCCTCTGTCATTCACAAGAAAGCGTGTTGGAACCTGATTTACATTCAACAACTGCAATAACTCATTTCTGCTGAACGAACCCGGTTGAACGATATTCCATAGAATGCCCCTCTCCTCATAGAAAGCATTAAATGCCACCTCACTCTCGATGAGAGGTATTGTAATGATTTCAAGCCCAAACGTGCTGTAGATCTGTTTGATGGCCACTGTTCTATTGAATTGCTGCTGATATAGAGGATTCTCAAGTCTGGTAATCTCAATCAAGAAAGGTCTTCCCTCTAATGATTGATTCGACAGTGTATCTCCATCAATGGTTAGCAGTTCAAAAGGAGGAAATGAAGAACCTGGCGATAGAAATTCGATGTCGTATCCGATTCCATCCGCCCACTCCATTGCTGCCCGGTTGGATTCGTACTGTGTTCTGAACTCGTCTAGGTAACGGTTCGCTTCCATTGTTCTGGAGCTGTCGTATAAAAATTCGATCCGGTCGATACGCACGTTTATTCGCTGATTATCATTATCGGCGAGATTCTCTAATCTGTTTAGAAATTGAAGCACTTCATCAACACCGCCAATCTCTGCATAGTAGTCGATCAATGCCGATCTGCTTGATGAACGCAGGTGCAGCTCCCGTTCCAGTAACTCCTCCATTCTCGACACCATCAGCGAGTCATTCCAACCGCTTGCAAGGCTTATCGACGTATTTCCGGCTATCATTGAAGCATACGTACCGGGATGATTCTCGTAAACCTCCCAAAAAATATCACTCCATTTAGCAAGCTCTATTTCTATGCTATCGGGCGAAATTGCTCCGGCATTGATGAATTGAGCCACCCGGTTAAAGTTTCTTTCAACCCGTTCCAGGGTTCTTTGCACATTATTTTCTTTGGATGATACGGATGCCGTTCCAGCCACATTTGGAATCTCGGCATTAAACGTGACTGTATCCCCATCAGCTAAAATTATATTCTTAATGCCGAATGTATTTCGGTTTCTGGATATGACCAGCGGATATATATCTCGCTCGATAAACCTGGCCGTTCCTGAGTAGAATCCGTCCTCATCAGTTGTGGCGTGAAAAAGTGTATCACTAAACTCACCTTCAGGATTCTGAAAATATATAAGTAGCTCTATGCCGGTATGATCGCCGGAATCATCAAGTTCCTGATCTACGGTAATCTGTCCCTGAATGAGTGTTGTAAATCTTTCATCGGTTGTTTGACGCGAACAGGACGCGATCAGAACAATAAGAAATGCAGTGACGAAAAATGTGCGTAAGCTCATTGAATATTTGTGAAATGTTAAATTAGCTGCCCGACTCCAGTTCCGATACAATACGTTCCCGGACAAGTTTGGGATTTGCCTTACCCTTCGACCTCTTCATAACCTCACCAATAAAAAAACCAATCAGTGCTTTTTTCCCTTCTCTGTAGCGGCTTACTTCATCCGGATTGGATTCTATCACTTCGTTGATGATAGGGTCTATAAAGCCGGTATCTGAGACCTGGATCAAATTCATCTCCTCAGCAAGAGCCAGCGGATCTTTATCAGAACCTATCAACTGATTGAAGATCTTCTGCATAGCCGAAGAATTGATCTTGTCATCCAATTTCAAAGTGATGAGTGCACCCAGCTGCTCAGGGGTTATTGTAAACGAATGAATTGAAATACTGCGATCATTAAGTACACGCAGAACCTCAGTAAGTACAACGTTAGCCACAGCTTTCGCATTATCCTGCACATTCAAAACTGATTCGTAATAGTCGGCCAGTGCTTTAGTTTCTGTGAGGATGTAGGCATCTTCTTCGCTTAGACCCAGCTGGTCAACAAATCGTTGATATCTGATGCTCGGCAGCTCTGGAAGCTCCGCGCGGATGTCATCCAGCAGTTCTTGTGATACGATAATAGGCGGCAAATCTGGCTCCGGGAAATAGCGGTAGTCGTGGGCTTCTTCCTTCGACCGCATCTGTCGGGTTTCCAGTTTGTTTGGATCCCAAAGCAGCGTCAGCTGAACCACTTCTCCGCCAGACTCAACAAGCTCAATCTGGCGCTCAATTTCGAAGGAGATCGCACGCTCCACATTTCGGAAAGAGTTCATGTTTTTTAATTCGGTTCGGGTCCCAAACTTTTTCTGCCCCCTTGGTCGAATCGAGACATTCGCATCACATCTAAGGCTTCCTTCTTCCATATTCCCATCACAAATGCCGAGATATTGTACAATCTGTTTAATTTTGGTGAGATAATGATACGCCTCTCGCGCAGTGCGCAGATCAGGCTCTGAAACGATCTCAATAAGCGGGGTACCTGCGCGATTTAAATCAATAAGTGAATGGTATGGATCCTGATCATGAATCGATTTACCGGCATCCTCTTCCATGTGAATCCGGGTAATCCCGATCGTCTTTTCATAATCATCCAGCTCAATCTTAATTTGACCGCCAAAGCAGATTGGCGTTTCATATTGAGATATCTGATATCCTTTTGGCAAATCGGGATAAAAATAATTCTTACGGGCAAAGATCGATTTTTCCGCAATCGAGCATTCTGTTGCTAGCCCCATTTTGATAATGTATCGGACAAGATTCTCATTTAGAACAGGAAGTGTACCCGGATGCCCAAGGCAGAGAGGTGTTACCTGTGTGTTAGGAGCCGCACCATATTCTGAAGAAACCGGAGCAAAGGCTTTGCTTTTTGTGAGGAGCTGTGCATGGACCTCTAGCCCTATTACTGCCTCGTACTTCTCATTTGAAATTGTTGACATTTGTATCGTTTCTGTGCTCTGTCTTTAACGGTCAAAGATATGAAAGTAAACAGAGAATGTTATATGAATTTTCGACCTTCAAATGCTGAAGTATCATGTTCTTTTTGTAATTCAGGTCACTGAAATAAGCAATAAATTGATAAAACTAGCTGGTTGATAAAGATTTGTGCAGATCATTTTTTCTCTTGTCACAACTTTTTTGTTAATTGTTGTAAACAGGAACTTACGTAAGGAGGTTGCCGTGAAATCTGCTTTTCAATTCTTTTTTTTCTCAATTCTCATTGTACTTAGCAGTTCTGCCGATCTCCGTAGCCAGTCGTATCAGGGTATGTATATGCATATCGACTATCTACAAGTTTCGGCAGAACGTGAAGCGTCATTCAAGGACATGGTTCTTTCGTCCTTCAAACCCATTCATAATGCTCGCAAACAGAATGGCAACATACACAGCTGGTATCTGTATAAGGTTTCGTATCCCGGCTGCCCAAACACACTCCATAACTATGTGTCGATTACCATTAGCAATTCAATGTCCGGCTTTGAGGATATTGAAGAGCAATTATCGGGACATTTTTCTGCCAGAGAACATGAACGCGTTCTTCAGAATTACCAGCGGTATCTCACACCCACTCATTCCGAATTATGGCGCATACAAAACAGCATGATCTGGGAAGGCAACAATAAGCCCAGTCGGTATATGGTCATGAACCACATGAACGTTGGCTCTGGTTATGAGTTTGAATATCAGATGATGGAAGATGAGGTCGCAAGGCCCCTTCATGAACTGCGAATGGCTAATGGAACCATGGTTGGCTGGGAGCTTAACACTCTCATAATACCCGGCGGAGTCAGCTTAGGTCACAATTTTTCAACTATTGATTACTACGAACGACTTGAGCATATGGAATTTGGATTTACTCAAGAATTAATCCGGCAGACTCATCCCGGCACAAACATCAATGAGGTTTTCGAACATATCGACAGAACACGTGATTTGGTAAGGAGCGAAGTTTGGGAGCTTGTGGAATCGATTTAGCGCAGATGAGGATATCTTAGTTTGTGCTATAGCGTGTACGCTTGCGCGACCATTTTCGTGAGTTATTGAGTGTGTAGATAAGCAGGAAGCCCAAAAATCCCATAAGCAGACCCGCTGCTGCATGTAGCGCTATGTTCCACCACCAAATTCTGTAATAAAAATCCTGCACTCAACCCAGATAAAAAGACGCAAAAATGAGTATCACCGCCGTAATATGAAACTCGGCCGGTATTTCAATAGCCAATTTTTTGCGAAATATGATTGGGGAAAACAGTACAGCAATGATCAGTGTACCAGAAACAAGTATAACCACCGCTGATCTATGAGGAGCAGAACCTACTCGATGACCTTTAGCAGCAGTAAAACGCGAACAAGGCCTCTATGAATCTTGTTTTCACCAATTCCAACATTTTCGCCTAAGGGTGAATTAGTCATGGCCTGTTTCGTTTACAACGGTCTCTAAACAATGAGTATGCAAGACGGTTAAAAAGGAAGTGTTTCCGAAAACTCAGAGCTGCGCTCATTCATCTCAGTTATTGGCTCAAACTGCTCATACATTTTCTCTTCCAGCTTTTTTTTGAGTTCTTTCCTGTCGTTTGCCATAACCGGGTTATCCGCAAATGTAATGGTGCATTCTATACTGCGGTTACCTGCAAGCTTGTACAAATGCTCACCAAATGATTCCCGCCCAAACCAGCACACAGATTCCCCCGCATGGATATCCCCTTCCGATGTTTTGTAGTAGATGGTTGCATAGTGAACCGGCATTTTAGCGGAAACAGGGAATTCGAGCAGAGGAGACCTCAGAGGCAGTATTTCGGCACCATCGGAGGTAGTTCCTTCGGGGAAAAGCACCACCCCCTGGCGGTGATTCAGGCTCTCCTCTTGTAGTTTGTTCACCCTGGTTACATC
>PWWL01000339.1 GCA_003561515.1 Balneolaceae bacterium
CTTCACCGGCGTACATATCCTCAAAAAGAGCCTCGTCTTCCGGGAAGGGTGACTCTTCCGCGAAATCAATTGCTTCCAGAACCTGGTCTTCGATTTTCTGTTCTATCTTTTCCAGGTCTTTCTTGTTAGAAATCTTTTCGTCGAGCAGATATTTTTTAAGCCTTTCGATGGGATCTGTTTTTTGATATTCAGCGAGCTCTTCCTTGGTCCGATATTTCTGAGGATCAGACATTGAATGTCCTCTGTAGCGATAGGTGCGAATCTCAACAAACCATGGCATATTGTCTTTCCGAACTTCTTCTGCAATCTTCTTCATGTTCTCATAAACCGTGAAGACATCCATACCATTGAATACTGCGCTTTTCATTCCATAGCCCTTGGCACGTTCATGGATTTCTCCAACCGTATGCCGTCTTGCAGAGGTACCCATAGAATAGCCATTGTTCTCTACTACGAAAATACACGGCAGAGCCCAAAGCTGGCTCATATTCAATGTTTCATGAAGAGCTCCCTGATCTACGGCACCATCGCCGAAGAAGCAGGCCGTTACGCGTTTATTTTCTTGATATTTGTTAGCAAATGCTAAACCTCCGCCAATAGGAATGTGGCCACCAACGATTCCGTAGCCGCCCCAAAAATGATTTTCAACTTTGGCAAAATGCATAGAGCCGCCTTTCCCCTTCGAGCATCCCGTGGCTTTACCAAACAGTTCGGCCATTCCTTCGTTAGGGGTAACGCCACGTACCAGACCCCAGCCATGATCCCGGTATGCGGTGATTATATCATCATCATCATTCAGAGCAAAAACAGTTCCGGTTGAAACAGCTTCCTGTCCGATGTAAAGATGCAGAAACCCGCCAAACTTACCTTTCTGATACATCTGCATGGCACGTTCTTCGAAACGCCGCTGAAGATACATTTGGTCGTACATGGCCACCAAATCCTCTTCTGATAGCCCAAGATCTTTATGAGACTTTTTGGTGGGCGCAGGAAGTTCTACAGATTTTTCAACCTTACCGTTGTTGCTGCTATCAAGCCCTATCGGTGTAAAAAAAGCTTCTTGCTGTTTTTTTGCCATACTGAGATCTGTCTTATTCAAATTCTGATTAGTCGCGTAATATACCTAATATTTAAAAAGATTACAGAGAACCGGGCGCTGTTTTACGATTGTTGATCTTTTATCCATTTGGGCACTGTTTCCAGAGCTTCATCAATTTTTTCAGGAAAACGTCCGCCGGCGGTTGCAAGGTTGGGTTGCCCGCCGCCGCCGCCGCCAACAATACGGCCAAGTTGCGAGACCAGTGAGCCCGCTTTAAAACCTTTTCCGACAAGGTCGTCGGTTACAGCACCCATCAGGTACACCTTGCCTTCTTCTTTGTCGGCTGATGCGAGTACAATCACACTTTTTTCCTTTTTCTTGTTTAGCGCATCATAGCCAAGCTGTTTCAGGGTATCCATGCCGGCTCCCGGGATTGTACCGGCATAAAGATGAACCGCTTCCACTTCCCGGCCGGCAGCCAGAACATCCCCAAGCTGATCACCTGCTTCGGCCTGCTTCAGTTTCTTAATTTCCTTTTCGAGTTCACGGTTCTTTTCGAGCAGCGCTTCAATCCCCGGAACAATCTCTTTTTGACGTCCAAGCACCTGCTTAACCTGTGCCAGAAGCTGTTTTTCTTCGCGAAGCTGGTCATCAACAGTTTTACCCACAATAGCCTCTACCCGCCGGATACCGGCTGCAACAGATGTTTCGTTGATAAATCGAAAATAACCAATTTTACCCGTAGCCGACACGTGTGTCCCGCCGCAAAGTTCAACAGAATAATCGGGATCGAACGTGATTACCCGTACGAAATCACCGTACTTTTCTCCAAAAAGCATCATTGCCCCGCGCTCTCTTGCCTCATCAATTGGAACAGAGCGTTCTTCTGAAAGGGGTATATTTTCCTGGATCCTGGCATTTACCTCCATTTCGATCTGTTCGAGCTCTTGCTCTTTTACGGCATCAAAATGCGAAAAGTCAAATCTCAGACGATCAGGTGCTACCAACGAACCTTTCTGTGCAACGTGATCACCCAATACCATCCGGAGTGCAGCGTGCATTAAATGCGTTGCCGAGTGGTGTTTTTCAATTTCTTTTCTGCGGTCGGCATTAACCGATGCCATCCATTTTCCACCGGGATCTTCTGGAAGCGAATTAACGATGTGCACATAGCCTTCAGCTGTTTTCTGCACGTCTAAAACATTGATTTTCAACCCGTCTTTGGTCAACATTCCCGTATCCGCAATCTGTCCGCCAGATTCGGCATAGAATGGGGTTTTATTGAGCAATAAATAACTTTTACCCCCTGAATCTGAGGTTGCAAGTATTGAGCACTCCGTTTCCAAACAATCGTAACCAACGAACTCCTGTTCACCTTCGCTGATTACATTCCAGTTCATGTCACTCTTCTCGGATGCGGCAAATTTACCGGCAGCTCTGGCACGCTCTTTCTGTTCCTGCATCAGCTCGGCAAAGCGCTCAGAGTCTACCTCAACGCCTTTTTCACGGGCCATCAGCTCAGTAAGATCGATCGGGAAACCGTAGGTATCGTGAAGTTTAAAAGCGTCGTCGCCTGATAGTTTTTTCACTCCTTCGGCCATTGAGTCGAAGAGATCAATGCCCTGACCCAGTGTTTTCAGAAAGCTTTTCTCCTCAGCACTGATCACATTTACGACATATTCGATCTGAGCCTGAAGTTCCGGAAACACATTCCTGAACTGATGAGCCAAAACAGGTGCAAGCTTGTTCATGAATGGCTCCTTAAAATCAAGCCGGTCCCATCCGTACCGAATGGCTCTGCGCAGTATCCGGCGTATAACATAACCGCGCCCGTCGTTTGAGGGTGATGCACCGTCGGCGATCGCAAAACATACCGCTCTGATGTGATCAGCTATCACACGCATGGCGATATCGGTTTTTTCATCCTTACCGTAGACTTTGCCCGCCATTTTTGCAATTTCGCCGATGATAGGCTGAAATATATCGGTATCGTAATTCGATGTTTTACCCTGCAAAACAGCACAAATACGTTCAAAACCCATACCCGTGTCCACATGCTGCGCCGGCAGCTTTTCAAGAGAGCCGTCCGGAAGCCTGTTAAACTGAATGAAGACCAGATTCCAGATTTCCATTACCCGAGGATCATCTTGATTCACCAATTCAGCACCCGGTCGCTTCTTTCGCTCCTCATCACTTCGGAGGTCGATGTGAACCTCAGAGCATGGGCCACAAGGGCCTGTTTCGCCCATTTCCCAAAAATTGTCTTTCCGCCCAAAACGAAGCACATGGCCGGGATTGATGTTGGTATTCTCTTTCCAGAGCTTTTCGGATTCTTCGTCCGCGGGAAGCCCATCACTCTCATCTCCGCCAAACACAGTAGCGTAAAGCCGGTCCGGCTCTAGCCCCCATTTCTCTACCAGAAGTTCCCACGCCCATTCAATCGCTTCCTTTTTGAAATAGTCACCAAACGACCAGTTACCGAGCATTTCAAAAAGTGTATGGTGATAAGTATCGTGGCCTACTTCTTCAAGGTCGTTGTGCTTGCCGCTTACCCTGATGCATTTCTGAGTGTCGGCGGCTCGCTTCCAAAGCCTGCTGCCCTCCTGCAGGCCTTCCTTTTCTCCAAGAAAAACTTCTTTAAACTGGTTCATCCCCGCATTGGTAAAAAGAAGGGATGGATCGTTTTGCGGCACGACCGGTGCACTTTCTACAACGAGGTGGTCTTTTTCTCTGAAGAAATCCAGGAATTCTTCACGGACCTGATCTGATGGTCTGAAGGACATAAATACGTTTTGGAGGGTTTACCTTTTAATCAAGCTTTCAAAAATAGGAAAAAATGGCGTGAACCACATCCTGTTGTTCTTTTCAGCCGTGGCAACGGGATCTGCGTTTTTCGTGGCGGTTAGCATGTAACCTTAATCCCTGCATTAACGGCTATCGTTCATCTGACGGCGAATTTATTTAGATTAACTTATTAGCAACGCTTTCATTAATCCCGAGGCAAATGAAAATCATATTGAATTATTTTTTAAGAGGTCTTCTGTTCATATTTCCAATATTTGCCACTCTCTACGTGGTAATTCAGCTTGTGAATTGGCTGGACGATCTGTTTCGTTCATTGATTTACGACTGGCTTCCCGTCCAGATACCCGGCTTGGGAATTATCACTGCGTTCCTCGTAATCACTCTTCTCGGCTTTATAATCTCGAGGGCAATATCAAAGCCTCTGCTTTCCTATTTTGAAAATCTTCTATCCAGAATACCGTTAATTAAAATCATTTACACCGCACTCAAAGATTTTATTGAAGCCGTTGCAGGAGATAAAAAGCGATTTAATCAACCGGTTATCATAAGCTTTACTGATGGGGTTGACCGGGTAGGTTTTATCACGGAAAAAAATCTGGGATTGTTAAACTTGAATAACAGAGTCGCTGTCTATTGTCCGCATTCCTATAACTTTTCAGGTAACTTATATCTGGTGGATCCTGAACGAGTCACTCTACTGGATGTGAACCCTTCCGATGCCATGAAGTTTGCGGTTAGTGCCGGTGTAACAAAAATTGATAACTGATCCTATTCATCCCCAAAATGACTCATTCCCCATTTTCCGATTCCGAACTCAAGAAACTTCGAAGGAATTTTCCACATATCGTAAACGGACATATTTATCTGAATCACGCCGCAATAGCGCCTCTCCCGCTGAATGTAACCGGGGCCATTGCATCATTTATTGAAGAAAGGCAATCCGGACCGGTGGAGAATCTGGAGCACTGTCTGGAAATTACAGAAGAAACGCGAGGCCTGATCGCGGACTACCTGAACTCCCCTGCGCCCGAGCAGATATCGTTTGTAGGCAATACTTCAGAAGGGATATCCGCCATCGCTGAGGGAGTGGAATGGAAGCCGGGCGACGAAATCATTTTGAACGATATGGAGTTTCCAACCAATATTCAGCCATTCAGGATGCTTAGGAATAAGGGTGTAAAAACAGTAATCCTGAAATCAAACGATCACAGAATTACGCCTCAGCAGATTGAAGATGCCATAACACCATCAACAAGAATGGTTTCAATCAGTGCCGTTCAATACCTTGGCGGGTTCAGGGCCAATCTTGAAGC
>PWWL01000351.1 GCA_003561515.1 Balneolaceae bacterium
TCATGTCAATCAGAAATTCACGGTGTAGGATACAGAGGGGATGATTGGGAGCAGGGTGATCTCGTTTCGCTCGACAGGATTTTCGTCAAAGTCGTAGTTGTAGAACCAGATGTTGCGCCGCGAGTATGCATTGATAACCTGGAACTGCCATTCGGCATCACCGAGATTAAAAAAGCGTCCCTGCCTGCTAAATGAGAGATCGAGCCGATGATAGGAGGGAAGGCGTGATGCATTCACATTACCGACTGTGAAAATTTCACGGGTTGCGGTACCCCAGGGTACTCCCGAAAGCTGGGTGCGTCCCAGCGGCTCAGTGTAGGCCTGCCCGGTGGCGTAACTAAAAACGGCTGCAAGGCTCCATCTGCTCGATAAACGGTAGCTTGACACCACGTTCACATCATGTGTACGATCATACTTCGGTGGATAAAACCTGGCCCTGTCAGGATTGTCGGGGATGTCGGTGTTGAAACCGGGAAACTTTCGTCGTGTTATGCCGAAGGTATAGCCGAGAAATCCGCTGAGGCGGCCGGTCTGTTTTTCAAGGAAGAGTTCAACACCATAGGCGTATCCTTCTCCAAAACGGAATAGTTCGCTATAGTCGAGTCCTGCGGCATCGGTCACGAACGGATCCAGCTCAAACAGGTCGCGCATGGTTCTGTAGTAAACTTCCACGTCGAACGCATAGCCTTCGAAGGGGATGGTTTTGGCTCCGGCAACAAACTGATCACCGTATGCCGGGGGGACTCCCTCATCGGTAGTCAGCCAGATATCAAACCCGGAAAAGGCCTCATTGGTGATCAGCGTCAGAAACTGGTAGTAGCGGCCATATGCTGCCTGCAGGCGGATGGATGAATTGGGCCGATGCTCGACCGACAGCCGCGGTTCAAGCCGCGCATAGCTGCCTTCCGAAAACGTGTTCAGCCGCAGGCCGCCGTTTATGATCCACTGCCTTGTCGGGCGCCATTCGTCCTGAATATATGCGGCGAAGTATGTAGACTGAATCCGGTTGTTAAAGGTGGTTTGATTATCGAAACGGTCCCGGAATCGAAGGGTAAGAATTCCGCTCCAGATTCCTGCCGAGAGGGTATGGTTTTCGGAGGGAAGAAATTCCAGGTCGGCTTTCAGGCTGAAATCGAATATTTCATTGTCGCGCTCGAAAGGAGTTCCTGCAATGCTGAAACTGGGCTCATTGAAATAGCGGGAACCGGTTGCCGTAAAACTGCCGAACAGGCGTTCAGAGAAAATACGCCGCCACTGTGCACTTATGGTTTGGTTCCCGTAGAAGAGCGAAACCGAAGCATCTTCCAGGAATGGGAAACGGACGTCGTCAACACCGGTGTAAAAAGCGAGTGAGAGCCTGTCGTTTTCACCGGCATCAAAATTCAGTTTCCCGTTGATATCATAGAAGTAGAACAGGTCGGGCACGTTGTCGACTGTTTCGCGAAGAACGGCAAGAACCGGTTCAAGTGTGGATCGGCGCACGGCCAGCATCCAAGATCCGCGACTGTATGGTCCCTCAACTGATGCCCTTGAGGCCAAAAGGCCAAGGCTCACGGTTCCGCGGGTATCGACCCGGTTTCCGTCTTTGTTGAAAACGGTGAGCACTGATCCGAGCCTCCCGCCAAACTCAGCCGGATACCCGCCTTTGTAGAGCCGCACATCTTTCACGGCATCGGGATTGAATGTGGAGAAAAACCCGAAAAAGTGTGTCGGGTTGTACACTGTGGTTTCGTCTAGCAGGATGAGGGTCTGGTCGGGACTTCCGCCTCTAACATAAAGGCCGCTCGAAAAGTCGGAAGCCGCCTTCACTCCGGGCAGCAGCTGAACCGATCGGAAAACATCAGGTTCGAGCACTGACGGTACTTCCCTGATGAGCTGCGTGGAAATTTGTGCCCGGCCGATATTGCGCTGCTGCTCACGTTCCGCTTCCGATTCAACCACAAGCTCTTCGAGCTGCAGGCCTTCGGGGATTAGTTCGATATTCAGCCTTCGGTTTTCACCCGCCTCAAGTATGATTTCCGTTTCGTATCGTGCGTAACCGATGTAGGTGGCAACGAGGGTGTACGTGCCGGGTGGGATGTTGGTAAGTGAATAATACCCCGAGGTATTGGTGGATGTACCCCGGTTGATTTCCAACAATGCAATATTAGCTGCAAGCAAAGTCTCACCGGATCGGCCGTCGGTGATAAATCCGTTAATGGAGGCTCTGTCTTGCGCAAAAACCGAAGCATGAAAGGCAAACAGGAGCAGGGCTAAACAAAAAAAACGTGCGCTCAAGATTCTGATAACTGTGATTATGATTCCGGGCTCTTGTTACGTGATAACCGTGAATAAGTTGTGCTTATTTTATGTTCTGAAGGCAAACCAAAGTTATCGAACGAGGGTTCAGGGGATCAATGGTTTTCGATTTGAGGTTTATGGTTCCGACCTGACAGAGTGCCGTGCATTTCGACTCTTGTAAGAGTCATCTTGAGATCAACGCTCAAGCTTCAAGAAAATAAACTTGGTTACAAAGTTGTCAACTGTCAACTTTGCTTGGAATCGGTAATTGGAAGATTGGCAACTCATGAGTGGTCAACCCGCATCCCAAAAAACGGACAACCACCTATAACAAGCTCCGCTGTACTATTTGGTCTATAAAAACGTTATCTTGTCACACTGTTATTTGACATACTGGGGGTGTACCGGATTCGACGGGTTGAGTACAATTGCAGGCTGCATGCCGAGCTTGTCCGATGAATCTCGTAAATCATTCATCATGGAATAAAAGTAGTTGACAACAATTACTCTTACAGACTCGCAGCTTAAACTGACGAGTCCGTTCCCTTGGGTACTTGCCAGTAGGACCCATTGCGAGCGCCGATAAAACTGGCTTTTCCGAAGCGCGTGTCTGCCGCGTGGCTGGAGAACTTAATGCAGACTAGGGTGGAGTTGTTTTGCTGTTGAGCATTGCTTCATCCGAAACTCAATCAGCAGCTAAGCATGTAGATGCTTGACGATTTGCCTTCCCGGACCGGGGTTCAACTCCCCGCACCTCCACTCAATTCATATCCCCATAAGGTTCGATACCTTGATGGGGATTTTTTTTGGCGCAGAATTAAACATGGTATGTCTGTTCATTCCAGCGCCTTGTGCTAACTCGAATCCTGGTTTAGGAGATGTATGCGGGTTTGAAGTTGAACAGACATACCATGTTTTTCTCACTAAGGCCAGGATTTCCCAAACATGGTATGTCTATTCTTTCCAGCGCCTTGTGCTAACTCGAATCCTGGTTTAGGAGATGTATGCAAGCTTTAAGTTGAACAGACATACCATGTTTTTTTCACCAAGGCCATGTTTTATGCATAAGGTTAGCCTGCTTTTGACGAATTTTGCGGATTCGGAAATTTTAGTTACATTACATGTAAATACAAGTAACTACAAATATGATTCTGTCATGAAAAATATATTAATTGGATTATCAGGAACCTTATTAGGTGCAATATTAATGGGATTTATCGGCTTCTACAGTTTGCCGGGCCTGATGATGCTGGAAGATGAATCAAACTATGATTTCGAAACTACATTAGAAGTGTTTGAAACTGAAGTGGCAAATGCTGGCTGGAGTATCATCAAAACACATGATATGAAAGAGACACTTGAAGGGCATGGACACGATGTCATGAATGTCAAAATATTTGAACTTTGTTCAGCCAGGTATTCCGTCGAGATTCTAAAACTTGACGATGAAAGAATTGTTACTCCACTGATGCCCTGCAGGGTTGCTGTATATGAAAAAAGTAATGGCAACACATATATCACGCGCATGGACTCCCAGCTGATGGCGAAGCCCTTTGGCGGTGTCATCACCGAAGTAATGGATCAGGCCGCCGCTGAAATCGAGGATGTGATTTCAAAAATCATCAGGTAGTAAAAAAAGAATACCTGCGCAGTTGGTGTAAGACGAAAATTATTGAATATGGTATGTCTGTGATTCCCAGTACCTGGAACTAACTCGAATCCTGGTTTAGGGAGTGAGTGCAGGTTTGAAGTTGAACAGACATGCCATGTTTTTTTCAACAAGGCCGGGGTTCCCCAAACATGGTATGTCTGTTCATTCCAGCGCCTTGTGCTAACTCGAATCTTGGTTTAGAGGATGAACGAAGTTTAAAGTTGAACAGACATACCATGTTTTTCTCAACAAGGCCGGGGTTCCCCAAACATGGTATGTCTATTCTTCCCAGCGTCTGGAGCTATCTCGAATCTTGGTTTAGAGGATGAACGAAGTTTAAAGTTGAACAGACATACCATGTTTTTCTCAACAAGGCCGGGGTTCCCCAAACATGGTATGTCTATTCTTTCCAGCGCCTTGTGCTAACTCGAATCCTGGTTTAGGAGATGTATGCAAGCTTTAAGTTGAACAGACATACCATGTTTTTTCAACAAGGTCAGGGTCTCGTAAACATGGTATGTCTATTCTTCCCGGTGCCTGGTGCCATTTCGAATCCCGGTTTAGGGGTTGTATTTAGGTTTAAAGTTGAACAGACATACCATGTTTTTTTCAGCAAGGCCACGATTTCCCAAACATGGTATGTCTATTCTCCCCGGTGCCTGGTGCCATTTCGAATCCTGGTTTAGGGGTTGTATTCAGGTTTGAAGTTGAAAAGACATACCATGTTTCGTGCAAGTAACCAGTTTTCAATCTGCAGCCCACCGGTGCAGTGCAATTTCAGGTCCATCGTCTCCGATAAACCCGGTGATAAGTTTATTGTTAATGGCATTTCTGAATGTGTGACCTTCCGGCAATGAAAGGCGGAATAATGGGGAACCGTTTTTATCAAATACCAGCCAGTCGGCTTCGCTGATATCATTTGTAAAAATGCGAACCCAGATTCTTCCCTGAGAATCGGAAGTCATGGTTCTGATAATTGGACGCTGATCAGGTATTTTGGGAACTACCTCGTTTCTGAACCTGTCCGGTTCCGGTGCATTTCTGTACATGTGTTCGAATGCAGCGACTTTATCATCCCTGGTGAGTGTTACTCTGGTATCGGGAAGTTTTATAGCATTAACCTGTTCACCTGAAGTATCATAAATCCGGATTTCGGGATAGTCATTTTTCGCATACACCAAACGACCGTTCGA
>PWWL01000391.1 GCA_003561515.1 Balneolaceae bacterium
AATCGCTGGTCCATAACAAAAGTTCGTTGAATTGGTATTGTCTGTGATGATTCCCTTGAAATCTACCATTTTTAAACGAAAACCTCGAAAATAAGGGGGTTCTGCAAAGCCCTCTCAAAATTAAATCATCAGTTAAGCCTACATTATCAATAAACTCATTGGTAAAAGATCTGACTTCTTGTGCAGTATCTTCTTGTCTATTATTATTCCATATTTCCTCAAAAATCACAATGTATTTATTATCCACAGAAGTTGTTATTTCTGACATCTTTAAAGATTCATAACTTTCCAAATGCTGATTTTCTGATTTGTTCAGCGAGTTTTCTGCCGAGTAGATTCTATCACAAGAAATGAAAATTGCGATAAAATAATAGCTGCTAATAAAAATAAATGGTACTAAAGCATAATTAAATTTCATGTATCCCCATTTTTATGAAAAGCATAATGCAACGCATAATTCATAAGAAATACCTTTGAGGCATTATTTGCAACTTTTATAATTTTTCTTTCTATTTTACATTAGAAATGTCTAATCGTGAAGGAGCCGTAAAATAAGTACAATCAATATGAAAAAAAGAGGTACAGAACTTTTATCGTTGATTCTTTTATTTTTTGCAGGCTGCGGAACCGACGCTATGGAAGAGATCTCCATTTCCGGCTCCTGGGACCTGGTCGGTTTTGAAGGGGAAAATATACAGTTTGTGAGATCGGAGGGCCATGCATTTTACCTGGCTACAGAAACCGAAATATATCGAAGTGAAGATTTGTCGGACTGGACTTCACAGAATATGAGTCAGATATTGAAAGAGGGAGAAAAAGTCAGGGATTTTCTTGTATTCAGTGAGACGGAAATTTTAGGCGTTGTTTTATTTAAAGATGAAACTTCACCGGAAGAGAGCGAACAGTACTGGGATAATTTTGTATCCCTGTTTAGGACAACGGATGGCGGAGAGAATTGGGAGCCGCTTTATAATGAATTCACAGAAAACGAGGCATATGTCAACAGTGTTTCAGCTGATTCGGAACTGCAGAATACATATGCTGTGCATGGTGGTAATGTAGCCCGTTCATTGGATCGTGGTTTGAGCTGGTCACCTGTGCATTGGTTTGACGATGATAAAAAATGGGTGCCTCACACCAATGTTGGAAATATAAACGTAAATCCATTCGACTCAAGCGTAATTTGGGCTTTTGGGAGTAATTTAGTTACCCGTCCACAAATCATCAGGACGATTGACGAAGGTGAAACCTGGGATATATTCAACCCAAATTTTTCTGACGGTTTTGGGGGAGGTCCGGTTCGGGATGTACTGTTTTCACCGGGCAATCGTGATAAGAGTTTGATCGGGACCGGTAACAGCATTCAATTAACTCCGGATTCAGGCGAAACATGGGAAAGAGTTTATGATGGGGGGCGCATACTTGCGCTGGTGAATGGTACGGTTACCGATGAGGCAGTTTATGCATCAGGGAGGCTGTTTGATGGTAGTGATGCTGGGAAACTGTTTCTCAATTTTACACCCGATTTTGGCCGTAACTGGCAAACTTTTATTTACGAGGATGGCCCGGATGATGTAAGGGTAAATGCCCTCTCCAGTACAGAAGTGAACGGACAAGAAACCGTCCTTCTCGCTACCACCAAAGGCCTGTTTAGTTTTTCAGTAATATTATAGCTTGGTATAGTATAAATTCTCCAAACTGTATAACTGATATTCTGACACACTGCATCCCTGAAAACGTTATTCTCGACGCCGAAGGCAACCTGGTAGAACTCTGGGAACTAAATGATGAGGAGTAGGACAAGATCGTGGAAGGGAGAACAAAATAGATAACCAGTTGAGGCCCGTCAAGCGTCCTGCCTCCCGTCGGGTCCTTGAAGCGTCCGGGTTTAAAGATTCGCAAAGGTTTTTCAGATTCCTAAACTCAGGAATGATTCTTTATTCCAAAACCAGAAATGAACTTTTGCTTTTTGAAAAAATTTCTATGCTATCGAATTGAGTTCTCAGAATTGTCAGGATAGTTTCTGTCGAACAGTTTCCTTTATTGATCCAAATCACTTTTGGTGGAGGTCCATGAAAAAAGCTTCTTTGATGAAAATCTGAATCTTTTGAAACGATGATGTAGTTGTTTTCTTTAGCATAATCCCAAACCACAGAATCAGTTGACCTTTCAAGATTTACATCTTTTACATGAATAGATTCAGGGAAAAGGTCGTTTAAGCTATCAACCAGGCGGTGAGATAAGTTTTGGTCGAGTAATAGTTTCAAAAACTGACTTTGGTTAGTTGTCGCTCACGGTCAGCAGCAAAAGCAAGTGAAGCGCGAATGTCTTCTTTCGTTAAATCAGGAAAGTCACGGATAATTTCATCTTCAGTCATACCGGATGCGAGATATTCTAAAACATCATAAACCGTAATTCGCATTCCGCGAATGCAGGGTTTTCCGCCTCTTTTATCCGGCTCAATTGTAATGATTTTTTTGTAATCCATATTTCAATATAGTTTTGTCAAGAACGTGAGTCAAATTGCGGCTATTGCCAACTACTTTTATGCTGAAGAATTCATTTTTAGCAAACTAAAATTTATTGAGTGACCTTGAAGAATCAGAGCGGAGCGAAGTCCTTGAAGTGTCCGGTTCAAAAACCGCGCCCTCCGTAGCTAATATAAAGAGAAAGTCAAGGATTATAACGTTACTCTTCTCAAGACTCAAGACTCAAGACTCAAGATTACTCACCCCACGCCAAAAAACTCCGATCTCTCCTTAAAGTAAGGTTCGAATACTTTTTTCAACTCCTTATGCTCTGACTTGTCAAGGTCCGGGTCTTTTTTGATGAGATTCCACGCATCGTTTTTGGCTTGCTCCAGGAGCAGGCGGTCTTCCACGATGTCGCCGTGTTTGAATTCGGGCAGCCCGCTCTGTTTGGTGCCCAGGAAATCGCCCGGGCCGCGCAGCTTCAGGTCGGCTTCGGCGATTTCAAAGCCGTCGTTGGTGTCGATCATTTTTTTGAGGCGGAAGCGTCCGTCTTTGCTCAGCTTAGTGCCCGGCATCAGAATGCAGTAGCTCTGCTTGCTGCCGCGCCCGATGCGCCCCCGAAGCTGGTGCAGCTGTGAAAGCCCGAACCTCTCGGCATGTTCGATAATCATGATAGAGGCGTTGGGCACATCCACGCCCACCTCAATCACCGTGGTGGAGACCAGTATTTGTGTATCCCCGTCTGCAAAGCGCTTCATGATTCCGTCTTTCTCATCCGGCTTCATGCGCCCGTGAAGCAGGCCGATGCTGAAATCCGGAAACCGGCGTTTCAGCTTTTCAAAGCCCATGGTGGCGTCTTTCAGGTCCATCGCCTCCGACTCCTCAATAAGAGGAAAAACAACGTAGGCCTGGTCGCCGGCGCCGATGCTTTGTTCCAGGAAATCGTAGACGGCCTGCCGCTCCTTGTCGGTCCTCACAGCAGTTTTTACCGGTTTTCGGCCCGCGGGCAGGTCTTTGATCACCGAGATGTCGAGATCGCTGTAGATGGTCATGGCCAGCGAGCGGGGGATGGGCGTGGCCGACATCACAAGAAGATGGGGGTGGTCGCCTTTCAGCAAAATTTCATTCCGCTGTTTCACCCCGAAGCGGTGCTGTTCGTCGATCACCGCCAGGCCCAGCTTGTGGAACTTCACCTTTTCCTGGAAAACGGCGTGGGTGCCCACCACAAGATTGCAGCTGCCGCCTTCAATGTCGGTGAGGATGTCGCGGCGGAGGGTCGTTTTTTGTCCCCCGGTTAGCAGCCTGAAGTTCAGGCCCAGGGGTTCAATGTACTGCTTGATGGTTTGATAGTGCTGCTCGGCGAGGATTTCGGTGGGGGCCATCATCGCGGCCTGCATGCCGTTGTCGATGGCCATCAGCATGGCGCCGATGGCTACCACCGTTTTGCCGGCTCCCACATCGCCCTGAATCAGGCGGTTCATCTGCAGGCCCGACTCCAGGTCGGTGCGAATGTCTGCGAGGGCATGCTTCTGGCCTTCGGTTAATTTGAACGGGAGTATTTCGTTGAAGAATTTCTTCGTGAGCACCCCCGGCTTCAGAACGGTGCCTTCCGATCGGCTCACCTGTACATTCTTGATCTTTGCCATGCTGAGCTCAAACAGGTAAAACTCCTCGTATTTGAACCGTTCGAGTGCATCTGCTGCCTGGCTGTGATCGTCGGGCTGATGGATGTTTTTGAAGGCCTGGTGGCGCTGCATAAAACCGTGGCGGCTCAGAACGTCGCCGGGCAGAAATTCGGGTACATTAGTAGAACCGAGAATCTGGTCAACCCAGCTTTTGATGAGATTGCTGTTGATGTAGGCCTTTGTAAAATGCTTGCTGCCGGGATAGATGGGGATGAGCTGTTCAAACTTTTGAATGTCGGAAGGTTCCTTTACAGGGTCCACCTCGGGGTGAGCCATGCTCATGTAGCGGCCGAAGCGTTTTGCTTTGCCATACAGCGCCACCCACTCGTCCTCCTTGAACTGTGTGATAAAATATTTCCACCCTTTAAAAAAGACCGCTTTCAGCATGCTTCCGCTCTGATCACGAATAACAACCTCGAGCCTCTTTCCCTTCTTAAACCCGGTTACCTGTTTCGACACCACCTTGCCGATTACGGTAACAGGATCAGAACTTTCCGTTAGCAGGCTTATGGGCCTGATCCTCGACTTGTCGATATACCTTCTCGGGAACAGGAAGAGCAGGTCTTCCGGGTGCCGGATGCCCGCGCTTTGCAGCGCCTCAAGACGCTTCTGGCTCAGGTTGTGCAGGTCAATGAGTCTCAAAATTGTTATACTTATATATATCAGTAGTTATCAAAATACGCCTGTTTGAATCGCTGTTGAGATTAAAATTATAACACAGAGGCTGATTTTGAGTGAATGTAGAAAAATATGGAGTAAATATTTTGCTTTCGAGCCTGTTAAATTCATATATTTATCAGCTCTTGATTTTACGAAACCAAACAGGTAAATCCGTGCCTACAATACAACAACTCATTCGCAAAGGTAGAAAAAGTAAGACGAGCAAGACAACTGCTCCGGCTTTACAGAACTGCCCACAAAAACGCGGCGTTTGTACCCGTGTATACACAACCAC
>PWWL01000284.1 GCA_003561515.1 Balneolaceae bacterium
AACGACAATGTAAACCGCACCATCCTCGAAGACTATATCGAAGATTACAGGTCGAATGTGCTGAGCCGGTATATGCTTTTCTCTCTGAGTTATAACTTCCGTTCGTTTGGCGGGAGATGATGTGATGTGAGTTTGTAGTCTTTTTGCCAAATAAATAAGACCATTTTTCCAAAAAGAATTATTTCGCAGCAAAGATAGAATTCTATAAGCTCCAAAGGAGCGGGAGCATTAGCATAGGGCACCGCCCTATGTCAGGGAGATTGATCTCATTAGTAAGCCCTGAAAGGGCGCAAGCCTTCCTCTAACCTTGTCGTGGGCTTATGCCCTTTTCCCAAGGGATCCCTTGCGGGGCAGGGCTTGGCAGAACGGGATCGTCTGGTAATCATAGGACTTCGTCCCATGCTATTGCTCGCGTCCCTTTTGGTACTTTAATCAACAAAAAATCCCAGCCTTTTAGGAATGAGATTCCTGCATCAAGTCTATCAATCAACAGGCACCAGCATCAGCACATTGGCAACTCTCCGCTCACCACGGTGGTCGAATTGGCGGTTGTCGCTCGGGTAGTTTACAATGCCGTTCTCACCGCGGTCCCTGATCCACATCGCCGTTGAACCGCCGCCATCCAGATTCAGGGCCGATACGGCGCCAAGATCTTCCATGAACGTCCTCAGTTCGGGTGTGCTCATGCCATGGGCTTTGGAGGCGCGTCCGTCGACGGTAACCAGGAGCAGGCGGCCGTCGTCCGTGATTCCGGCGGCGGTGCGCGGGTGACGGTTCTGGTTGAACGGATCGTTGTTCAGGTTTTTGTGCTCCCCGTTCAGGATCAGCAGCGGACCAGAACCCATCACGGTTTCATCATCAGTCGAAAGCCAGCCTTCTTCGGGCCGCGCCATTATATAGGGCTCACCACTGCCTGAAATGCCGATGCCGCCGTTTTCCGAATAGAGCCTGCGGTTTACGGCACCCCGCGTGATGGTCTCGCCATTCACCCGGAAAAAGACCACCAAACCGCCCCGCTCCACATTGAAGAAGGTGCCGTTAATTGCGGCAATAGCATCATGCTGCATGGCAAAATCACTTGTGCGAATCAGAACAGAGTCGGACCACGCAAACTGCAGCTGTACCGCTGCAATCTCCGGAATCACCTCAATCACATTGATACTCTGCTCCGAGTCAAAATAGCCGCTGCCCAGATAGGAATACCAGGTTACGCCCTCAATCAGCTCTTCACTTTGCCAGCCCTGTTCTTTGAGTATCTCTATGAGCTGAATCTGCCGGGCTTCACCCGCTGTGACAAAACAGAGAGCGAGGATAAGGGTGAGGGTGAGGCTAAGGTTTAGGTTGAGGAGGGATGAAGGAAATATGAACTTCTTCGGCATGTCAGCTCTCCAGCAGGCTTTGGGAATCGATCAGGTCGTTTCCGCGATGGTTGTAGCGGGCGTAGTTGAAGCCCGGCCTCACCGCATAGGCGCCGTACTCACCGTCTTTGTTGACGGCGATAAACCCGGCCTGCACACCGTTTAGGCTGTCGTGCCGCGCTGCCAGCCGGCGGATCACCTCCTCGCATGCTTCCTGCGGTGACCGCCCCTGGCGCATTAGCTCCACCACAAGGAAACTGCCGCAAATTCGGATGATGGTTTCGCCAAGCCCGGTTGCCGTGGCTGCGCCGACTTCGTCATCCACATAGAGGCCCGCCCCGATAATGGGGCTGTCGCCCACGCGTCCATGCATTTTGAAAGCCACACCGCTGGTGGTGCACGATCCCGCAAGGTTCCCGTTACTGTCAATGCCCACCATGCCGATGGTGTCGTGGTTTTCGATGTTGATGACCGGCCTGTAATCCGTCTCTTTCTTCCATTCTTCGAACCGCTCGGCTGCCCCTGGACTCAGTTCCTCATCTTCCAGCGGCATTCCCTCGCTGATGGCAAACTGCCGGGCGCCTTCACCCACCAGCATCACGTGTGGGGTCTTTTCCATCACTTTCCGTGCCAGGGTGATGGGATGCATCACCTGACGAAGAAATGCCACGGACCCGCAGGAGCCGTCACCCTTCATGATGGAGGCATCCAGCGTTACAATACCTTCCCGGTCGGGCAGGCCCTGAAGGCCAACGCTCAGGTTGTCGGGATCGAGCTCGGTCACTTTCACACCTTCCTCCACCGCATCCAGGATGGATCCGCCCCCATGCAATACCTCCCAGGCGCGATCATTGGCAGGGATACCGTGTCTCCAGGTTGAGAGAATAAGCGGCCGTCCGGCATCCCTGGCTGACAGCTTTTTCTTTGCTTTCACGGATAAAAGATTACCGGCAGCAGCCGGTGCAGCCACAGAAGCGGCGGCAAGCAGAGATTTCCTGATAAAGGTTCGTCGGTCAGGCATGGCAATGACTTTGATTTTATGGTGAACCTTATGTAACTGAACCGGGGGTTTTAATGCAACTGCTTTTTTTGAAAGTAAAATTGTTACTTGGAACAAACAGAATGTGCCGGCTTTTGTTGGTTGTAACCAACAATTCTATTTTAGCACATGACATGCATTCTTACATAAATTGTTTCGCTCTTGAAATTGAATCTCTTACTTAAATAGCAATCTGACTTGATTTTTGTAGTTCTTTAGTGTTTCAGAACAAAATTTATTAAATATACCGCTATACTGTTGCCATTATTGAGTTTTGAGTTTATAATCGATATTGGTTAACCTGGATGATTCAAGGGCACATCTATGCTTTAGTGCAACAATCCAACTGCGTCAACTAAATACTGTAGAGATACTTTGGATGGATAAAGAAGAAACACGGGCAGAACCCGTAAAAGCGGGCCCTGTTAAACCTGTTGAACGAATTATTGACCTGGATATACTGAGGGGAATTGCACTTTTTGGCATACTGGTCGTTAATTTGTACATCTTTTCCAATCCTCTTGCCATTTTAGCCGCAGACTCGGGTCTGTGGTCGGAATGGTATAACCAGGCTTATCTTTTTTTCAGCCGGATATTTTTTGAGGGAAAATTCATCACCTTATTCTCATTTCTGTTCGGGCTTGGCTTCTATATTTTTACTGAACGACTGAAAGAGAAAGGGATGCCGGTGCGGCGAGTTTTCTTTCGCAGAATGTTCCTGCTATTTTTGATTGGGATGTTTCACGGCTGGCTTATCTGGGCAGGTGATATTTTAGCTCCCTATGCGGTTGCAGGCATTATTATTATGCTGTTTTTATACAGAACGGATAAAACTATAAAAGTATGGATGGGAATTTTTATTGGTGGTTTTCTCCTGCTGTTTACACTGCTTATTGCATTCATCATGTGGGGTATGACTATTCCCGATGTAGCTGCAGGCATCAAAGAGGGATTTGTGGAAGTAAGTGAGGAGTTCCAGGACCTGCTTGTCCGCGGATACGAGATATATGCAACGGGCACATTTTCAGAGATGATTGAATACCGCGGTGAGGAATTATCCTTCGCCTGGTCTGGAATGTTTATCTCTCCAATGGGCATACCTTTCATCATCGCCATATTTTTACTTGGCTATCTGATCGGCCGACAGGGATTGCTTCAACAACCCAAACTTCTGCGGTCGCTGCTTATTCCCCGGAGATGGAAATTGTTTTTGCCCGGCCTCTTGCTTTCAATTATTTATGCCTCTTCGTATTTGTACACGGACCCTGTTTTCTTTGATAACTGGACGCTTCTGCAAATGGTTGGCATTATCTTTGGTGCACCACTGCTAATGCTGGGCTATTGCGGCTTTATCCTCAAGTGGCTCGAAGACAACAGAGGCACAACATTTCTAAATCGTTTTGCTCCGGTTGGCCGTATGGCTCTCACCAACTATATCATTCAATCCGTAATATGTACATCGATCTTTTACGGTTTCGGCCTGGGCTTGATAGGCCGTTTTCCGCCTATTTTCATTCTTCCGCTTGCGATCGTCATTTTTGGTCTTCAGGTCTACGCAAGCGAGTGGTATTTTAAGAAATTCAAAATGGGTCCACTCGAGAAAATGTGGCGTGTGGGTACATACTTGAGAAGGGTTTGAAGCAGTACATCTTGCTCTAAAAAGCGTGAATTCTTTTTTCCGCTTTTTAAAAAAAGCAGGCTATTAGACACCACTTATGTTGTATTGACCGGCCTGTAAATCCAATAAGAACTATTCACAGTTGATCTCCAATTATACATCGTTGGCAACCGGCTCCTCAACAATCTTCTGTTCCTGCAGCACAATCATAAAGAACCAGCAGAGGGCAGCCCAGAAAAATCCGACGATCCATCCAACCAGAACATCGGTGGGATAGTGAACACCCAGCATGATCCGGGTCAGTCCGATGAGAACCGCGGTGAGTATTGCGATGGAGATAATATACGTTCTGATGCGCGGATTTGACTCGAGCCTTGTGAGCAGCGAGCCGAGTGTGAGATAAACAATAGCCGCCAGCATGGAGTGTCCGCTCGGGAAACTTGGGGATGTTTCCACCATCAGCGCCGGTACAATATCGGGACGATCACGCAGAAAGAAATCCTTTAGCAGCAGGCTGATAAGGAGCCCGCCAACGGTGACTACCAGCACCAGCATTGCAGACTTGTATTTCTTCTGGAGCAGCAGATAGATCGTCACAATTAAAATCATGAAGGATAGCACCGCCGGACCACCCAGGGCTGTAATATCCCTCACCGCCTCATCTACCCAGTGGGGACCGAACAGGTATTGGGGATTATCAGCATCCCGCATTGATAACAGCACCCATTCATCAAACTGCTGAGCCTTGTCTACAATAAACAGGTCTCTGAGCTCGATTCCGCCCCATACAAAAAGCAGCAGAACCAGGCATCCAAAGAGAATCAGAAATTCCTTTTTCAGAAGTTTTTTGAATTTTGGGATATGCTGTGCTGCCCTGTCGAGTACCGGCATATTGCATGATTATTAACGTTAACCCTATCCGCTACATAACGATAGACTACAACCCTGAGTTCGAAATAATCCGGGAGTGCTGAGAAAGCTGTGAAATAACCAAGAACCGTTGTGATTCACTTTTTCCTCATAAACCTCGGCACATAAACAAACACTATCTGTTATGGAAATAAT
>PWWL01000095.1 GCA_003561515.1 Balneolaceae bacterium
TCCCACCCCTGCAGATAGTTGGCAATGCCTATACTCAGGTTGTAGTCCCAAACCGGCCCCATTACAAGCTTTCCGCCCCGATCTTTATACATGAACGTGCTGAGCCGGTAACCATCAATTTCCTTCAGCAGTTCGGTATGCAGAAAGTGATCAATAAAGGAATCCACATCAATGTAGGCTTCGTATCCAACTGTTGGATCGGTAAAATCCGGTCCGTAGAGTGCATCTTCAAAATCACTCATGTAATTTCGAATCCAGTTTTGCTGCTCCTGGGTGATGTCGTGTTCCTGCGGACGGGCATGCGCAATATGTGTGCCCCGTCTTGTTCGGAATCCCGATTCCCCCTCATTCAGCCGGTCTTTTTTGATGATGTACCCGCCTGTTATTTCCGGCTCAGTATTATCTCCCGGCGTTATTTTTTCGATGTTAACCCTGTTCTCATCCCATTTGATGCGCTCAACAAGCACATAAACCCCGTGGTAGTGAGAGTTTGTTACCGGGCCGTTACCATCGTGCAAAAACAGTTCCACAAATTGGGTGCGGGGCGAATACCAGCCCTGGTCTTCAAACAGCTGATAGGCAACTACATTTCGCATCAGAGTCATATCCGTGTAGGGCGCATATAGTATCCAGTTGTGATCGGGCGGCATTCCAAGAAGAGATTCACTCCGGTTGGTATCGTCTTCATCACGAAGGTGAAAACCAAACATGTTTTTCGGAAATGAGAGTGAGCTGGATCCACGCTTGTTGATGACCATTCGGCTTTGAAGCATGCCATTGTTGCCGAGTTCAGTTCGTCCGTTTTCGGCCGTGTCGATAATGGTGATGGCGGCTTCGGTGCGTGGGCCAGGGGTTACCAAAGTATCGTATTGACTGATGATGACCAGCGGAAGGTTGGAACTGAAAGAGGAAATCTCTGGGGATAGCCGGTTGTAAATATGCGTTTTGGGTTGGCTTTCGAGCGACTCTTCGGCGAATGTTCTGGCCCGGACCATCACGCTTCCGTTAATGGAAATAGAACCGTTGTAGCGGATGGCAGATCCGGGTTCAGGCACGGAACCATCGAGCGTGTAATAAATCTCTTCGTCTTCATCGGCGGTGCTTAGCACCAGGTCAAATGGTGAAGTATACTGGCCGCCCGCATGCGAAAACTGTGGCGGTTCAAGCAGCTTACGGAACCGTTCACCTCCATTCTGAGCACCGGGAGTGGGTTCGGTAAAGAAATAGAAGTCGTCGCCGCCATCGGGATATCGCCCGTACGAAATATCGCGGGGTATGGGAATCGGCTGGATCTCGTCAACCCTCTCTCCATCGGGACGAGTCAACAAAATCTCTTCGCCGTCACTGCTGATACTGAAATTGGTGTGAAGTGGTTGTCCGGGCAAATCACGGTCTTTGCCCGAAGCCCAGATCAGCAGGTATTCTCCCGGGTTGATGTTTACATCGGGCATCACCCAGCGAAACGGCCGGTCGAAATCATCCGACAGGCCATAACCGTTCAGGTTTTCTGGCTGATCGCCGGTATTCAGCAGTTCAACCCAGTCTTCTGCATCCCCGTCTTCATCAAAAATGGTATTGGAATTGGAGGCCTGAATTTCATTGATCACAACCTGGGAATAGCCGGTATTGAGGCAAAACAGAAAAAGGAAGAGGGTTAATAAAAAACGGGGCATGATGATTGGTAAAATGCTTCTCATTTATCAAGGATACGAAATAATGCGAACTTATGAAGTGAAGATTCAGGTTGGGTGGATCGAATTTGTCGGCCAAACTATAGATAGATGCTTGATGCAAGGGTTGCCTGGCATGCCTCTCGCGATTCAGGATTCATCAAAACCAGAATTCCTCAGGATAGAGAAGATTAAATGAGTAATAACCTATACTCTCATGGTTGAATTTTTTATACTAAAATCCGTTATCGATTTTTCATTATTAACCTGATTCTGCATTCTTCCGTGAATATTAAACCGGCGTCCTCACTTGCAATTTTGTTTATTCTGATAATAATCAGCGCATGCGCCTCTCAGGAGCATACTGCACAGGCCCCGGAGGTCGAGATGACCTTCCAGGAGGTTCCCATGCCCGATCAACTCATATCAGATGAATTTCCGCGCCCCGATGAATGGGCGAAATATCCCGGCGGGCAGCAGGTGCTGAACCGGACGATTCAGCTTTCAATCCGCATTCCCGAACAAGCCCGAAGAGAAGGATATGCAGGCAGGGTCATCATCACCTATGTTGTGGATGAATACGGTGAAGCCGGCCGGGTTGAAGCAGTTATGAGCCCTCACGAATCGATTACCGAAATGTATCGGAGTATAATTGAAAACCTGAATCAATGGGAACCGGCAATTCTTGATGACGAACCGGTGGCTCAGCAATATATGATCATATCTACTTTCAGAGATGGAAACGCTGAAGTAAATAATTGAATTAACTTTGAACCCCGGTGGCAAGTTGAATTCAAATCATGTCCAAAAGGAATCTCCCAACAAAAATCTGCCCCGTCTGTAACCGCCCCTTCACCTGGCGGAAGAAGTGGGAGAGAGACTGGGAAAATGTGATTTACTGCAGTGAGAGGTGCAGGAGAAATAAGAATAAGTCTATAAGTAGATAGTTTAATGTAAAACTATGTGAAGTATTCATAAATACAGGAACATCGGGATTGAGAGACAGGTGCAGATTGTTGTGATGTTTGTTATGAAAAACTTGATACATACTTTTTTAGGCCTGTCATTCTTAGGCATAACAGTTCTACTGATTTCTCCCCAAACCGCGACATCACAAAATTCAGGTGAGGAGGCCGTGATCGAAGGAACAGTTCTCGATTCGGGGGGCGTGCCGGTTCCCGGTGCAACTGTATCCCTGTTATTGAGTAACGAAGAGCTCGTGACGGGAACAAGCACTTCTTCTGAAGGAGACTTTCGGCTGGATGTTGAGCCGGGTACATACATTCTCAGAGTTAGCTTTGTGTCGTACACTCCATTTAAGGAGACAATTGAGCTCAGGGATGGAGATGTGTATGAAATTGAGGAGATCCGGCTAAATGCAGAAACCCAGCAGCTCGATGAAGTTGTGGTGGAATCGGAACCGGCAGCCATGGAGATGCGCTTCGACCGGCGCATTTACAGGGCTGATGCGGAAGTGGAGGCGATTGGAGGAACGGCTCTCGATCTGCTCGAAACCATCCCGTCACTAGAAACCGATTTTGAAGGCAATGTAAGCCTCAGGGGCAGCGACAATGTCAGGGTGCTTATCAACGGCCGTCCATCGGCGCTTCTGAGCGGCGGTACCGAAGCCCTGGCCGCGATTCCGGCCGATAATATTGAACGTGTGGAAGTAATTACCAATCCCTCGGCCCGTTACGATGCGCAGGGGGATGCAGGAGTGATCAATATCGTGCTGAAAAGGAACCGGTTGGCCGGATTAAACGGATCGCTCTCAGGGCGAACGGGAATTCCAGGCGATCACAGGGCATCTGCAAACCTCAACTTCATGACCAACAATGCAAATTGGTTTACAAACTTCGGTTTTCGCTATCGCGACCGTCCCTCCGAACGAAACCGGTTTCAGCAGTTTCAGTCACCCGATACCTCTTTCATGTACACCCAGGCCCAGGACCGGATGCGTTCCGAGATCCGGGGTGATGCGAGGATCGGGGCGGAATTCTTTGTATCAGACAGGCAGACTATCACCCCCTCGGTTTTCTTCAGGCTGAGAGATCGAGACAACCGGTCCGATACGTTTTACCGTGATATGGATCTCAACGGCAATCTTTTCAGAGAGGTTTTTCGAGAAGATCTTGAGGATTCAGAAAGAACCAACCTGGAATTTGATGTGCGATACGATTTTGACATTGGTGGATCATCTAACCGGCAGTTGCGGGCTGATTTCAAAATAGATTACCAGCCCGACCAGGAAGCATCGAGCCTGCGCGAGTTTAATGAAATGACCGGTGAGGATATCGCCCGGCAGCGAACCGATAACCGTGAGGAGCGAACCAACTTGCTGTTCAACATCGACTATACCCAGCAGCTGGGCAACAACTCGGAAATGGAAGCGGGTATCCGTTCAACTAACCGCTGGGTTGACAACCGGTACCTCGTGGAGGAACTTCAGGACGGTACGTGGGTTCCTTTCGAAGGCTTCACAGACGATTTCACCTATCGTGAAAATATCAACGCTGCGTATTTTATTCTGTCGGGGCAGCTGGGAAATTTTTCTGCCCAGGGAGGGTTGAGGCTCGAGCAGACCCGCATCGATACGGAGCTGACGCTGAGCGGCGAAGGGGCGGAGCAAAGCTACCTGAATCTCTTTCCGAGCCTGTTTCTGAATTACGAGTTTAACGATCAGAATTCAGTGCAGGCAAGCTACAGCCGGCGGCTTTCAAGGCCGCGGTTCAGGAACATTCTTCCCTTTTCAAACTTTCGCGATTCCCGCGATATCTTTACCGGAAACCCGGAATTGAACCCGGTTTTTTCCGATTCGTACGAATTGAGCTATCTCAGGATGTGGAGTTCGGGATCGGTATCAACCAGCATATACCACAGGTACAGAACCGGAGTGGTGGAGCGTATTAGAGAGCTTGACAGTGATGGGGTAACCCGGAGGTTTCCGATCAACCTGTCAACCCAGTCGAACTGGGGTTCAGAACTGGCAATTAATCAGCGACTGTTCGATTCGCTGCGGCTCAGGGCCAGCGCCAATTACTTTTTCTCGGAAACGGAAGGGACATTCCAGGACCAGGTGGTTGAACGTTCCACCAATGCGTTTTTCGGTCGCATGAGGCTCCAGTGGCGAGTAGCGGAGAACATCAACCTGCAAACCACCTACTTTTACCGCGGCCCGAGAACAACCACCCAGGGAACGCGGTCATCATCGTACAGCCTTAATTCCGGGATTTCTGTGAACCTGTGGGACGGAGATGCCACCATCTCACTCAGCGGGCGCGACTTGCTGAACACGCGAGGCCGGAACATCATAGTTGACGAGCCCAATTTCTACAGCGAAGACGAATCCCGCTGGCGAACGCGATCATTCCGGCTCAA
>PWWL01000349.1 GCA_003561515.1 Balneolaceae bacterium
CCCTGTTCCCGGAGTTTTTGAACAATGAAAGCATCTTTCGGAGGAACCGAACCTTCCATAAACCGTGAGCCGGCGGTTGTGGGCATATCGTACGTGTCGATATTGTCTTTCAGCAAAACCGGGACCCCGTGCAGGGGTCCGCGCAGTGAACCTTCAGCCCGCTCACGATCCAGATCTTCGGCGATGGCCATGGCGTTAGGGTTGACGGCCAATACGGAATTAAGTCCGGGGCCTGAATGATCAATAGCTTCAATTCTGTCTAAATAAGCGCGTGTAACCTGTTGAATAGAGAAATCACCGTTTTCGTAGCCTTGTAAAAGTTCTTCAGATGTAATCTCTTCGAGGTTCAGCAGTTCGAATAAGTCTTGACGGTCGTCGGCGCATGATATAAATAACAGGAAGGAGAAAAAGAGAATGTAGAGATATTTGGTCATCATCGTTGTATTTGAATTTTGGAAGAAATAGCAAGTAAGAGAAATTTCCATACTTCGGCAACCTGTTTAAAGTGAAGAACCGTTATAGCGTGTGCAGGCAGTACTTGAGAACGGTGTATAGTTGTAAAAAAGGGTTAAGCAGGAACTAATGAGTGTGCATTTTTTTTCTCTACCGTGAAATTTAAGACTTACCATCAACACGTTTTATGAAGGAATTAAGACAAGACTATTCAAAATATACTGAAGAAGATTTCAATGTATGGCGTACGCTTTTCAGAAGGCAACAGAAAAACCTTGAAGGCAAGGCACATTCCGAATACCTCAGATGCCTTGAAACACTTAAAGATGTGTTGAATGCAGACAGCATCCCGGATTTTGACGATCTGAACAGGAAGCTGATGGCCGAAAATGGCTGGTCGATTGTCGTTGTACCCGGACTCATTCCTGTTGACCGGTTTTTCAAACTTCTCTCTGAAAAGAAGTTCTGTTCTTCTACCTGGCTGCGCAGCATGGATCAGCTCGACTATCTTGAAGAACCCGATATGTTCCACGATATTTTTGGCCATGTACCGCTGTTAATGAACTCTGACTATGCAAAATTTGTGGAAGGTTTCGGGAAACTTGGAGTTGCACATGGACATAGCAAAACCGTCGAAAAACAGCTGCAGAGGCTATATTGGTTTACGATTGAGTTTGGTTTGATCAGGATGGAACAAAATACGCGCATATATGGTGCGGGTATCATTTCATCATCTGGGGAATCGGATCACATTTTCGAAGATAACATTGATGTGCATCCTTATGATCCGGAGGAGATCCTGAATACAGATTTTATAACATCGGAGATACAAACAAAGTATTTCGAGATTAAATCGTTTGAAGAACTCTATCTTTCCGTTAGTGAACTGGATAAAAAACTGAGCAGTATCACGGCTGAAGCTGAAATAGAATCACAGTAGAAGCCCGGTATCCGCTCATATCGATATTAAGAAGGGCACTTTTTGGCTTTTGTTACTCCATTGGGAATAGTAGTAATTTTCAGCGCAGACAATTCGTGCACAATATTTTTTATTCCCGGTTGAATTCGGATGCCAACCTTCTTATCTAACTGAAGCACCAAATAAGGAAGTGAATACGCAACAATGGATCTGAAAATTACAGGCACAGTTAAGCAGATACTTGAAATTCAATCGGGCGAAGGGAAGAACGGCCCCTGGAAAAAGCAGGATTTTATCCTTGAAACACCCGGCAAATACCCGAAGCTGGTATGCGTAACACAGTGGGGCGATCAGATTGAAAAGAATAACGTATCGGAAGGTGAGAAGCTGACCGTATCCATTGACCTGCAAAGCCGCGAATATAAAGGAAACTGGTATACCGATGTAAAGGCCTGGAAAGTGGAGCGCGATGGCGGTGTAGGTGCTCAGGCAGATTCCGGGCCGGTAAACCCTGATGAGAACGTCATCGATTTTGGAGCCGGGGATGACGAGGAACTGCCATTTTAAGCTGCACCTGATTTTTCATCTCAGTACTGAGCGTAAACTGTCTTAGCCGGATTAGTGAGGATTGTAAAGCTCATCTTTAATTCAGCTCATTCCATCTTCAGCAATTCAAACCCAAGCCTGTCGATATTCCTGGCATGAGAATGTCCGGCCGATATATTTGCAAGGATCACAATGCCCCTATTCTGTTTGGCATCCACAGCCATAAATGACGAAAAGCCGCCAGTGCCGCCATTGTGCCAGTGAATCAGCCGGCCGTTTTCACCTAAGGAAATGTGCCATCCCATACCGATTTTCATAGTATCGCTAATGGTAAATGTGGGCTCCAGGGTATTGTTCAGAAAGTGGTATTGGCCGCTAAGAACGACTGATAGAAAAGTGGAAAGATCTTCGACTGATGAGAGTACTGCCCCGGATGCTGCAAGTGATGTAATATCCCAATAGGGGGTGGTTCTTCCTCTTTTATTTAATCCTTGTTCGAGGTGTGCAGCTACGGAAGAACGATTCGTAGTTGACCGGTTCATGCCAAAGGGATTGAAGAGTGTCTCCTGTAGAAGGTCTTCAAAGGTGACACCATATATTGCTGAGAGTACGTTTCCAAGCAGGCCGGTTCCGGTATTGGAATATTCGTACTGAGAGCCCGGTTCAGCCAGCAGTTCCATCTCATTCTCAATGTAATTCCTGAATCTCTCCTGATTGTAGTTCTTGTATGGATTGCGAAAATTCAGGAGCATGTCTCTCAGCATCGGTGGAATTCTAGGCAGACCTGAAGTATGGTTTGAAAGATGAAGAAATGTGAAATCTGCTTCATTATTTAATTGAAAGTCCAAATGTGTCTGAACAGATTCATGCTTATCCAAACGTCCATCTGTTTCTGCAGAGGAGAGAATGGCAGACGTAAATACTTTAGTAATAGAGCCAATTTCAAATACACGATCTTGATTTGATACGGTTTTTAGCGTGTCGCTAAAGCGTTGAGCTCCATAATACGATCTGAGTGTATCATCCACAAAGGCGATGGCAAATTGAGTGTTGTCAGGGAACAGTGCCAGCGTTCCTGAAATCAGTTCAACAGCTTCATTGGGCGACACTCCGGAAGGTTCGAGCCGGTTTACGGCTTTTTCAGGTTCGCTTATGCTCCCGCAGCCGGTTACGAAAAAGAGAAGCAGGAAAAATGCAATTGAATGCGCAGTAATTGATTTTGAATGGATCATGCTGAAAATAAGCAAACGGTGAAGATCCCTGTCAAGGCCTAAATCATACTGCTTTCTGCTTCTTCAGTAAATCGGCGGGCATCACGCCGCCTGAAATCTTCCATCACCTGTATTCCGTCGATGTCGAGATTGTCGAACAATTCTCGGCCTTCATGGTTCAGAATATAGAGCCGGCCATCTTCATAATACACCCCACTGATTTCTGAGAATGGAATGGAGATAGCGCGATCGAGCAATGTTGTAACCCCGCTGCTCACCATCGATCGGATCACATTGGCTAAATGTGTGTCATGTTCTTTGGTTTCCGATTTGATCTCTTTCTCAATTCCCTCAAGAAACCGGTCGGTAAACTGAATCAGAATTGACTCACCGGCAATCAGCAAATCAACCGATCCTTCACGTGTGGTAATAGCAACATCGGCCGCGTTGTGCTGAAGCCTCGGAACGATTTCACCGTTAACGCTTTCGGCAGTGATAAAAGACGACCCCGATCGCTGAGCCATTACATCAGGAGCGGAAAAGAACAGGGAACAGGGGATGAGCAGAAGTATAGTAAGAAATATAGATTGGGTCAGTTTCATAAGATCGGTATCCTGGTTGAAAGTTACCTTCGGTTACGGATTGAAGCCGCCCCAGGTTTCAGCGGATTTTCATTTTGCGGTACAAGAGACCTTTACCTGTGTTTCATGGTTGAGCCTCTTATATTCGGGCTCTTTACATGCCAACTTAAATACAATACACAGCAACGGATGTTCTCAGAAGGGGATAACGACAATGACAATGTGCCGGCACATGAAAAACTGAACCTGACCGGCAGGGAGCTCCTGTCAATGTCGGCAGGATCACTCGTGTTTTACCTCTTCATCGCCACGCTTCTCTTCTGGTTTTTTCATGATGAAGGCCTGTTTGATGCATTTACGCACGGCCTGCCGATACACCTGCAGCTTGGAGCCGGCGTTCTTGCGGGTGCAGCTGCAGCTGCTGTGATCATCTTTTTTTCGGGCCGTTCACCCATGAAGGAGGTGCTGAACGATTTTGCCGTGTTCAGGATCATCGCCAACTCCAGGTTTACGGAATTCGACAGAATCCAGGTATCATTCTTTGCAGGGGTGGGTGAAGAACTGCTTTTTCGCGGAGCCATCCAGCCGCTCATTGGAATCTGGTTCACGTCTCTGTTATTCGTCGCTGTTCATGGATACATCAGCTTTCGCTCGGCAGGTCATATTCTGTTTACATTGCTTCTCTTCGGGCTCACTATGATGTTGGGTATGCTGTTTGAAATCGCGGGGTTGGTTTCTGCAATGACGGCTCACGCAGTTTACGATTACATTATGCTGAAATGGGTTGATGTAAGAAGGGAAACCTTAACCGCCAAAGACACGTCTGGATTGATGTAGCCGACGTTATGATAACGTTAAAGGATTATAATGTAACATACCCCTATTCTTCCACGGTTTTTTATTAGCTTTGAGAAGCTTTAGCAAATAAGAGAAGCCAAAGCAAGAGACGCAGTAGTACAGAGTAATTAATAATAAAGAGACGAACAGAGTGCAGCAGTGGATACCATTTGAAACATAGGTCCACCGATATCAGCATTCATTAGGAGACAGTAAAGTGACAACCATTAAAACAGCTAGTTTGGAAAGGACTGACGGATATCATCACAAGTATATGCGATTTAACATCGCAATAGCTTCACTTGTGATAGCATTCTTCTTTACATCCTGTGATTCGGTCCAACCTATTGAAGCAGATCTGCCGGCTGAGAAAATTGAGTTTAATCTTCCCGTAGTAGAAGGATCCCAACAATTGAGGCTTACTATACACAATGGAAGCGAATCAGCTTTCGATGTTGAAATTGATGGCCTGCGGAACGTGCCATTTCAATCGGCTCCATTCAGACACGGTTGGAGCGTATTCCCAGATCGCAACGTGCCGTCAGTAGGTGCCAGATTTGGTAACATGACCCTTTTGGATACCAGAAACAGCGAAGACTGGAAACCCATCAATTACTTATTGAATGTTCGGCGTGAGTTCGCTGCGGATGATGACAGAATTACGGATGCAGACATCCAGGCAGCGATATGGGTTTTGTCGCGTCATGTGGACTTCGATCCGGCAAGCGCTAATGCCGGCAGCCTGCCTGCTTTCATGGTAAAAAATGGTGCTCCGCTGTTCAGTGTGTCGGTGGTAAATGATATTGTACAGCAGGTAGAACGAGATTATAGGGCATATGAACCTGGATTATTGTCGGTTCACGCTGTGGTAGGTCGGGCAGGATCAGGAAGTTATGGACTTATTGTTGAAACAGGTGCCTATCGGGTAGATGTCACAGATCTAAAAGAAACAGCGGGACTAAGTGTTGCATGGGGTATAAATAATCAGGGCCAGATTACGGGCGGAAATCTGTTTTATGATCCCGCACATGGTACCACTAACATGGGTAATGTTTTTGCACGAGCTATTAATGATCATGGAATGGTTGTTGGTAATCGCGGTAACAGCATCGTGATCTGGCGGCAGGGCGATTCCAATATTGAGGTAAATGCACCCGGCGGAATTCAGCTCGAAGCGCACGATATTAACAACAGTGGCCAGGTAGTCGGTGAATTGGTGCAGCGCCATCTTATCTTTGAGGATGAGTACGGCGACTACTACGATTACGAATACAAAGGTTTCGTGTGGGATTTCAACCACAATATTCGTCACATCAATGAAAATGGATGGGCCAGCAGTATCAATGATCACGGTGAGGTTACTGGCCTCGACTTTGGAATTCAGAACAGAGCCTATAAATGGGATGAGCAGAGGGGTCTGAGAGGGCTTGGAAGCTACAGTGGTTATAGCTCAGGTCGTCCAAACGGCTTGAACAATAACGGCCATCTGGTTGGATCGATTCTCGTGAATTCAGCTCAAGCCGGTAAAATGGCCATGAATTCGGCGATGACCGCTGATGGAAGACCAGGTGAGTTATCTAACGCGGATCAGCTCCAAAGTCTCACAGGTACCCGCGGCGCATTCGACCATGCACACGTTGCTGAGATGCTTCGATCAGCAAGTTTTTCCCAGGCTCAAGAAGTTATGGATTTACTCGGTTCATCTGCTGTGAGCAGCGAAGAAGCAGGAAGTCTCGCATGGAGCATCGGTTCGCGAAGCGAGGCGTTTCTTTGGAATGAGAGTGAAGGCATTACGCGTATTGGAACCCTTGGAGGGGACTGGAGTACTGCATGGGACGTGAATGACCGCGGACAGGTTGTTGGTTATAGCAGTGTGCAGCCCGGAGTATCGAAGGCATACATCTGGGATCGGGATCATGGCATGTTAGAGCTTCCGGGACTGGGCGGCAACAGCCTTGCACGTTCAATCAACGACTCCGGAGAGATTGTTGGGTATTCTTACGATGAACAGGGTAGATTTGTACCTGTGAAATGGACCGTGACCTGGATCGGCCTTTAACGGTTGAACCGATCTTATTCTGAGAAGATATTTGATATATTGAGTTTACGTTCGCTGAATTAGACGATTAGGGGGCACCCGGCAAGAAGTAATAAACACAGTTTGAGCCGGGTTTTATTTTGATGTGTTGTGATTGATGTCCAAACGGTTTTTGACCGAAAACACCTTGAGAGAGGTGTTGTGTTGTTGTTCAAGGCTGGGAAAATTGAAACGTTTCCAGCACACATGTAAAAGCATGTGTGTTCTCTTTTAAGAGAAAAGCCCCGGCTCAACGGCCGGGGCTTTTTTCATTTATACTTTAGTCAGAAAGATTCTTCAAAATGTCTTAAAACACATCAACCGTTTTTTTAGACATAAACAGCTTGCTCCATGCTCCCTGAACCCTTCACACTTCATTCCCTCTCTTTCAAAGAATCAAAACTTAAAATAAACAAACAGCCGGCCGAAGTTTTTGCTGTCTTTATCGATGCGGTGGTATTTCTGCTTGATATGCTTCTGATCAAGAAATCGGAGTACGCGCTTCTTAAGCTGGCCGGATCCTTTTCCGGGGATGATCTCCACAGTTTTGATCTTTTTCTCGATCGCCTCGTCGATGATCCTCTCCAGCTCACTGTCGATCTTGTCTCCTTTATTGTAGATGTCGTGCAGGTCGAGCTTCAGTTTGGCCATGGGTGTTCGTTCTCAGAATGATTGTTAATTGTTAATCGTGATGCTGAGTGTTGGTTCCAAATTGTGACTTGATTTAGGGAAAGGCAAGACGTTTGCAGTAATGGATGAGAGAGGAAATAAATCCATCTGTTGGCTAACAAATCAACCATGAACGGGAAAGTGCCCGGGGGGGGAGTCGAACCCCCACGCTGTTGCCAGCATACGCCCCTGAAACGCACGCGTCTACCAATTCCGCCACCCGGGCAGGGAAGCTTTTCATCCGGCGTAAATACCCCGAATTAATGGGACCGCAAATATAGCAACTCTGGCAGTCAGAATGCAACCACCGGCTGGGATAAATGCCGGTTTTTTTCAGCTTCTGCATGATCTGATTCAATATCGAAAGAACTCTTGGTTTGTTAGTTTTTTACATTAGATCAAGCATCTTCGATGGGGGGATACTGCCGGAGCGCTTGTCAGGTGTGTACAGAAAATTCTGCTAAACGAGGGTGCACTGGATAGTGCAATATCGGGCTCTGAAAGCAGAGTAAATGAAGTAATAGTAGTTTTTGAATATGAAAGATCCACGCCAGGATGGATGACGTCTGGAATCTTTTTATTGAAACAGGTTCGATTCAGGTGGTTTATAATCACAAGTAATGGTGCCTTACCATTTGACGGCGGTACTTCAGGCATGATAACGCTGTCATTGCTTCATTCAGCGGTTGCAGTAAATATTCGGAATCAATCTATCGTGCCAGATTCAAATAATTTTCAGGTGCGTTTTGCTGAGGCTTTGAATGGTTTACTATTGAGATTAGCCGGATAAGCTATGAATTCACTTTTTAATCTGAGCCTGATCTTAGTATCATTCCGATATGAGTAACGGAGAGGAAATCATTTAAACATGTACCATATACTGAACTAATAAACATGAATAACAGCCTGGATCATCTCGGACTTCGGATTTTTGAAAAAATTGAAACAACTATCTATCCAGATGCGAGGGAAGCTTCGGAGGTAGTGGCCGGTGAAATTGCAAACCTGATTCGTGCAAGAAACCAAATAGGCCAGAATACAGTGCTGGGTTTGGCCACTGGTTCCACTCCCATTCGCGTTTACAGCGAGTTGGTTCGGCTTCATGAGGAGGAGCAGCTCAGTTTCAGTCGCGTCATTACGTTTAATCTGGATGAGTACTACCCGATGCAGCCTCAAGAGTTACAGAGCTACGTGCGGTTTATGAACGAGTATCTTTTCGATCATATTGACATCCCAAGGGAAAACGTAAACATTCCAGACGGTACACTAAAACGTGAGGATGTGTACGAGTACTGCACGGAATTTGAAAGAAAAATTGAAAGAGTGGGCGGGCTTGATGTGCAGCTACTGGGAATTGGCCGGACAGGGCATATTGGGTTTAATGAACCCGGCTCACTTGAAAAAACAAGAACCCGGCTGATTACACTTGATGAACTTACCCGTGCCGATGCTGCTGCATCCTTTTTCGGGGAAGAACATGTGCCGCGGCGAGCAATTACCATGGGTGTCGGCACCATCATGAAGGCGAAGAAAATATACCTGATGGCTTGGGGCGATGCCAAGGCCGATATCATACGCCGATCGGTAGAGGGGGAAATTACGCCCCAGATTCCAGCCACGTTTCTGCAAAAACACGAAAATACGCGGGTTATTCTGGACGATGCTGCGGCTTCGGAGCTGACGAGGAAAAAAACTCCATGGCTTGTGGGACCGGTAGAATGGGACGACAAGTCTATCCGCAAAGCGGTAACCTGGCTCAGCCTGAAGATTGACAAGCCGATTCTGAAACTGACAGATGAGGACTATAATCAAAACGGGATGAGTGATATCGTAACTGATCACGGTCCGGCATACAATGTAAACATCAGGGTGTTTAACCAGGTGCAGCATACTATCACAGGCTGGCCGGGAGGTAAGCCTAATGCAGACGATTCGAACCGGCCTGAACGTGCAGTTCCGTTTCCTAAACGGGTGCTCATTTTTTCACCCCACCCGGATGATGACGTAATCTCGATGGGTGGTACCATGATGCGCCTTGCCGAACACGGCCATGAGGTACATGTGGCCCATCAAACGACAGGTAACATTTCCGTATTTGATGACGAGGCACTCAGGTATGCCGATTTTGTATCACAATACAGCAAAGGAAAAGAGGAGAAAAAGCTCTTCAATCAAATGATGGATTCAGTCCAAAGAAAGAAACCGGGTGATACGGATTCGGATCTGATGCTTGAGATTAAGACCAAGATACGCAGGGCTGAAGCGAAGGCGGCCAGTCGCTATTCCGGTATTCCCGAAGAGCATGTTCATTTTCTGGAGATGCCGTTCTATGAGACCGGAAGGGCCAAAAAGAAGGATCTTTCGAAAAAAGATTTTAAGCTGATCCGTGACGTGATTCTTAAAGTAAAGCCGCACCAGATTTATGCGGCAGGCGACCTCTCAGACCCACATGGCACGCACAGAATTTGCTGGGACGCCATTCGCACAACATTATCTGAGCTAAAGGATGAGCCTTGGGTGAAAGACTGCTATGTATGGCTCTACAGAGGTGTGTGGCAGCAGTGGGATATTAGCGAAATTGACATGGCCGTGCCTCTGAGTCCCGGGGAACGACTTCGCAAACGCCGGGCTATTTTTAAGCACGCTTCACAGAAAGACCAGCCAAAATATCCGGGATCCACAAGCCGTGAGTTTTGGATGATTGCGGATGAAAGAACCATAACTACAGCAAGTTTATACGATCGTCTTGGGCTTGCTGAATACGATTCCATCGAAGGTTTTTCAAGATGGGAAATTAAATAGCAATTATTAAATGATTGTTTTATATATGGCAATGGTTTAGTCTATTGGAGGCCTAAAGAATTGTTTGTTGCAAATGATCATTGAAAAGCATTATCTGGATAAAAACACGTAAGGACAAAGACCCCGGCCCTTTTAATTTCGATAAGTCTTAACTCTGCTTGAGAATTGAGTGGCCGGCTGCTCGTAAGCTATCAATAAACATCTCTCTAAACGCACGAACCAGATTCTGTATGCCGATTCTTTAAATGAGAATAGAATCGTAAACCGATCTATGGGAAAAGGACTTGACAAAAATATCATACTGGCGGAAAAAATCCGTGCCGGCGATCAGGAAGCATTCGAGAAGCTTTTTCACAAGTACTATGCACGACTATGTGTGTTTTCGAATAGCTTTGTTAAGTCACTCGACATATCAAGGGATGTAGTACAGGACGTATTTATAAAGATCTGGGACAACCGCGATAATTTCTATGTAAAGCAGTCGCTCAAGGCTTATCTATATCAGGCAGTACGCAATCAATCGCTTAATTTTCTCCAGCAAAAAAAGCAGAAAGAACGCCTTGAGGAGCGCATAAAAAAGCAGTACGAAGCATCGGAAGAAATTCATGGTGACGAACTCAACACAGAGGAGCTAACCGCAAAAGTATGGAAACTGGTTGAAACGTTACCTGAGCGCAGAAGAACGATATTTATTTTATACAGAAAGCATGGACTGTCGTACAACGAAATTGCCGAGGTTATGTCTATAGCCAGGAAAACCGTTGAAAACCAAATGGGAAAATCGTTGCAGTATCTTCGAGAGAACCTTGAGTTGTAGTTGGGCGGGTGATGTAAATTCAAGAATAAATTTTTTTACCAATAAGTAGGGGGTAAAGATTCAATCACTGTCTTATAGTTAGAAATAAAAAATTAGCATGACGAATAAAGATAATATCTGGCCACTTTTATCGCGTTATTTCGATAATTCGATGCGTGAAGGCGATTCTGAAGAATTAGAGCGCTGGCTTGATCAAAGCAACGAAAACAGGCGGATTCTGCACGCAATAGACAGAATTTGGAAAGCGTCGGAAGAAAGGCCTCAGGATACACTGATTTCAGAGTTAAACCTTGAAAAAGACTGGCATAGAGTGGCTTCCAGGCTATCTCCTGAAAGTCCTGAAATTAAACGCGCCAAAATTTTACATTTCAGAAAACTTAGAAAAAAGCAGCAAGCATTTTCCCGTCTTCTTAAAATTGCTGCACTCTTTCTTGTCGCGTTCATCTCTGCTGTGATAACGTATCAGGTTGCCCCTCAAACAGTTCAGGGGCCTGAAGTGGTTGAGCCAATTTTTAATGAAATTGCAACCAACGCAGCTGAAAGAGCGAATATTGAGCTGGGTGACGGTTCAAGGGTTATGCTTAATGCTGCCAGTAGACTCACAATACCTGAAAGATTCAGCCAGCACAAACGTGAAGTTCAGCTGCAGGGGCAGGCTTTCTTCGATATCAGGTCTGACCGAAATAGGCCCTTTTACATCAGAACCGGAAAGGCTGTAGTAGAAGTTGTTGGGACATCTTTCGATATCCGTTCTTACCCTGATGAAGAAGATATGATAGTTGCTGTTCGGGAAGGCACTGTTGAGCTCAAGAGGCTTGATGACCCGGATAATCGCTTGATTGTAAATGAAGGATATTTTGGCCAGGTCTCAAAGACAAACGGTAAATTAGCTTTGGCCATGTTTGACGACCCCCTTCATTACTTTGGCTGGATGGAAGGGCGCCTCATATTCAATGAGACACCTATGACCGATGTTTTTCGGCAAATAGAGCGCTGGTATGATGTTCAGGTTAAAACTGAACTATCTGAACAGGTACTAAGAGATATGAAGTTTTCCGCCGACCTTAAAACGCGCTCAGTTCAGGAAGTGGTTGATGTAATTCAAATGTCGATGGATGTAGAAGTGAAAGTTAGAAATTCAAAGATTTTAGTAAATAACTTGCAATAGTGTGGCAAATACAGGATGGTAGTCTAATTAGAACTAACAACAACAAAAAAACCAAGCGTATGAAAACCGTTACGTTGATAAAAGTGATTCCCTTGGTGCTGGCAGTGACTTTCGCATCACTGTCACCCGTCCAGGGATTTACGCAGGATCAGTCTTCAGAGTCGTCAATGCCTGATATGGTAACTTACTTCTCTGTTAAGGAATACAGCAACCAAATACCGGAGTTGTCAAACCGGATCTCTCTAAACATTCATAAAGTTTCAGTGTCGGAAGCGCTATTCCAGATTGCAAAAGAAGCTCAACTCGAAATAGCTTTCGATGCTAATATATTTAGCAGCGATGATATTGTAACCGTAAACCGAACAAGTATTCGTGTTGCTGATGCGCTTGAAATGGCCTTGGCAAATACCGGATATGAATCTGTGATAACGGAGCGGCGGCAAATTCTTCTCAAGGAAAAAGAATTGGCTGAGGAGATGAACGTGATCGATCTCAATGTGGAGATTACGGGGCGCGTTCTTGATGCCGATACAAATGAGCCGCTGGCCGGTGTAACCGTTTTTGTTGTTGGAACAAACGTGGGTACTACCACCGATCTTGATGGACGATTTACGCTCACCGTTCCCGATGGTTCCGAACGCCTTGCTTTTTCATATGTAGGGTATGTTCGCCAGGAATTCACTATCGGTGATGAGACAGAGTTCAATGTACGGCTGAGTTCAGATGTAGCCATGCTGGATGACGTAGTAGTTGTTGGTTATGGAGTTCAGCGCCGTACAGAGGTTACCGGATCTGTGACCTCGATTCGTGCCGAAACGATCCAGGGGACGCCTGTTGCAAGCTTTGAAAACGCATTACAGGGCCGTCTTGCCGGCGTTAATGTAGCTGAAAGTACCGGTGAACCGGGAGCAGCTCCACAGATTAATATTCGTGGCGTTGGTTCAATTTCTGCCGGTACAGAACCTCTGTATGTGATCGACGGTGTTCCGCTTTCCCAGAACTTTAATCTTCAGCAAAATGTGGGTTCGCAGAATCCAAATTTCACCGCAACAAGGGTAAACCCATTGGCTGCACTAAATCCGAATGACATTGAATCCATTGAAGTGTTGAAAGATGCCTCTGCAGCAGCCATTTATGGATCGCGGGGTTCAAATGGTGTGATTCTGATTACCACGCGAAGAGGCCGGGCCAACACACCACCTCAAATTAATTTCAGATCGTATGTTGGAGTAAGCTCTGCGTTCAATGTGCCTGAAATGATGAATGCGGAGGAATTAATTGCTTACACCAAGGATGCAAGAAACAACACGTACATCCGTCAGCAAGATCCTACCAACCCAAACAGCCCGTTTTTTAATCCGCAATTCGATCCCAATACCAACGCAGGTCGAGTGGCATCGGGTGCAACCGGTAATCACTTAATTCCGGAAGCATATGTAAACTGGGATGGAACCGATACTGACTGGCTTGACCTTGTTCTTGGCACATCAGTAGTTCAGAACTACGATATGTCGGTACGCGGTGGCGGCGAGAACTTCACGTACTCAATCGGTGGCGGCTTTATGGATCAGAGCGGAATTATCGATGGCTCAGGTTTTAATCGCTATTCGATTAATTCAAACCTGACTTCAGATCTGTCCGAAAGAATTCAGGTAGGACTGACACTTAACGCTGCGTTTACCATTCACGACAGAAAAGCTGCTAATGCACCTTACTTCGGTAACCCGCCGGGAATTATTTATTCCGCATTAACGCAGTCGCCGGTAGTAAGTCCGTTCAATGAAGACGGAACCTACAGACAGCTTGAAGGCAGTCATAATCAGCTTGGCGGTGCCATGACTACCACGAACCACCCTCTGGCAATTCGAGACTTTATTGATGAGGAGATCAGAAATAACCGAATCTTCGGGAATATATTTGGTTCCTACAACATTATGGAAAACATGCAGTTCAGAACGATGCTGGGATACGACATTGACAATTATCAGCGATCGTTCTATCAGGGTACGCAATTGTTCTACAGAGGCGGTGCTCCAAGGCCTTACGCTGAGTCTACCTCTGCACAAGGGTTTAACTGGCTGTGGGAAAATACACTGTCCTACCAGACTGTTCTTGGAGAAGACCATAGACTGGATGCTATCGTAGGCTTTACAGCTCAGAAGCAAAATGATGAACGAAACCGTGTAATTGCACAAAATTTCCCGGATGATCAGGTTAGAACCGTAAATGGCGGACAGATTACAGGCGGCGACCAGCTTATAGAAGAGTGGTCTCTAGTTAGTACTCTTGCACGCTTGAATTACGTATTCAAAGACCGATATCTGCTTACGGCAACGGTTCGGGCAGATCGTTCTTCAAGATTCGGCGCGAATAACCAAACCGGTGTATTCCCATCAGGATCGGTTGGATGGTTAATGACAAATGAGTCGTTTATGCGGGACCAAAACCTGTTTAACGAGCTCAAGCCAAGAGTCAGCTACGGTGTAACAGGAAACTTCCTGATACCTAACTATGGCTCTATCGGCCTCATTTCAAGCACAAATTATGTGTTTGCCGACCAGCTGGTATCGGGAGCTATTCCTTCTACGCTTGGAAACGCTGATTTGACATGGGAAACAACGCGTCAATTCAACTCAGGTATTGATTTTGCGCTTTTAGAAGATCGTATTTATGGTTCGATAGATTACTACATCAGCCGAACCACAGACTTGCTTCTTGAGGTAAACATACCGGCCGTTACCGGATTTACCAGGGCACTTACCAATATTGGCGAGGTGGAGAACCGCGGTTTTGAAGTGCAGTTAACGTCCAGAAACCTGACCGGTTCGTTCCAGTGGTCAACGGATTTCAATTTTGCCACAAATCGTAATGAGGTACTCGCACTCGGCCCTGAAGGAGATCCAATTTTAGTTCCCGGAGCTGCAGGCGTGCGGCACATCACCAGAATTGGTGCACCAATTGGCAGTTACTACGGCTATGTAGTAGACGGTATTTTCCAGACACAGGCCGAAATTAACAACCACGCCGTTGATACACAGGGTAATCCTACTCCAGGTGATTTCAGATTTAGAGATGTAAATGGAGATGGCATTATTGACGCTAATGACCGTGATATTATCGGAGACTACCACCCGGATTTTACATGGGGTATCGTAAACCGTTTCAACTGGAGAAATATCGATCTTAGCATATTCTTCAATGGTGTTGAAGGCCGAGATGTTTTGAATCTCACCAACCGACACTTGCGCAACGGTGAAGCGAACTTCGGGTCGTACGCTATCGTGAACGACCGATGGATTTCGCCTGAACAGCCGGGTAATGGAATTGATCCGAAAGCTGAAAGAGCGTCTGGCGGTAATAACAACCGTCCCTCATCTTACCAGGTTGAGGATGGATCCTATATAAAGCTGCGGAACATTACCATGGGATATAGCTTGCCAACTCAGCTGATCGCAAACTTTGCACAAAATGTGAGAATATTCGGATCCATAAATAATGTGGCAATTTGGACCGATTACGTTGGATTCAATCCAGAAGTAAACCTCTCGCAAGGAAGCGGACTTACCATGGGTGAGGATTATGGTGCATATCCTCTTTCCAGAACGGTCCAGTTCGGAATTGACGTCTCCTTTTAATCAAAAGAAACTACGGTGAATACAATGAAACGATTATCAATCTTTTTACTCGTAGTACCGGCTCTGGTACTGCTAGTTTCGTGCGGAGATGATTTCACAATTCTTGCTCCGCAATCGGAACGCAACGTTGAAAACTTTTACCAAACCGATGTTGATTTCATAACCGCGATAAACGGCGCATATCAAGGTTTGGCATCGAATAACGCGTATGGCAGAAACTATATGCTGCTTCACGAAATGCGAAGTGACAATACCTCAAATGCGGGTGGTGCCACGGGTCTTGCAGAATCATTGGAACGTATCACGCTGTTTGAAGAGCTGGCAACAGCTACCGAACTCGAAAATACGTGGGCCGGCGGCTACAGTGTAATCGCTCGCACAAATACGATTCTGAACAGGCTTGACAATGCAACCCTCGATAATCCGGCCCTTGGTGAAAGGATACGGGGTGAGGCACTTTTCATCCGCTCTCTTGTTTACTACAACATGGCAGTAACATTCGGCAACATCCCGATTCAGCTTGATGAAGTTACTTCGCCTGACGTTGTGATTAACCAGGTAGCCGCAGACGTTATTTACGATCAGATAGCCGGAGATTTGGCAACTGCTGAAGGATTGCTGCCTGCATCTTACTCAGGCTCGGATGTAGGCCGTGCCACAAGTGGCGCCGCTGCGACCCTTTTGGGCCTCGTTCACCTCACAGCAGGAAACAACGGCCAGGCCGTGCAAGCGCTTGAAAGGGTGGTTAACTCCGGGCAGTACGAATTAGTTACTGATTTCGCCAACATCTGGGGCCCTGCGAATGAAAACAACATTGAATCCATCTTCGAGATCCAGTACAAATCCGGAGGTGCAGGAACCGGAAGCGGATTTACCGAATATTATTCACCCGATCTGTCAATTTCCGGCGGTGTGGGCGGCGGTAACGTTCCGCAAGGGGTCACTACAGATCTCTTAGACGCGTTTAACGAACCCGATGATGAAAGGTTTGACGCTACGTTTGGCATTGACGCCGACGATGATCCGTACCTGCAAAAGTATGATGCAAACCAATCGATTGCATTCGATTCCGATGTAAATTTTATCGTATTCAGATACGCAGATGTTCTGCTCATGCTCGCGGAAGCGCTGGGTGAATCGCAAGCTGCATGGGATTTGATCGATGAGGTTAGAGGAAGGGCAGGCCTTACAGAGCCGGCGCAGAATCTAGGCGATTTTGAGACAGTACTTTTGGCAGAAAGAAGAAAAGAGTTTGTTGGTGAAAACAAACGATGGCCGGATCTCAAGCGCTTTGGAGTTGCACGTCAGGTAATGGCTAATTTCCTTTCGAATGAAGGTAAAACGGAAGGAGACATTCGCTTGCTATATCCAATACCGCAACGTGAAATAGACTCCGCTCCGGGTCAGCTTACGCAAAATCCTTTGTAATGGAGTAAGCGGTAAAGAACTAAAATTATACAGGCAGCTCCGGAATCTCATGAACCGGAGTTAGCCTGATAATTGGGAAGAGTTTCTCAACAGAATCACAATTAATAAACATCCAATCATTATGACGAAACTGATCACAACCATTGCATTGCTCCTCTTGGCACTACCTGTATTGGCAATCTCGAGTGACAATGATGAAGAAAAAGATGGCTTCAACAAAGCAAATGAGCCTCTCAATATCATAGTAATCTTCGCCCATCCAGACGATGGTGATGCAAAAATGGGTGCTACAGCTGCGATGATGGCTGACGCAGGCCACAATGTGAAGTTTGTCTCTTTGACGAATGGCAGTGCGGGCCACCAGGAACTTGGTGGTGGGAACCTTGGTGCTATTCGAAGAGCTGAAGCTGAAGAGGCGGCGAGGCGCATGGGAATCGCTAAGTATGTAGTTCACGACAATAACGATGGAGAATTAATGCCCGACCTGCATATTCGCATGGATGTGATTCGTGAAATCAGAAGGTGGAACGCAGACGTGGTATTTGGGCTTCG
>PWWL01000236.1 GCA_003561515.1 Balneolaceae bacterium
CAATTTCTAATGCTCTAAATCCATAAAATGTACCCAACTCTGCCAGGAGCCGAAAGGCGCAGCACTCTGACAGGTTGGAAACCCTGAGCCTGCAGCGTGATTTTCGCAGTCTCGCCCACCCGGAAAACCCTGAGCCTTTTTCTATCCCAAAAACTTCTCTCCGGGTTTCGGGATCACAACTTCGGTGTCGCAGTAGTCGTTTACGAAAGATTTGAACTCTTTGGGTTCGCCGGTAAGAACCGGAAACGTTCCATAATGCATGGGAACCGCAATTTTGGTACCAATCATATCCACACAGATCGCTGCCTCCTGCGGTCCCATTGTATAATGGTCGCCAATGGGTACAGCAACAACGTGCGGATCATAGATTTCTCCATAGATTTCCAGGTCGCTGAAAATATTTGTATCCCCCATGTGGTAAAAGCAAATGTCGTCTTCAAAAGACAAAATTAGTCCACCGGCTTCACCGGCATATTGTCCACCATACGAAGAGCTGTGATTGGCATTTACCAGAGTAACGGAGAAATCGTCGAAATGAACGGTGCCGCCTTTGTTAAATTCTATTCGCTGGTCATCACGAAGGCCTTCTTTCTTTAGCAGATGCGAAAGTTCGACCTGTGCAACTACTTTGCATCCGGTTTTTTTTGCCAGATCACTCGTATCACCCACGTGGTCTTCATGGCCGTGAGTCAGCAAAATATAATCAACATCGTCAGGATTTTTTTGATCATCCGGTGTCATCGGATTTTGCGACAGGAAAGGATCGATATAAATAACTTTTCCGGAAGGAGATTCTATTCGAAATGCCGAGTGTCCGAGCCACCATGCTTTAATTTTGGTATCCATTGATTTGTATTAAATAGTTAGCATTTAATTCCTATTAAAATAACGAAATGATATTCGGAATCGTTGGATTTATTTTGTGATGATTCCGGAAACAGAGATGCTTTTACTGAAACCGGGAAATTATCCCGGCTTTAAGGGTGCAAGGCGGGTTTGAAGCCAAAACGAAAAAAGTTTCCATTGTGCACTGCGACTAGCTGCGTACGCAGCCGGAGAAAAGAAAATCATCTTTCGGCCTAAAGCAAAAACAAAGCTATGGCTGGATTGGCATTTGCCATTTGATGAAATTCTGCAAAGATTATGGATAAATCTTTAAGTAAACAGAAACCTAATCTGCTGCTAATGTCGCACCGTATTAAACTTGATCCTGATCAGCCTCACATGAAAAAAATTTTCGAGTTAACCGATGAACTACTGAATGGGGGTATAGCAGTAATTCCCACCGACAGTCAATATGCATTGGTTTGTGATTACCAAAATAAGAAAGGGATTAATCGAATAAGGCAGGTGAGAAGGATGGATAAAAAAGATCATCTTACGGTGATGTGCCATAGTCTGCAGCATGTATCAACGTTTGCCCACCTGAGTGATAAGAACTTTAAGTTGATCAAACGGGTGATACCGGGGCCATATACTTTTGTATTGCCGGCCACCCGGGAGGTGCCGCGCCTTTTGGTCCACCCAAAAAAGCGAACTGTTGGTATTCGCGTGCCAAACCATCCTGTAACGCTCGAGCTGATCGAAGATTTGGGCAGACCGATACTCGCGGTTACGGCTAAGATTCCGGGAGTGGAGTATGCCCATCCTGAAGATGGCGACCGTGAAATGTTCCTTAGCCGATTCGACAAAATTGTTGACGTAGTTGTTGATGACCAGGAACCACTGCCATCCGTTAAGACGACTATCATCGATCTCACTGGTTCTTCGGCTGTTTTACTTCGTGAGGGACTTGGCATGAATGAGCTTTTGGAGGCACTTGCACTTGAAGGCATAGACCTCGAAGAAAGCACCGCAGTATGAGAATTGCCATAAACACCGGAGGAGGTGATGCTCCCGGACTTAACGCAGCCATCCGGTCGGCAACACTTTCGGCTTTGAGGCGGGGATGGGAAGTATTGGGCATACGAAACGGATATGGCTCTCTCTATTCGGATCAGCCATTTGTACCGCTTACGGCGGAGCGGGTAAGAGGAATCTCCATGATGGGCGGTACCATTCTCGGCACGGCTAATCGCGGCAACCCTTTTGAAATGCCTTTCAAAAATGCGTCAGGAGATTGGGAGCTTGAAGACCGTTCGGATGAGACTGTCGAAATATTCCACAGATATGGAGTTGATGCGCTTGTAGCGATTGGCGGAGATGGAAGCATGCACATCGCGAATCGCCTCACGGAAAAAGGTATCCGGGTGGTAGGCGTGCCGAAAACCATCGATAACGACATTTGGGGATGTGACATTTCGCTCGGTTTTGATACAGCGGTAACCACGGCCTCGGAGGCTATTGAAAGACTTTCTACCACTGCAGAATCGCATCGCAGAATAATGGTGGTTGAGGTTATGGGAAGATATGCCGGATGGATAGCACTTCATGCAGGTTTATCTTCATCTGCTGATGTGATATTGATCCCCGAAATTGACTTTTCACTTCAATCGGTTGTAGACAAGATCAATGACAGAGAATATCGCGGTGATACATACTCTATCGTTGTAGTGGCAGAGGGAGCTGTAGAACAAGGGGGATCCAGATTTGTGAAAGGTAAAGTGCCGGGACAGTCGGAGCAACTCGGCGGGGTTGCCGAGTACCTTGAAAAAAAGCTAAGTGACAAGACCGGCAAGGAAGCGCGTTCTCTGGTGCTTGGGCATCTGCAGCGGGGTGGAAGGCCATCGGCCTACGATCGATTGATATCCCTCAGGTTTGGCGCCGCGGCAATAAGGGCATTGGCAGAGCAGGATTTTAACCGGATGATTGTCATGCAACAGAACGAAATTAAACGAATACCCCTTGCCAACGTTGCGGGAAAAACCAAACTTGTGCACTTACACAGCGATACCGTATTAACGGCTCGCGAAATTGGAATTTGTTTGGGAGATTAACGCAAATATGAGTTTTTTAAGCGGATTGCGAGGATTGATGGGCAAAAAGCCCGACCTAGGTCAACAATGGATTATACCGGAATCGAAAGAACGGCTTGATGAACTGATTAAGGAAAACAGGCAGCCGCTGCTGATCTATAAACACAGTTACAACTGTGCTACCTGCATTTTTTCAAAGCTGAATGTTGAAAAGCTCTTTGGAGAATATGGCAACAAAACGACTTTCGTTTTTATTGATGTGATAGCTCAGAGGCCCATCTCAAATCATGTAGCTGAAGTTACAGGTGTAAGGCATGAGTCACCTCAGGTACTATTGATAAAAGAGGGAGAGGTAATTCAACATGTCTCGCATGGAGCTATTACGGATACCAGGATGATCAAAATTCTTAAAGAGTAACGTTCTCTTACATTTACTTCATCAGCATCGCACTGCCCGCACCTTTAACATTGCTTTTTGCAAACTGAAGCGTAAACAGCGTTCCATTATCTGAACTGCTGAACGATGAGTGTCCGTCAAGCTGACTCGTTAAGATGCTTACTATCTGTAAGCCGAGTGTCTCTGAATTACTATCAACGTAATCAGAATAATTAAAACCACGGCCATCGTCCTTGATAGAAAGTGAGATCTGCCCTGAATACTCGTTGAGTATTACGCTTATGGTGCCTTCACTCTTATCGTTAAAGGCATGCTTGAAACAATTAGTAAAAACTTCATTCACTATTAGCGCAGCAGGTATAGCCTGGTTTACGTTCAATTGAACCGGATTACACTCAAACTTGAACCTGATAGCTTTATTCGAACTAAAATTCTCATGAATCATTGAGGCGAGCTTTTTCAGGATATCGGGAAATGAAAGCTGGCTAAAGCTTTTTTGTTGGTAGAGCAATTCATGAATAGAAGCCATGGTTTTAATGCGCAACATGCTTTCCTCCAACAGAGCGGTTAGATCACTATTGTTGGCAGTGTGCGCCTGAAGCTGGATCAAAGCAGAGATTACAGCAAGGTTATTTTTAACCCTGTGATGAATCTCAGACAGAAGGATCTCTTTTTCGAGCAGCGATTTCTTCAGTTTATTTTCATGTTCAACGCGGCTGGTGATATCTTTTTGAACTCCAAAAACCCCGGATACATACCCGTCGATATCATCGTAAAGCACAACATAATCGCCCTCAAAAATCACATCCGTTCCGTCGGTTTTCTTTTCATAGCTGATATCGACATGCTTTCCATTGTTAAAGATGTTGGTAAGCAGTTCAATTTCCTGATCAATGTCGTGTTTGAAAAAATCATACGGGGTTTTTCCAATCATATCATCAATCGAAGCACTATACTGCTCCAGAAAAGTCCGGTTCACTCTTGTGATTCTCATATTGTGAAGGATATACTGCATGGCTTCACGATTGTCACCCTCTTTTTTCCAGTTTACAGGCTTATCGAGCATCATGAAAAAGGCACCAAAAATGGAATTTTCAAAAAAGAGGCTTAGATCACTATTTGTCTTTTCGTTCATGCACGTCACCGGAATAGGTTGAGCTTACGGCACTTAAATACTCGCAAAATGCATAATAGGTGAAAAGAGGTATATCCTGCAATAATTCATTACTTTACGCCCAAATTATTTTTAACACATTTTATGCTGTTTGCAAACAATCGGAGTCGCAAATTCTTGAAGTCTGATGTAGGGCTTTTTATCCTGATGCTGCTTACAGTCCCCCTGTTCAGTACAGGCTGTGATGATGCTGATATGGACAAACTGCCGGCTCATATCAGATCTCTTGATTCTCTGATTATACTTGACGCGGAAACCCCGTTATACAAGGCTGAATTTGAGCGTCAGGTGCTCTACTCAGATTCACTGCTTCTTGACCGAATCACGGCTGTTGCCACCGATGAATCAGGCAACCTTTACGCGGCCGGGAGTTCGTGGAAGAGGAACGAGATTCACGTGTTCAGCGCCGATGGGGTCCATAAAATCACTTTAGGCGGTTATGGAAGCGATGAAGGCAGTTTTCTCAACATCTCCTCGCTGGTTACAAACGGCGGCTTTCTCCATGTGTTTGACCGCGAACTTGGCAGGCAATCACGCTTCTCAATACCGGACGGTGTATTGCTTGAGGTTACGGATGCAGATCCGGCTCTGAACCATGAAGCGGTGAGCAATGATGATTTTGATTCGACAGTTCCCGTTTGGATTACACAAAGCGGTGACATCATAACGGAGCACAGGTATCATCTAAATCCGGCCTTTCATCCTGAACGGAAACTGGTTTATGCGATTAACAATCAGGACAGCGGGATCGGTGAACCGATAGCACAGCTGAGGGATACACTTTTTCTGGTCGGAGACTACGCGGGACGCCCGGCGCCGTTTATCCTCCGGTACCCGTCCCATTCGCTCATCACGTTTTTGAATGACGGACATTTCTACACAGCGTGGAGCGATGAACTGCTTATCAAAAAACATGATCGGAATGGAAATTTTTTGAAGGCCTATTACCATCCATACGGACGTGCCTCACTAAACCGCGAACTTGTGATTCATCCGGCATACAGCCATAATGATCAGCTTCTCCGCATCAGGGAAAGTGCGGAATATCCGGAGTACTGGCCGGCAATTGCCTCTATGCTAACAGACGATAAAGGAAGGGTGTGGCTCTCGCTGATACATGAAGACAAGAGCCGTCTCGAATGGTGGATAATTGAAGATGGTTTGGCTGCCCGCTTCAGCTGGCCGTCAGATTCTCAAATCATGCACATTTCCGATTGCTGCATCTACGCGGTGGAAGAAGATGAAACCGGCTTCAAGGATGTGGTAAGGTACGGCTACCGGCTTGAATCGAAGTGACGTACAGTCAGGCAAACTTTTCCATGATCTGCTTCCGATAGTCGGGTTCAGGCCTGATGATTCCCTTTTCCGTGATAATTGCCGTGATGAGGCCGTTAGGGGTAACATCAAATGCGGGATTGTACACATCCACGTTTTTAGGTGCCGTACGCTTGCTGCCAAAATGCGTCACTTCATCCTCGTCACGCTCCTCAATTTCAATATCGGAGCCTTTTTCAAGCTTTAGGTCGATGGTTGAGTAAGGGGCCGCAACATAGAACGGAATGCTGTGCGCATTTGCGATTACGGCAAGGCTGTATGTGCCGATTTTATTTGCGGTGTCGCCATTGACCGTGATGCGATCTGCTCCTACAACGATCATATCAACCAAACCCTGCTGCATCAGAAAGGCTGCTGCAGAGTCTATGTTCAGGGTGAACGGTATTTCTGCTTTTTGAAGCTCCCAGGTTGTTAAACGGGCACCCTGAAGAAGCGGACGGGTTTCATCAACCCATACCTTTGTCAGTTTTCCGGCACTGTGAGCATGCAGTACCACGGAGAATGCGGTGCCAAACTCACCGGTTGCCAGTCCCCCGGTATTGCAGTGTGTTAGGATACGTGCGTTGTCGGGTACCAATTCAAGCCCGTTTTCACCTATCGCCTTACAAAGTCTTCGGTCTTCGTCGTGAATCGCAACAGCCGTTTTCAGGGCTAACTCTTTTAGTTCATTAACCGGCAGGTCTTTGTTGGAGTAGATCATATCCATGAGGCGTTTCAGTGCCCAGGAGAGGTTTACCGCCGTGGGCCGTGATGAATTCAGATATTCCGAAATTCTGCCAGCTTCTCGGTAAAAGCTCTGAAAATCTGAATGATCCGGTAACTCCCGAATTCCAATGCAGAAGCCGTAAGCTCCGGCTATTCCGATAGCGGGTGCGCCACGTACCCTCAGCTTTCTTATTGCTTCCCAAACCTGTTCTGCTGATATCAGATCTATGTAGATCTCTCTTTCGGGAAGATATGTTTGATCGAGTATTGTAAGATGGCTGTTGTTCCAGACTATAGATTGAAATAGGGCTTTGAAAGACATGATAGGGGTTTAGCGGATGGAAATTTTCTGGGCTCACCTGTACCTGACCTTGTCAAACAAGTTCATTAAAGATGGCCTCCTTTCGAAGAGGTTTTTTGTTATATGGCACACGAACTAAAGATATGAAGAATCATTGCGAAGGAACACAGGTAGGGGTTTCCCCTATGCCTCCGTAAGAAGAGTTATGATCATAGTCTCAGGGGTTAACTGCTATTTCAACATCATAATGGGTGGTATCATACAGGTGAAATAAATATTCATTTAGTAAACATAAAAACAGAGAAAAAAAACTATTCGTGAATCAGTTTTTAGAGTAAGTAACATGGTCTGATTCACTCAACCAAAGAAACCTAAACTACAGAAAAAGGTGACCATCATGATTTTGAAGAAAAACGTAGGATATCTGGACTCAATTGTCCGAGTACTTATTGGAACGCTGATTATAGCAGCAGGCCTGTATTTTGAAAGCGCCTGGGGCTTTTTGGGATTAATTCCTGTATTTACAGGAGCGGTTTCGTTTTGCCCGGTCTATAGATGGATGGGTATTGAAACTGTAAATCCAAATGCTGAAAGAGCAAATTGAAGTTAAATTATATGTAACGTGCTAAAGTTTTAACTGTTCTTACTCTAAAAGGCAGGTGCTATATCCTGCCGCCATATCTGTCGAGATAGGTTAAAGGGTCGGTTTCTGATCAGGGACCGGCTCTTTTTGTATCCTAAACCCGGGCCCGGCAAATCATTTTGGGTTTACTTTCATTAAGATAAAACGGTTACATTTCCGCAGTATTAACAGATAAACCAAAATTATAATGTCATGGCTCTTCGTCTGATAAAACTCATTCCACCCGGGAATTTTGACCTTGATGATGAGCTGGTTCATCGAGACGATATTGTAGATCGCTGGATTCACAAATCGGACGATAATAAACCGGAAATCAATATGTTGGTGGATGTTGAGCTGACAGAAAAAATACTGGGTGAAATTGAGAGCAGGTTCAGCGGAAATGACGATTACAGGCTCGTATTATTTCCCGTGGCGGCCACTCTGCCTTCGCAGCCCGCTGAGGAGGAAAAAAAGAAGAAAGAGGAAGAGGACCGGAAGTCTGAAAATGATAGCGAGAAGAAAAGGGTAAAGCGTATTTCAAGGGAAGAGCTGTATGAAGACATAAAGGAAGTGGTTGACAGCTCGTGGGTCTACCTGGTGCTTATTGCACTGTCGTGCGTAGTTGCTGCAAACGGACTGATCCGCGACAGCGCTGCCATGGTGATAGGCGCCATGGTGATAGCTCCCATCCTAGGACCCAATGTGGGCCTTTCGCTTGCCACCACACTTGGCGACAAGGGCCTTATGAAAAGATCACTCGTCTCAATCACCTATGGATTTTTTCTGGTGTTGGCACTCTCTATACTTATGGGCATATTTATTACCCTCGATCCTGATGTTTATGAAATATCGAGCAGGACCACCGTTTCGTTTGCAGATATTGCCCTTGGTCTGGCTGCCGGTGTGGCCGGATGTCTATCATTCACTCGCGGCATTTCGGCCGCTGTGATCGGTGTGATGGTTGCCGTGGCGCTCCTTCCGCCCTTGGTGGCCACCGGACTTCTTCTTGGAAGCGGGCTCTACGATCTTGCGCTTGGGGCAGGACTGCTAACGGTAACATACATCATTTGTGTAAACTTGTCGGGTGTGATCACATTCCTTGTACAGGGCATAAAACCCCATAGTTTTACCAAAAAAAGAGAAGGTGAAGAGTTCAGCCGTTATGCGATCATCATATGGGTAAGCCTGCTGGTAATGCTGTCGCTGATCATCTACTTCCAGTATAGCTAGTAACATTTCTCACAATGAAATTATGATAGTTTCTTTACCTCATTGAAAACAGCATGGCGGGGCAAGAGATTTCGATTTATTAAAATGACGATATGTAAAACCTGCGCTCTGAGCGAATGCTAATCTCAAACAGTGCTCATTTTTTGAACACGACAGCGAAATTATCATCCAGCTGCGCCCCGAAGTTTCGGAGTATTTTGCTTACCGTACCTATGTACATTTCCGCCGTTATATTCTCGAGTAGCTAAATGCGGACAAACTAGTCTTAACTCGAACTGTCGTTAAAAACCACAGCAGGACCCTGAATGCACCTATTACCGAAATGTTTATCTGCCGGTAAATTCCTTAACCACTGATAGGTCAAGATTCAGATCCCTTGCATACCTGATCAGAAGTTCCTGTTTGTACTTTTTCATTGAACCATTTTGTCCGGTAACCAGGTCGGCTATGGTCCGGTTGCTGAACATATATGATGCTGCCTGCTCGCCATATTCTTCAGCGATTTTCTCTTTAACCGGGTCGAAAAGTTTACTTCGATAGCGGTTTATTACCTGCTTCTCTTTTCTGAACTCTTTCAGCATCTCCTGTGTCGGTGGCTTTTTGGCCGGCTTTTTTTTGCTGAGTCCATTCGAAAGAGCTTCTTCTTCAGCATTTTGAACAAGGCTCTTAATTTTATCACGGTGCCTATCGTTTTTAATTCTGTGGAAAACTCCGCTGGTATTTTTCCAGTTATTGAGAAACGACGGCTCGCGAATAATTGAGTAGATGATGTTTTTGCCAAAAATCTGGAATGCCGGTTTGTTGGACTTTTCCGCAATTTCCTCGCGATAGCAGATGAGGGCTTTATAAATATGCCATTCAACCTCGCTGAGGTCTTTCATGTCTTTTTCTCTTATAGGCTCCGTAGTGTCCAGATCAGAGAAGTCGAGCTGATCCCATGCGGCATTCTCTTCCTCAATCCATGCCTGAATTTCTTTTTTATGGGCCTGCTCATGCAGCATATTTCTGAGTTGGAACAGATAAAGTACATCCTGCGCTGCGTAAGTTATCTGATGATTACTTAGCGGACGCTTAAACCAATTGCTTTTTTGAGACGATTTGCCTGTATCCACTCCCAAAACATCTTCGAGCAGTGTGTTGAGTGAAGAGGGCGGATAGCCAAGGAGGCTGGTGGCAATATCGAGGTCATAGATATTTTTGGGGAAGCAGCCAAGTGAATGAAGAAGGCGCAAATCTTCCCCGAACGCAAATACCACTTTTTGGATGGAAGGATTTTCTAGCACGGGAAAAAGTTCATCGATCCTTACATACTTGCTGAGCGGATCAATGAGAAAACACTGTTCTCCATCAAAAATCTGCATCAGGCACAGGTTAAACCCGTAGCGGTAGAAATTCCGGTCAAATTCAAGATCCAGGGCAATCTGGCCGTTACTCTCAAGATGCTGAACGGTATGCTTCAGCTCGTCGCCATTCTTAATAAAATTTACTGTCATGGTACAGGTAGAGGTATTTTTAAGCGCTTGAAAGGTAATAAGAAGCCGGTAAGAATTAAAATGAGTGACGAAACAGGGGACTGGCAAACAAAAAAACGACCGATAATTTAAAGGGTAACTTTTGCAGGATCAAAACGTAAGGGCAAATGTTAGAGGTTAAAAAAATTCTTTCGGAATGGTAACCAACAAACTGCTAACCCTCGACAATAAAGTTCTACTGAGCGATGGCGACCAATACAGGCTCGTTAAACTTGGGGATCTGCGGCATTTTGAGACCTGCGGCAACTATACCATGAGCTATTTTTCGGGTGGAAAACTCCTGATTTACCGAACGTTATCCTATCTCGATGATCGGCTGCCGAAAGAGCACTTCTTTAGAGTAAACAGGCAACAAATCATTAACCTTTCTTTTGTGAAAGTCGTGAAAGTTTTTGAGGGGGCATCGCTCAGTATTGAAATGTCGTGCGGCAAAATCATCCATCTTTCAAGGAGAAGGAGCCGGCAGTTTAAGGTGCTGATGAGCCTCTGACGTGGGTTAGATTGAGCCCTGTAATTTGTTCAAAATTAGAATGTGAAATAAGCCTGACAGCGTCTGACACCCAAACCGGCGCACCAGGCCCTTGTACTCAAATAAAGAAGGGTTTTGCTCACTTACCAAAAGACCGAAGTAGTAGTTCGTTGAAGAGTGTTATCCAAAACAGGATTAAGAATAATGCCACGAAAGCAAGGAATGTTCCGTGTTTTTCGATGCTTTCGTGGCAATAGCACATATTTCGAATTTCAAATCTATTGAAACAATTACATCCAAATTAATGCCGGAAGTGAACAAAAAAGGGTGGCAGCCTAACCGGCCTGCCACCCTGTTTACCAGAGCATAATGGTTCATAAGACCCTGTTCATTGGTTCGCCGTCAATATTCAGGTATTCAATTCGGATCTCACCATCTCTTTCCAGAATCACCATATACTGAACCTGGCTGCGATCGAAATTAATTACGGTCACTTCATTACTTATCTGGATCCATTCCTTAAACTCACCGGAAGCCAGTACATCGGCTACAGCCTTTGGCAGAGCCACATTTCTCTGAATCACTTTGGCTTTGATAAGTTCTCCGCGATTATTGTACACCGCGTGCATGGTGCCGTTCTCGGAGCTCCCTTCCACTACATATTGATCAAAGCGGTTATTGTTTAAATTGAATGAACCGAGGTTGCTGCTTGGGAAGGGGTCTTCTCTTTTAAGGCAGTTGAGATTCTGGAAACATCTGAAATTTTCCTCAGCGTATGCAAGAACTCTTTGCTCTGTTACCTCCAAAACTGATGGATTTGAACTTTGTTGTGCTTGGGCCTGCAGGGCTGTTGCCAACAACATGCAGGATGTGAGTATGATTATTTTCTGTAACATGGCAGTTATGATTTGATTAAGGGGTTACCTGCCATTACGCCATGTGGTGGATTCGGTTACGAAAAACGGCGCCCGATTATACGAACGGCAAAATGTGATTACAGACGGTGGTTTTGGAAGTGTGGACTGAATGGGTAATGGGTTTCGATGGAATAATGATGAGAGGGAGAGGCAGGGTGAGGGGGAGTCCTGGAGAGTGGGTGAGGGGGAGAGAGGGAGAAGGGGATACCCTTCAATAATTTTTTATGCCGTCCCGCAAGGGATTCCCTTGGGAAACACAGCTTATTTAATCTTAAGGCAGAGGATGGTGGTATCGTCGGCCAGGCGTTCGATGCTGAAATCGAGGATGTATTTCCTGATTTCTTCCGATATCTGCTTTGCAGTGAGGTTATCCGTATTCAGTGCCTCGAAATGGGATAGCGCACGGTCGAAGCCGATTCGTTCTCCCGCTTTGTTTACCGCTTCGGGGTAGCCATCAGAGTAGAAGAGTATCACATCTCCTTTTCTCAGTTCAAATTCCGACTCGCTGTAATCAACACTTTCGCGCAAGCCGAGAGGGTATTTAGGATCCGGAGTCGTGAGATAACGAGCCTTTCCATTGCGCTTGAGTATGGGCAGACAGTGGCCTGCATTGGCTATTGAAAGTTTTTTTGAACCGGGATCAAACCGGGCAACCAAACAGGTAATAAACGTCTGCGAATCGGTTTTCTCAAAAATAACAGGACTGATTTCACGAAGTATTTTTGACGGTGAATCGGTGTACATACGCGACCGCAGCAGTCCGCTGGTAAACACCGCATGCATCGCCGCTCTCATCGATTTACCGGAAACATCCACTACGGTAAGCGTGAGCATTTCACGGCGGGTTCCGTTTTCATGAGTCACATAGTCGAAATAGTCACCGCCAACTTCATATGAGGGAATGAAATAGCCGTAAAGTTCGAAATGCTCCGTTTCGGGGTGCATCAGGGGCATCAGTTTTTCCTGGGTTTTCCGGGCAATCTGCATTTCATTTTCGAACCGGATGCTCCTCATCAGTTTCTTTTCATAATCGGGCACATAGCTGCTTACCGAATTGACCGATGGAGCTTTTAGGTATGCGATAATCCCGAAAGTCAGAATCAACCCGACAAAAAGAAGCTGACCGATGGCTTTTGTGGCAACCAGCATTTCTTCCGATCCGATAAATGGAACGATATTGTTGATAGATGCAAACAGCCACAATCCTGAAAATACCGTCACAATACCGCTTATTTTGTAGGCACCGAAGAGTGGAATGGCTATGAGTGTGAAGAGAGCCATGTCTTCATAAATAGTGCCATCGGTTCCGAACGAACGTCCCAGCCCGGTGTAAAGTCCACCGCCAATAATGACGGCAACGGTAAAAACGATGAGTCCATTGCTGAACCGTTTTTCCAGAAAGTTGTAGAGAACGCCAGTCATCATGATGGATGAGAGCGCCGCCACTCCGAGCACACTTATATTTAGTGAAAGGAAAAACGGCCTGTTCATGATTTCGGAATAACCGTACTGGCTGTCGCTCTGGTAAAAGTAAAGTCCGGCAATGGTGAGAAACAGCGCGGTAATACCGAGCATCACACCTGCCAGTGAAAAGCCTTTTATGATAGAAGCCCCGGTCTCTTTCAGAAACAGGCGTCCGCGCCAGTAGGCATCAATGAGCTGAATCTGAAACGATTTCTCACTCCGGGCATACGCTTCCCAGCCGATATAGGCGATGGCGGCAATAAGCCCCATTACCACCCCAAAAACCAATTGGTTAAACTGAACAACGAGATTTCCCTTGGTTGTGAGAATATCACTGAAATTGAGCATAAAGATAAACCGCCATCCATAGATAAGAATTGTTGTTACCAGGGCAACGATGGCGATTCTTTTCCAGTCGGCCTTCCCTTTAAAGAGTTGCCCGATTCCTTCGATAAATACCAGAAGGGCAAGAAGTGAGATCATGATGAAAAAGAAAACAACGAAATTCTGATCAATGGTTACCGGAGGAAGTTTTTCCAGCTCGTTGTAGGCTTCAAACTTCAGTACCCTAACCCCCCTGATTTCGGTTCGCTCCAGCTCACTTTCTTCCACATGAACGGCCGGATCGAGTTCAATTTCTATAACATCACGCGAAAGTCCGCTACTTTTTATCCACCGGTATGTGCTGCCGGCTTCAGCCGTATCGGCTGCTTCAATCTGGCCGGCTTCTGCTTCAGGCAAAAAGTCAATAGACTCATCAATTTCATCTTCAAACCTGTAATCTGACAGGTCGTGGCCGAAAACGTCCGTAACAAGTTGTCCTGCAAAAGCCCGGGTATCTTCACCAAGAAGTACGGCGTTACCGCTTCGTGCAGGGTTCATTTCAAATAAGCGGACTTTGCCGCTGTTGTCCCATCGCGCCCTGTAACTTCCCGACGCATTGTAGATGGATCCCGGTGTAAGGTTGAAACTCTCATTGAGCCCCAGAGGACGAGCGGCAATTACTTCCCACCCATGGAGGTAAAAATGTTCCTCGTTCAGCCTGTGTGGTTTGGGAGAATCCGCACCAAGCGAATCCTGGATAGTCAGGAAAATGGATACACGCTGGCTTCTGAACGGAACCATGCCGAGCGTGTCGGGAGAATACCCCAACTCGGTAAAAAGTTTACCGGCCAGTTCAATAGCCTGTTCCTTGGTTTGAGATACCGGTGCACCGGACGAAAAATCGAACTGCGGCCTGAGCAGGAAGAACAGAATCAGGCCGGCCACTCCCGGTACAATCCAAACCCAGATATTTTTCTTCATTGCAGATTTCATGTGATCCCTGTAAACGCCTGAATATTTGCAATGCTTTGATTTAAACCAAATTGCTAAGGTGATACGTAATTTTTGAGATAATGTTACCTGGATCATATTTATACTGAAACCAGTTTTATTTAACATTCGTACCATCTGCCCATGGAAACACCCAATAAACCCGATTGGTCAGCTGCAGGCCGCCTGCTGTTTAAGTTTATCTGTATCTACATCATCCTATTTGCACTGCCGGTGCAGATGCTGTACCAGGATATTATCATCTGGTTCGGTAAGCAGTTTCTTGGCGTTGAGGGGGAGGTGAATACGTCGATGACAGGAAGCGGTGATATGCTAATTCACTGGCTCACGTTTTGGTTTCATCTGCTTATTGCATTCCTGGGAACGTTGATATGGACGGCCATCGACCGTAACCGGAAATCGTACCCGAGAGTGGGAGAGGGGCTTTACATTTTTGTGCGCTATTATCTGGCATTGGTTCTGTTTATGTATGGAATCGGCAAGATAATACCCATGCAGTTTTCAGAACCTAACCTGATTCGCCTGACCCAGGAATATGGTGATAGCTCACCCATGGGCCTTGCGTGGACATTCATGGGCTTTTCAACGCCTTACCAGATGTTTGCCGGATGGATGGAAGCGCTGGGTGCGGCACTGCTGCTTTTCAGACGAACCGTACTTGCAGGCGCCCTTGTATTGACGGCGGTTATGACCAATGTGTTTATGATCAACATGTTCTTTGATGTGCCGGTTAAACTGAACTCCGCTCACTACCTGCTGCTTTCCATTGGGCTCGTTTCTCTTCACATAAAACCGTTGTGGGATTTTCTCATCATGGGGCGTATGGCCCGCCAGAACGCACGGCCATTTCCGGTTCAGGAATACCGCTGGCGCATGATCAGTTATACGGTCAAGGGAATTTTTATCGGGGGAGTGCTGATTGCTCAGTTCTTTTTTGTGACAGGTCAGCTCAGGTCTATGCCCGAGCCTCCGGAAATTGCCGGTATCTATGAGGTGGAAGAGTTCATGCTTAACGGCATTCCCGAAGTTTTGTACGATATAGATAAAGACCGGTGGCACCGTATGGTTATCGATAACCGGGCTGCAGGGATGGTTGCCATCGATTATTCAACCGGCGACAGGGTTCGCTTCAGGGCAACGATATCGTCAGATTCAGACTCCATCTCTGCAAGGGTTCCCCAAAACCCACGCCTTGAATACCGATCAAATATTGACCTGGCTGCCGGGTTTATGCAGATTTCGGAAAATGAATTCCTGCTCAGAGGCACACTTGGGAATGACTCCCTTTATGTTCGGTTCAATAAAATTGACCATGAAGAATTGCTGCTGATCAGCCGCGGCTTTAATTGGGTGAATGATTTTCCCTTTAACAGGTAGTTGTATATGCATGAAAGTAAGTCATTCCGATTTTGCTTCTATTGGCTGCTTGCAGCCAGTTTGCTGAGCCTGACGGCCGGCATTCTCATCGCACTGTTTCCAGGAAGCTTCCTGTTTGAAATGCATACGTCTGCACTATCAGAAGTATTTTTTGGTGAGGATCTGACAGAAGACGCCGAACAGATGCGCCGGTTTTTATTTGGCATCATTGGGGGAACCATTGCAGGTTACTTTCTGCTGCAGACACTCATCGTACTGTTTCCCTTTCGAAAAGGTGAGCGCTGGGCATGGCATGCCATCTTCTGGGCCATTCTGCTGTGGTTCACAATCGATAGCACGCTCTCCATACTTCACGGGGCACTTTTCAACGTGTGGATGATTAATGTGCCGTCACTGTTGATTATCCTGCTTCCGCTCGTATTCACATATCGGAGTTTTGCGAGACTGAGATCTCTGTAGTGGTGTTTGATTAAAATCTGAAAACGTACATGTGCAGGCAATCAAGCAAGAGTTCAGATCAACGCCGTGATTCCAGCCGAAGGGTTGACGGGAAAGCCCATCAATAAGATCGTCACCCACAGGCATCCAGTCCGGGGTACCGTGAACAACCTCCGGAATCTCATTCCTTGGTTTTCCGCAGATCCCGGCCGGAGGTTCGGGGTTTGTGCACCGCCGGTGCTACCGACCAAACGTTCCTGCCGGAACGCATCGATTGCAATGGCTGCAGAGTGGACTCAACTACTAAATGGTCTCTGGTTTATGCCTTATCCCGGTTTCTAACAAATCACACGGCTCCGGAGGAGCCTCCGGTTTGTAGCAATTGAATTGAATACAAACCCATAAACCCCGAGTCTATAGTTCGATCAACGCCGTGATTCCAACCGAGGGGTTGATGGGAAAGCCCATCAATAAGATCGTCACCCACAGGCATCCAGTCCGGGGTACCGTGAACAACCTCCGGAATATCATTCCTTGGTTTTCCGTAAATCTCAGCCGAAGGTTTGGGGCTTGTGCACCGCTGGTGCTACCGACCAAACATTCCTACCGGAATGTACCTGCCATGAGAAAGTAAACGGTTCATGAGGTCGATTGAATTTTTTGATTATTGGCAAATACCCGACGCTGAAGGCGTAGTATAACATCCCGAGACATCGGGAGGGCAACGCCCCGGGTTAACGGATCAGAGATGCCATACCCCGAGCCCCAATTCTGATCAACGCCGTGATACAAAACGATGGGTTAACGGGAATGCCCATCAACGGGTATGGCACCCATTCCGAAGATTGCGGACAAACCTCCGGATTGTGTTTTCGTAGTTTTCCGAAAATCCCGGCCGGAGGTCATGATTTCGCTGCTGCAACCACGGGCTTGTTTTTGCCGGGCAAAAACCGCCCGGGGTTACAAGATGATACATGCCTACAGCATTCTGAATTTGACGCGCTTGCTATTCTACCGGGTACACTCCCGTATTGCTTCTATCGGATCATAATCGATTTTAAAAAGAATTTCACATCTGTGTTCCTGGGCTCGTTTCGGAGAAACGTCTGGTCGGTAGCATTAAAATGGAATCAATCCCCGAAACCCCGAGTCCATAGTTCGATCAACGCCGTGATACATAACGAGGGGTTGATGGGAAAGACCATCAAAAGGCATGAACCCCATGGCTCTCTTTCCGGTGATCGCAATCAACATCACCAATATCAAACCGATTTCCCAACTAAACAGGTGCCAAATACTCGAAACGACGGATATGGGATGCTCATTAATGTATCCACACAAAAGGAAGCCCAATTAACTTCAGAAAATTCTGCTATTTTTAGTTTTGAACTCTATACTTGCAGAATGGAATCAAAAGAAAAAAATTTACCCAAA
>PWWL01000287.1 GCA_003561515.1 Balneolaceae bacterium
AACGGCTCGATATCGTCGACGGAGTTTCAGGCGCAGCGATGCGGTCGTTCGGCTTCCCCCTCGTCTCGAGCGATCGGGGTGTGGGCGAAGTGAGTCGGCTGTTGGCGCCCGCAGGCGTAGGGTGAGCGCGCACATGGGCGAGCGTGCGCGCGGGACGCTCGCGTGGGTCGCGATCCTGCTCGCGTACGTCGCGGCGTTCTGGATCGCTCTGCCGTGGCTGCTCTGGCAGGCCGGCGCGTGGTTCGATGCGCGGCTGCCGGTCGCGCTCGAGCCCTGGCCAGGGGCCTGGGTCGTGGTCGGGTGCGGCGCCACGATGATGGCGGCGAGCATCCTGGCCTTGCGGGTGCGGGGTCATGGGCTGCCGGTGAGCGCCTTGCCGCCGCCGCGGCTGGTCGTGTCGGGCCCGTATCGGTGGGTGCGGCATCCGGTGTACCTCGGGTTCCACCTGGTCGTCGTGGGCGTGGGGCTCGCGGTTGGATCGGCTGGTCTCGCGGTGGTGGTCGGCGTGGCGTTCCTGCCGTGCTGGATCATCTACGCGCTGCTCGAGGAGCGCGGTCTGCGGCGGCGCTTCGGCGCCGCGTACCGCAGCTACCAGCGTCAGGTCGGGATGCTGCCGCGGCTGGACGTGTACCGCGTCTCGCAGGTGCTGGCGAGGCTCCTGCTGCCGGTCAGGGTCGAGGGGCGCGCGCGCGTCCCTCGCCGGGGCGCGGCCGTGCTGGTGGCCAACCACGCCTGCTACGCCGATCCGGTGTTCCTGCAGTGCACGACCTGGCGGCGCATCCATTTCCTGGCCACGGCGGAGGCGTTCCGCGGCGGCGCCATGGCCTGGGCGATGCGTCGTACGTCTGCCGTGCCCTTGCGTCGCTACCGGGTCGATCCCGGGGCGTACCGCGAGCTGCTGCGTCGGCTCGAGCAGGGAGCCCTCGTGGGCCTGTTCGTGGAGGGTGAGCGCTCGCCCCTCGGGGTCTATCAAGGGGTGCTGCCGCACGTGGCGCGCATGCTGAGACAGCTGGACGTGCCGGTCATCCCGGTGGGCATCTCCGGGAACTACGATGCGGGCCCGCGTTGGGCGGGGCGGTTGCGGGTGCGGCCCGTGGGCGTGCGCGTCGGCGCGCCCATCGACTTCGCCGCGGCCGGCCCGGCGCAGCTGGTCGACCGGGCCGTGACTGCGCTCCTCGACGAGGACCCGCAGGCCGTGCATCTCCAAGGGCTCGACCGCGCGAAGCTACGGATCGTGGCGTGGCGCTGCCCGGCGTGCCTCGACGAGGCTGACTGGCAGCCGGAGGTGCTTCACTGCCGCGCCTGCGGAGCGCAGTGGCGCCACGGCGCGCGAGGCCGCTTCCAGGCGGCGGGCGTCGGCGCGGCCGAGGTGACGCTGGCGCAGTTCGTGCGGCCCGTGTGGGATGCGGCGGACGGCGGCCCGCTCGAGGCGGCGGCCACCGGGGGCACGGAACGTTCGCTGCGGGGGCCGATCGAGCCCTTGGTCCCGCTGGGTCAGGGCCGGTTGGTCATCACGCCGGAGGCGGTGACGTTCAGGGACGTATCGATCCCCTTGGCCTCGGTACGCACGACTTCGACCGAGCGCGCCGACACGTTGCAGCTCGCGACGGCGAGCGCGATGTGGCAGTTCCGAGTGCGCGAGGGGTCGGTGTTCCGGTTGCAGCGCGCCATCGACCGCTGGCGGGGCGCGCCGGGCGCCAGCTGAGGGGCCGCAGGGGGTGATGACGGGCATCCCGGTGCGACGGCCTCGCGCTCGGGCGCCCAGTCGCGCTGGATGTGCGGGGAAGGCCTTGGTGGACGAGCGATGGCCGGCCAGGTTGCCAGACGAGAGCTGCCACGATCGGTGGCCGCCCTCACGCCCTGCCCGCCATTAGTGCTTCGTTAGTGCTCGAAGGGACAGGCTTCGGGCATCGCGTCTCGCGAGGCGTGCGGCAGGTGGACTTGCCGGTCGGAGTCGCTCCGATCGACAGTCACCGCGCGAGCGGCGTCTCGGGCTGCGGTCGAGCCGGTTGCCCGTGCGCACGCTCTGGAAGGAGCGACGATGATCCTTGGACGAACGTGCTCGATCGTGGTATCCGCGATCGCGGCGGCGACGCTCGTGGCCTGCGGCGGTCCCGAGACACCACCCGGCGTCACCAGCCTCCACGACGACGGAGGCTGGCATGACGATCCCGCTGCCACGGGCCCCCTTCTGCCACGATCCGGGATCACCACCGACGACCCGCAGGGGAGCGACCCGCTGCTCGGCCTGAGCGGGCTCGGCAACCGTTCCGTCGAGCGCTTCCTCGGCCAGCCCGCAGGGGACCGGCGCCAGGATCGCCAGGCACGCAACATCACGCTCGTCGGTGAACTTGCGCTCGACCCGGCTGATCAAGGCGTGCACGCCGACGTGGCCGCCTATGGAGACCTGGCGTTCGTCGGGAAGTGGGCTGGGCCTTGTCCCGGAACCGGCGTCGACATCATCGACATCTCCGACCCTTCCGAGCCGGTGAAGATCGCCTCGACCATCGACCACGCCGGCACCTCGATGGAGGACATGCAGGCGATCCGGATCGGTGGCAGGGACGTGCTCGCGGTCGGCCTCCAGAACTGCTTCGGCGTTCCCGGCTCCGACCTTACCGGCCTCGAGCTGTTCGACATCACCGATCCAGCCAACCCTGAGTTCCTCAGCTTCTTCGAGACGGGATCCATCGGGGTACACGAGTTCGACCTCACCCGAGCGCCGGGTGGTCGGACGCTCGCGCTCTTGGCGGTGCCCGACCTGGAGGCGCTGACGGCGACACCAGAGGCGGGCTTCAGCGACGGGACGGGCGACTTGCTCATCGTCGACATCAGCGATCCCACGGACCCTGCGTTGATGGCCGACTGGGGCGTGCTGGCCGAGCCGCAGCTCGGCCTCGGCTTCTACCTCGGCAGCCTTCGAGGGCAGTATCCCGCCACCTTCCTCCACAGCGTGCGCGCCGATGCCAACGGAACCCTGGCGTACCTGTCGTACTGGGATGCCGGCTTCGTCACGCTCGACATCAGTCGGCCGGAGCGGCCGGTGTTCGTCGGCCTGACGAGCTACCCGCCGGGCGCGGAAGGCAACGCCCACTCGGTCGACACGGCGCGGGGTGGGAACGTGCTCATCGGCGCCGACGAGGACTTCGACCCGTTCGAGGTCTCGCTGCGCTCGGATGCCTTCGACGGTTCCAGGCCGGCGACCGAGGGCATGTTCACGGTTCCGATCGCGGACCTGCCGGGAGGCTCGATGACCGGCCAGGTGGTGCACGTCGGGCGGGGTTGCCCGGCAGGCTTCGTCGCGGGCGAGCCGGAGGATCCGTACCTCGCCGATCCGGCTGGAGCGCTCGCCCTCATCGAGCGCGGCGCATGCCGGTTCGACCACAAGGTCGGACGGGCGCAGCAGGCTGGGGCCACGGGCGTCATCGTGTACGGCGCGGCGGGGGACGAGGTGCTCACGGCGATGGCGGGCGAGAGCCCCACCACCTTACCCGACGGCACCTCGGTACCGATCACCATCCCCGGCATCTACGTGCAGCACAGCACCGGGGTGTCGTTGATGGACGACGAGGTGGTCACCGCCAGCGCCACGACCGAGTTCGTCGGCTGGGGCTTCCTGCGCTTCTTCGACATGCGCGACCCTGCCCACCCGGTGCAGATCGGAACGTTCGCGACGGACAACAGCCTCGACCCGAGCGTGGCCAGCGAAGGCAGCTGGAGCGTGCACAACCCTGAGGTCGTGGGCAACACCCTCTACGCGTCGTGGTACAGCGACGGGGTACGGATACTCGACATCTCGCAGCCCGCACGACCCCGCGAGATCGGCTTCTGGGCGGGCGAGGGGGCGCCGGATCACGCGCCGCCGGTCAACATCTGGGGTGTTCTGCCGCACCGTGACCTCATCCTCGCCAGCGACAGGAACCACGGCCTCTACATCCTCGAGATGGTTCCGCCGCGTTGAGGAGGTGAGCGGGATCGGGAGGCACCCTTCGTACCCTTCGGGTCCCGATCACTCCGTCCGCGCGCCGCTGCTGCGCCTCCGACTACCAGTCCGGCTCACGGCCTCGTGTTCTTCGGGCCGTCGCACCCGGCACCATAGCGGGCTGCGCTCACCTGATCGAACAGGTGCAGGGCCTTGGGCGGCAGCCGGACCAGGACCGCATCGCCGTGGTCGACCTCCCAACTGCGGTCGTGCTGGACGGTGATGCTCGCGCCGTCGCCGGCGCTGCCGAGCCGCACCTGCACCAAGGCGGTGGAGCCCATCGCGAGGACCGATTCGGCCCTGCCGGGCACGCACCACGCATCGGCTGACTGAGCGAGCGTGATCTGCTCGGGCCGCACGCCGAGGGTGACGGGAACGGGCGCGGCCGGAGCGGGAAGCTGCGGCGGTCGCGGCAGGCGCAGCCCGGCAGCCTGGATGGTGTCGGCGTCGAGCGTGGCTTCGAGCAAGTTGATGCGCACGTTGCCGATGAACGAGGCCACGAAGAGGTTGTCGGGCGAGAAGTAGAGGTCGTCGGGTGGGGCGCACTGCTGTACCACGCCGTCCTTCATGAGCGCCACCCGGGTTGACAGGGTGAGCGCTTCGATCTGGTCGTGCGTGACGTAGATGATCGTCTGGTCGGTGTCTTGGTGCAGGCGCTTGAGTTCGGTGCGCATCTCGAGCCGCAGCTGGGCGTCGAGGTTGCTCAGGGGCTCGTCCATCATGAGCACGCGTACGTCGAGCACCAGCTCGCGCGCCAGCGCCACGCGCTGCTGCTGACCGCCGCTGAGTTCGTTGGGGTAGCGCTGCCCGAAGTCCGTGATCTGCAGTAGTTCGAGGATTTGCGCCAGGCGTCGCTCCTGCTCGTCCCGCGGCATCTTCTGCAGCCGCAGTCCGAACAGGATGTTGTCGCGCACGCTCATGTGCGGCCACAGCGCGTAGTTCTGGAACACCAGGCCGATGCGGCGCCGGTGCGCCGGTTCCAT
>PWWL01000303.1 GCA_003561515.1 Balneolaceae bacterium
GGCCGCGAGCGCGTAACCGATCCGCATGATGTGGTTTCGGTGGGCGATATCATCAATGTAGAGATAACGAGCATCGATCTCGAACGCGGGAGGATTGGACTGGCGCTGGAGTGAGCGGTGTTGGCTTTTTTCTACTTTCAAATGGTCAACTTACGGGAAAACTTATATTCGTTTCTTCATTTTCCTACCGTCCTGTCCAACTCCACCATCACATTCACCGTCTGGAACACCACCCGGCGGGCGTCTTCCCATGTGAGTGATTCACCCTCTTTTTGGGCACCGTGCTCCTGCCGTTGTACCAGGTCAGATAACGTACCCCAATAGACTACCAATGCTTCCAAGAATGGTTTTACTGTTTTCCCTTTTTCAACGCCTCTTCTTTCTATAACCTCACGCAGCCGATTAACGGTAGACGGTTTTGGTTCTGGGGAAGCTTTTCCAAATACATCTGCATATAGCCGATCTGCAAACTCCTGCATCGCTTCGCGGCAATGGTGGCCGATGGCGGTAAAATGATCTATACTGTCGCTTGCATATAGTTTCTCTTCAGCAAGCTTTAGTTTTTTATAGGCTTCATTGTAGTTGCTACGGAAACTGTCCAGTTCGAGATATCTGATTACACTTTTTCCAACTCTTTCTACGGGTTTGCCTTTTTGTTTCATGAGCCAATCGTAGTATTGATACCCAATAGGAGTGATGGTATATCTCTTACTACCAATACTACCATAATCAAACTGCAATAAACCTTCTGCCGCCAAAGCATCCGGATCACCAAAAGCATAACCTGTTATATTCCCTTTAGGCATGATTAAGCATGTCCCATCATTTGAATTTGCTTCAACCATTGGGCTTCGATTTTCACGTGGCACACTTCGTACATTTTCAACCATTTGGACGAAAAGATCTTGTTGTTCCGGTTCCAGTATGATGTATTCGAAATTCATTTAAAAACCTAACTCATTTGAATTACTATCCTTATCGATTCTCACCTTTTCCTATTTCTTGTTCAAGTCGCCCATAATCTTTTTGTAGCACCATTAAATCCATTTCCAGCGATAGGTGCACTCCTTTTCGTCACCGTATTGTAATTGTTCTCAACCAAATTGATGAAATTCCGAAATGTATCACTGATCTGCCAGAGCTGTCGGATAATTTGGTCTTGTTCGGTTCTGTGATTGTTCATCATTACTCTTCTCATTGGATGATTATCCGCTAATTTACAGATATAACCTTATATGTATAATAGGCTCTTATTCTCAATATAGTTGACAAAATAGTATAATTAGTTGTAATTTGTCAACCAAACATCATCCAAAACCCATGCCATGCCATTTATCGCCCAGCGCCTCGTAAACGCCCGCCAAATGCGGGGACTCTCCCTGCAGGATCTGTCCGACAAACTCGGCAACAAGGTCAGCCGCCAGGCCCTTCACAAATATGAAACCGGTGAAGTGGTGCCGGATAACGTCATGGTTCAGGATATCGCCGGTGTGCTTGATTTGAAACCGGACTACTTTTACCGGGAGCAAACTGTAAATATTGAGGAGGTTGCTTTTCGCAAACTTTCAAAGCTGGGTAAAAAAGAACAAAAACGCATCATAGAGACTGCCAGAGATTACCTGGAACGATACATTGAACTGGAAGAGATCATCGGAAAACCGGTTAGTGTGGTAAACCCGCTGAAGGATGTAACCATCACCGGAAGGGATGATGTTGAAAAGGCTGCCCGGAAATTGCGCGACGAATGGAATCTCGGAACCGATCCCCTTTACAATGTACTCGAACTACTTGAAGACCAGGGAATCAAGGTACTGGAACTTAACGCCGATCCTGCAGTGGACGGATTTTCAACCTGGATTGACGATAAGATTCCCGTGATCGGGTTAAACCTCTCCCTAAAGAAGCATCTTGATCGATACCGTTTCACTGCGCTTCATGAACTGGGGCATTTATTTCTGAACATCAGCCGGTTCAATGAATCCGAACAGGAGAAAATGTGCCACTATTTTGCAGGCGCCCTCCTGCTCGACAAGCGGGCCATTGAACAGGAACTGGGCCTCAAGCGAAAACGCATCTCCCTGCAGGAACTGGCTTCCTTAAAAAAACAGTACGGAATTTCTATTCAGGCCATTGTGTATCGCTTAAAAGAACTCCGGATAATCAGCCAGGCATCCTATACCGGTTTTTTTAAATTTATGAATCAGCATGGGTATAAGAACGATGAAACCGGTCTGGCAGAATACAAGGGAGAGGAAAATGCATTGCGTTTCGACCAGCTCCTCGGGCAGGCCATTGCAGAGGAATATATCACCGTATCGAAAGCGGCGGCATTAAAGAACCAGCGGGTTTCACAATTCCGGAAAAACTTCTTAATCGGATAGATGAAAATCCTGGTTACAGATGCATCCATTTTTATCGACCTCTACGATTGCGATGCTTACGATTCTTTTTTCAAGCTTCCATACGAAATAATTACCACATACCAGGTGTGGCATGAACTTGACCCTGAACAGCATCGTGTTTTAAACAAATGGGTTGAATCTGAAAAGCTCACCATTCTGAAAATTGAAGAAGACTTTGTAGCAAAAACCGCCGGCAAGGGGCTTTCAAAATCACTCTCCGTGGCAGATCTCTCGGTTTGGTTTGCGTGCGATTCCAAAGGAGACATCTTATTGACAAGTGACGGTACACTCCGAAAGATGGCCAGGCGCCATGGGATGGATACACACGGGCTTTTATGGATTTTCAAAGAGTTTGTTGATCACAAAACCCTTACTGCTGCAATGGCAGTGGACAAGCTGGAAATTGTATTTAACCAAAATATCTACTACAGATCGGATCAAAAACTGATTAAAGCATTTGAAGAGATGAAAAGGCAGTTAAAGAGTGGGAATTGATATTTTTTTATTGATAAGCTTAAAACCAAGTCCGTTCAGTAGGCGATATTATCAACGTGGAGATTACGAGCATCGACCTGGAACGCAAGAGGATTGGGCTGGCGCTGGGATGATAACCGCGAAGGCCCAAAGAGTGCGGAAAAAAGATGAAAGAGGTGCCACTTTAAAGCAGCACCTCCTTTTCAACCCAATAAAAAAATAATTGGTTTCACTCTATTCTCTGCGCCAACTGCGCCTCCGCGGTGAATCTTCTCAGCTTTAATCAAAGTTGTATTCGATGATCAGCACACCGGTCTGGGAGGCATCTACCTGGTAGCTGTCCTCGGCAAACATGTCCACTTCAAAGGTGCCCCCCTGATCGGTCAGAACAAGGCTGCCTTCGGCGCGGTCGATATCCAGCTGCCAGCTTAGTGTTACGGTATCCTCATCCTGGCCCGGCTGCAGGTTCAGTGTCCAGCTGGCCTCGGTAAGTCCGCTGCTCAGAATATCGGTGAACAGGTCCTGTCCGCCTCGCTCCAGCCACGCATGGAATGCGCCCTCTGGCGGTGCCGGCGGGGCTTCAACAGATTGCGGCTGGCTCTGCTGGCCCAGCGTCAGGTCAATCTCATCACCGCCGTTGGCCGCAGTGAGGCTGATTGTGTAAGCCGAAGTCACATCAATAAAATTGGCCGTGAGGCTGGTGTTTGAGGTGATGCTGAAGGAGAGCGGATTGTCGGTGGATTCAATATCGCCGCTCCACCGGTCGAATCTCCACCCTTCGTTTGAAGACGCTTCCACGCTAACCTGTGCATCTTGCTCAAAAGAACCCGATGAGGGTGAAACACTCCCCGCTCCATCCGGAGACACCGACGTACTGAGTGAGAAGGTGGGCGGAGGCGGCGGTGGCGGATCTCCTCCATTACTGTCGGAGTCGGTGGTGCCACAGCCGGCTCCAATCAGTGCAACGGTTACTACCAGAACAAGAATGTACAATGTGATGTTATAAGCTTTCATAATGGGGCCCTCTTATTTGATCAGTGTAAGTTTCTGGATGCTGGTATAAGTGCCCGCCTGCAGGCGCACAAAGTAGATGCCCGATGCCAGACCCGAACCGTCGAAAGCAACCGTGTAAGCTCCGGGCTGCTGACTCTGGTTTACAAGGGTTGCAATGCGGCGACCTCCCAGATCGTAGACCTCCAGGAGCACCTCACCCTGCTGGGCCAGGCGGTAGCGAATGTTGGTGGCCGGATTGAACGGGTTGGGATAACCCGGTTCCAGCCGCGTTTCGCTGATCATCTCCTCCCCGGCGGAAGCCCGCTGCAAAATCAGATTCACGTAGGGTTGCAAGAGCACCACCTCGGCGCCTGCAACAAGCGGCCACTGCCGCGCAGATCCGCTTTGGTCTTCCCCTGTAAGTACGTAGGCCGATGCACCCGGCGACGAAGCTTCCAGGCGCAGGGTTACCGGGTACTCTGCCGCGGTAATCAGCAGCCCGGATGAAGGGCTGTCCATAGCGCTGAAGCCTTCATCGGTGCGCACGTCGAGGCCCTGCCCGGGGGCAAGCGGGGGCCGCAGATAGCGGTACTTCTCATCGCGGGTGAGCAGCTCGCCATAGATAACCAGTTCTCCGCTCAACGTGCCGCTGCTTACCACAAGCCGGTCACTCTCCATAACCGCCGTACTTGATGATGAGACGGCCTTGGAAGCAGCAGCCAGCATCTTGCCTGAGGATGCTGCCGACGGAGTCAGATCCAGGCTCAGAATCACCTGCCCGCCCGTTTCGGCAAACAGCCAGTACCCGCTGCCCGGCATAAGTTCATCGGCGGCTTCGTACACAGATCCGTTGTAACCAAAGACGGGGGCTGTGGTCAGAATCGCCGAAGGATCGTCTATATCGTCAACCGCTATGGCTCCGGCCGGACCGCCAATCAGGTTCCATCCCGCGTTCAAATCGAGCTCAAGTTGCACGGCTCCGGGGCCTGCCAGCGTGTAAGCGGCTCCCTCATCGTTCTTCACCCAGTAGCCGTGTCCTTCTTCAATAGTCTGTTCACTGAAGTAGACTCTGTTGTAGCCATA
>PWWL01000352.1 GCA_003561515.1 Balneolaceae bacterium
AAAGTAAACGGTAAAAGTATTCTGGGTGTGATGACGCTCGCAGCAGAATACGGAGCAGAAATGGAATTGATATTTGATGGACCTGATGAAGAAGAAGCTGCGCGGGAAATAGCGGAACTGTTTGAAAATAAATTTTCGGTGGTCTGACCATGGCAAAAGACCACAAGCCCATTCATTTAAACGGCAAAGCTTCATCGCAGGGTATTGGTATTGGTGCTGCCTGGATCCTAAAAAATATTCAGGTAACAGTTCGTCCGGAAAAAATTTCAGATGAAGAAATTAAGTCCCACATCAACAAATTTCATGAGGCAGTTTCCAAACTAAGATTCCAGTTTGAGCAGCTTCAGGAAATGGCAGATAAAGAAGCTTCAGAAATTATTGATGCACAAGTACAAACCCTTGATGATCCGGAACTTCACAGGCTTATTCACCAAAAAGTAGAAGAGCATAATTTTGGCGTTGAGTATGCCATTTTCAGCACCTTTAACGAATATATTCAGCTAATGGAGGCCTCCGGGGCATCCTGGCTCGAAGAACGAACCATCGACATCATTACGATACGCGATCAGCTGATTGAGGCGGTTCGCAACCGCCGGCGAAACATTACCGTGTCGGAGGGGGATGTGGTATTTGCAATCGATATTTCTCCAACGGTGATGATCGAGCTCAGCCGGGTTAAAATTGCCGGTATTGTGATGCAAAAAGGTGGACAGACGTCTCACGCGGTGATTCTGTCGCAGTCGCTGGGGATTCCATGCGTAATTGGCGTGAAGTGGAATCATCTCAATATTCCGAAAGGAGTGCCGGTTTTGATTGACGGTGAAAACGGCGATGTGGTTTTGTGGCCTGACGAGAATGAGGTGGCAGATTTCAAAAAAAGGCTTGCTTCGTACAGGCGCAGTGTTGCCGATATGCAGAAGAGCGCATCCATGCCGCATGAAACCGGGTGCGGCAAGCCATTTGCCGTAAGGGCCAATGTAGAGTTTGAGGAAGAGCTGCCCCGGATCGCGCTTCATGGCGCCAAAGGCGTAGGGCTTCTGAGAACGGAAACCATTTTATTCAGAAAACGCGGGCTCAGTGTAAGCGATCAGGAGGCATTTTATTCAAGGGTGCTGAAAGCTTCGGGCAGTGAGCCGGTTACCATCAGGCTGTTCGATGCAGGCGGCGACAAGCTTCTGGATGAAGAAGAGGAGGAATCCAATCCGTTCCTTGGTTGGCGTGGCATCCGGCTTTTACTGGACAAAGAAGAGCTGTTGAGAAATCAGTTTGAAGCTATACTCAGGGTGTCGGGTGTGAATCCCGGACGCGTTCAGATCCTGGTGCCGATGGTTTCTGCCATGGAGGAGGTTAACAGAACAAAAGAGATCCTCGAAAGTGTGAAGTCACAATTGAGGGAAAATGAAACTTCTTTCGACGAAAATATACGATTCGGAATTATGGTTGAGGTACCGGCCGTTGCCCTTCTCGCTGAGACTTTTGCACAAAAGGTTGACTTTTTCAGCATCGGCACAAACGATCTCACTCAATACACGCTGGCCGCAGATCGTGGAAATGAGAAAATTTCCGGTTTATTCCAGCCTTTTCATCCTGCCGTTTGGGAACTGATCAGGTTAACGATAGAAGGAGCTTCGGCAGCCGGGATCCCCGTCGCAGTTTGTGGCGAAATGGCATCAAGGCCGGCCGCTGCAGCATGCTTGATGGGGATGGGGATAACAGATCTCAGTATGACCACAAATGCCATTCCCGCTGTAAAAGAACTTCTCTGCTCCAGTACCCTCAAAGAAATGGAGATTCTTGCAAAGAAAACCACGCAGGCTGAGTCAACCTCAGAAATACAAGGTCTGTTTAGTGGATTCATTAATCAGTCGAGCTAAAAAAACAGTACAGTTTAACCTTTGAACTTCTTTGGCTTAGCTAGTTTACCCGGGAAACGGTTCCATTCCAAATGAGTTTAAGGTAAAACCGAATTATAAGTTAAATTGTTTAATAAATAAGAAGCAATAGCATGCAATATGTTTATGCAAAAAGTTTATCTAAAGAAATATTTAAGGTAACTTTATACCTCAAGCTTTAATCAAAAATTTTATACGTTATGCTTCAAAAAGAATTTACACCCAAAAGAACTGTTTGTAAGGTAACATTCGCAATTCCGGCTGAATGGGCGGAAAAGAATGTTAAACTGGTAGGCGATTTTAACGACTGGGACGAGTCGGCCGATGCCCTCAAGAAAAAGAAAGACAAATGGGAGACAACCCTCCGTTTGAAGCCTGAAAGCGAGTATCGATTTAAATATGTGCTTGACGGTGAAAGATGGGAGAATGATGATGCCGCTGATTCGTATATTCCGAACGAGTTTGGAACAGAAGATTCCCTGCTTGTAACCGGAAAATAACATGAATGAGCCGGCCTTTTAACGAAGAATATTTTAAGAACAGGTTACATACTTCCTGGATTGGAAGTGAATTTATTCACCTGAAGGAGGTCGGCTCAACCAATTCGTGGCTCAAGAGTCTGCCCACCGAACGGTTTGTTCATGGAATGGTGGTCAGTACCGACAATCAGACCGGAGGGCGCGGTCAACACGATCGCCATTGGATCTCCGAGCCGTGTAAAAATCTCACCTTTTCTGTAGGCTTCCGTCCACCCGGAGCAGACAGGCTTCCGCTGCTAACTCTGGCAACTGCTTATGCGGTAATGGGTGAAGTGCAGATGTTCACCGGGGAGAAGGTCTACCTGAAGTGGCCAAATGATATCATGATTAAGGGAAAAAAATTGGGTGGGGTTCTGACCGAGTGCATCTTTCTGGGCAGCAGGCCCGACAGGGTAATTGTGGGTATAGGTCTCAATTTAGAGCAGACGGAGTTCGCCGATACACTTCCCAATGCCGTGTCACTGTCTTCTTTAACGGCAAAAATCCCGGAAAGAGAGAAGATTATGGCAGGTTGTTTGTCAAGAATAGAACAATCTTATTTGCAGTGGCACAAACGAGATACAGAACTTCACCAAAAAGTAAGCCGGCACCTGGAAGCATTTGGTGAATGGGTACAGCTCACGGTAAACGGTGAGTTGAAAGAGGGGCGATTCAAATTTTTGGGAATTAATGCGAAAGGTGAGTTATTGGTGTTAAATGAAGATATTGATGTAAATACATTTTCTCATGAGCAAATTCGAGTCATCACCGGTAGTTCGGGAGTTTAACAAGCAATGTGCTAAATACCGGAAGCTTTGTACGCATATTCTGGTCGGGGTAAGCGGGGGACCAGACTCTATGGCACTTCTCTATCTGCTTCACCGTGCCGGCATTAAAACCACTGCAGTTCATTGCAATTACGGCCTTAGAGGCAAAGCTTCTGATAACGATCAACAACTGGTTGAAGAAATGTGCGGGATGTGGGGTTTCGACTGTATTAGCCTGAGGCTCAACTTTGAAGAGGACGGTAGTGGTAACTTTCAAAACTGGGCACGTAAGCGCAGGTATGAGATCTTTCGTGACTTGCAAGGTGAGTTAAATACCGCCGCAGTGGCCACGGCACACCATAGCGACGATCAGGTAGAAACGATCATACAAAAGCTATTGAGGGGAGCGGGAATGTCTTCGTGGAAAGGCATGGTCAGCTTTGACGGATGGATCTTCAGGCCGCTGCTTGAGGTTTCCAAACAGGAGATCATGCAGTTTGTTCAGGAGTTTAAAATCCCGTACAGAATCGATGGAACAAACGAAGAATCAACATATGCCCGAAATTTTCTGAGGCATAGTTGGTTTCCCGAGTTAGAACGTCTTTTCCCCGGATGGCACGATAATCTTCTCAGGATCCCCGACCGGGCGATGGAGTTTGAGGCTATGACCGATCACATTCTTTCCGGGTTATCCGAACATCCCGAGCGCATGAACAGATCCGGATTTTTATCCCTAAACGAAACGATAAGGCCTGTAATATTGCATCGTTTTGTTGAGAGAAGTGGCGCGGGATTCCCCCCATCGGTTTCGTTTCTTGAAGCATCCAATAATCTTGAAATACTTCAAACCGGAAAACGGCTGCAGTTGTCGGTTGATCTGAGCATCATGCGCGATCGCAATTTTTTCCATTTGGTTTCAGAAAAAAGGGCTGATGCCGAGCCATTTACGCTTGCCCTGGAAGCTGCAGAAAATGGAAGAGAGGTACATGGTTTTCGTGTTGCAGTTGAATCTTTCACCGGTTATGATGATCCGGCAGTGCTTTACCTGGATTCGGAGAAAATTGAATTTCCGATTACACTGAGGCCATGGCAGGGGGGAGACCAGTTTACGCCGCTTGGCATGAGCGGCACCCAGCTTGTCTCCGATCACCTAACAAATAGAAAAGTGTCTTCTCCGGGAAAAGCTGATACATTGGTGATTGAATCTTTTGATGGAAACGTCTGTGCCGTTATATTCCCGCACAATTCTGCAGAGGGCCGGATCGGTACCATTTCCGATAGTGTACGCTGCGGTCCTGAAACCAAACATGTTTTAACGATCAGAAAGAAAGACTGACCTATATGGATCTATACCATCCGGAATATGTAAACGTAAATGGAGAAGAATTCAGGGTATATCTTACACATGAAGAGATACAGCAGCGCATTCGACAGATTGGACAAAAACTGAGCAAAGATTTTCATGATAAACGCCCAATTTTTATAGGGATTCTGAACGGCTCTTATATCTTCCTGGCCGATTTAATGAGATATGTGCATATACCTTGTGAAGTTGATTTTCTAAAACTGAGCAGTTACGGAGATGAAAAAGTTTCATCGGGACAGGTACGGGATCTGAAAGAGATTGATGCGAATATAAAAGGACGACATATAATTTTGGTAGAAGACATCATTGATACAGGCCTCTCAATGAACTATCTGGTTCAGAAAATGAAGGGGTACGAACCTGCTTCATTAACCGTTGTAACATTGCTGCACAAAGCCGAAG
>PWWL01000176.1 GCA_003561515.1 Balneolaceae bacterium
GTTCGCCAGTTCGGTTTGGGCCGGGGTCAGCCCGGGATCTCCATATTGATTGTCTCGTTCAGGCATAAATAACCACCAGGTAAAGAACGTAATGGAAATAAAGAGGGTGAATCCCGCTGCGAGAATTGCAAGACTTATCAGTGGCAGCCGTTCCCGGTTTCTTCGTGCGGTATCTGCCTGTGAGTATTGCATGCTGCATTTGGATAAAACCCGGTTAAACGTTGCGTTGCCACTCAGTATAAGAGAGATGCGGGTTTTTGGAAAGTGTGAAGAATCCCTCGTCTGACGACTTTGGGAAAATCAGGTTTAGGATGAGGAATGTTCAGTCGTCTGACGAGTTTCTGCAGCTGGTATTCAATACCGCGAAGAATTCGACAGACGAGTGATGTTGCCATGCCTAAAATTTGGGATGGTTCAACTCGTCAGTCGAAGGCCCCCCCTCGTCTGACGACTCTTGTAGAATCTGGTTTGGGATGATGAATGTTCAGTCGTCTGACGAGTTTCTACGGCTGGGATTCAATGCCATGAAGAATTCGACAGACGAGTGATGTGGCCATTCCTGAGTTTGGGGTAGCTCCACTCGTCAGTCGAAGGCCTCCTCGTCTGACGACTTTTGTAGAATTTGATTAGGGATGAGGAGTGTTCAGTCGTCTGACGAGTTTCTACGGCTGGGATTCAATACCACGAAGAATTCGACAGACGAGTGATGTTAGCCATACCTGGATGTTGGGGTAGATCCACTCGTCAGTCGAAGTTCCCCCCTCGTCTGACGACTTTGGTAAAATCTGGTTTGGGATGAGGCGTGTTCAGTCGTCTGAAGAGTTTCTACGGCTGGGATTCAATACAATGAAGAATTCGACAGACGAGTGATGTTTGCCATGCCTGGATGTTGGGGTAGATCCACTCGTCAGTCGAAGGGTTAAGCGGGTTACCTGGGAATGAGCGTTGCACTAATTACCTCATCCTGCCTTGTTCTGATGCTTTCAAGGATATGTTGAGTCGGTTCAGCATCGAGCTGGATGGTGCAGCATGCGGTTTTCTTGCTTTCAAAGATGACGTTCTCTAGCTCCTGGGCATTGATGTCGGCCTCTTTAAGTTCGTTCATCACGTTGGCGATCACACCCGGTTTGTCGTAATGACGCACCACGAGCTGCCATGGCGCCTCCGTTTGTTCGCAGCGGTTTAGCCAGTTTCTCACTTTTCCTTCTTTCACATAACCGCGAACAATATCCACAGCATCATGAGCTACGGCTTTCTGCGCCTGTGATGTGCTGGCACCGATATGGTGGGTGATATAGACATTATCCAGCTCTTGCAGCCGGTTGCTAAATTTGCCCTCCTTGAATTCCGGTTCGTCTTTAAAAACATCCAGTGCGGCTTTCAGTCTGCCGGATGACAGTTCATCGAACAGAGCATCTTCATCGATCACCTCAGCCCTCGATGTATTCACAACCAAGGCACCGTCTTTCAACTGACCGAGAATTTCGGACGAAATGATTCCACGGGTTTGGGGCTTAAGTGCAAGGTGTACACTTAGAATGTCGCACCCCGACGCCACTTCCTTTACCGATCCGGCGCGGGTTATCTCAAGTTCGTCGGCCATCTCTTCCGTCAGCGATCTCGACCAGGCGATAACATTCATCCCGAAAGCCTTTGCCCTGTGAATCACTTCCTGGCCTATTTGTCCGGTTCCAATAATTCCGAGCGTTTTTCCGAAAAGGCCATCGGCCTTGCTGTATGCCGCTTTATTCCATTCTCCGTTTCTGAAGCCGTTCACGTTCTCGGCAATAAATCGATCGGCGGCGAGGATCAGCGCTATAGTGAGTTCTGCAACGGCAATTGCGTTTTTTCCGGGGCAGTTTGCCACATAGATACCGTAGTCGCTGGCGGCTTCCATATCGATGTTGTTGACACCGGCGCCTGCCCGCACAATGAGGCTCAGGTTCGGGCTATTTTCGATACAGGTACGGCTCACAACGGTGGATCGCACAATAAGCACCTGCGAATCGCTGAGACCCTTATCGAGCAGGGCGGTTGTTGCTTTTGCTTCTTCCTTAACGGTTAGTCCAAGGGTTTTAAGCTGATCAGTTGCATCCTGAGGAAGTTTGTCTGCTAAAAATACGGTCATGGTATGGTAGTCACTTTTAGTTGATTTTATTTCTCTCTTTAAATGTACTGAAAGTGCCTGATACCAAAAAGTTATCAGTGTGTTAATGATCTAGAGGTATCGGATACAGATCTGCGTCATGTTTTAAAACTCTTGATCCGGAGTTGTTGTAAAATCCATGAGTGTTTTTTGCTGACTTTTACGCTTTTTAAAAAAAATAGCTTATGGATCAGAAACGGTGGAATGAAATTATCGGGATTACAGATGAGGTGCTTTTAGAAAAGGACCCGGTAAAGAGAGATACGTTAATACTTACCCTTTGCAGAGATAATCCAGAGCTTGAGATAGAGGTAAGAGATTATTTGGAGGCCATTGATGGTTCCGAAAAACTTTGGAGATCCATGGAGGCATCTAAAAATCAGCTTACTAATGATCTGTTGCAGGAAGTGAATGAAGAGGATCAGCTAAAGAGAGCCGAGGAGTTTTTTGAGTCGCGAATGATTGGCGTCGAGGTGGGATCCTACGTTATCAAAAGTCACATCGCGAGCGGTGGGATGGGTGACGTTTTTCTTGCCAGCCGAAAAGATGCCAATTTTCATCAGAATGTAGCCCTCAAACTTGTTCGCGACTCGGTTTTATCAAAAGATCAGCTCCGGTTGTTTTTTCGCGAGCGTAAAATTCTTTCTGATTTAAACCATCCGAGTATTGCAAGACTGTTGGATGGCGGATTGGCCTCCGATGGGCGCCCATATCTTGTGATGGAGTATGTTGACGGAAAACCTGTTACCGATTTCTGCAGGGATAATAAATGCGGAACGGATGAAAAACTGGGCCTGATTCTGCAGGCATGCAAAGCCGTACAGTATGCACATTCAAACTTTATTGTGCATCGGGATCTGAAACCACAGAACCTCCTTGTTACAAGTGAGGGAGAACTGAAGGTTCTCGACTTCGGGATCTCGAAACTGCTGCAGGGTAACCAGGAAGGCACAGATGAAACGCTGTTCCAAACGGGTGAGCATCAGCGGCTGTTAAGCCTGAATTATGCTGCACCCGAACAGCTCGATAACGCGCCGGTTACCGCTTCCACGGATGTTTACGGGATCGGTCTGTTGCTTTACGAACTTCTTATGGAAATGAAAGCGTACGATCTGAAAGGGAAAAGCCACCGGGAAATAGAGCAGATTATTCGATTCAACAGTCCGCCGGAACCGGGTAGTATCGGAATTGCCATAGACAGCGATCTTGAAGCAATTATGATGAAAGCCATTCGAAAGGAACCCGAAGAAAGATACGGATCCGTAAGAGAGCTTGCAGACGATATCCTTCGGTATCTAAACGGGCACCCGGTTCACGCACAGCGACCAACCGCCCTGTATAGAGTCAGTAAATTCATTAAAAGAAACAGGGCGTTGTCCGTGCTCACTGCGGCGAGTGTTACCATTATTGCGACTTTTGTAATATTGTTGATCTATCAGCATCAGCTCACCATGCAAGAGCGTGACAGGGCACTTGCGGAAGCAACAAGGGCCGAACACCTGAGCGGTTTTCTGACCGGACTATTTGAGGCAAATGACCCCGATGTTGCCAGGGGTCGCAATCTTACCGCGAGAGAACTGCTCGATCAGGGTGCATACAGCATTAGAAATTCGTTTTTGGATAATCACGTGCTAAGGGCGGACATGCTTATGCTGCTGGGCAATCTCTACAGGGAAATCGGAGAATACGAAGAAGCGGCGCCATTACTTGAGGAAGCACTGGAACTCGTACAAGACCCTGATGGAAATAATGAGCAGCTTAGAGCAAAGCATGCACTCGGTACACTCCGGCTAATGCAAAGTTCGTATGATGAAGCCATCGGGCTATTGCTGCCCGCTGAAGAACAGCTGGAGAAGGATGGTAAGGTGCCCGGCGAACTTCATGCGGGTATTCACGAACAGCTGGTACTAACTCTTTTCAGAATGGGTAATATTCATGAGGCCATGGAGCGAGCTTCAGAGATGGCAGAAAGTGCGAGACAGAAGAAAGGACTACAAAATGAAGCGCTGTTCAGCTATCTGGTAACGCTTGGAACGGCTCAGAGCCTGTTTCCTTGGGAGCTCGAACACGCGCAAAGGAACCTGAATGATGCCATGCTGCTGTACGAAATGGGAGGCATTCCTCCGGCATCGCTAATGACTGCGCATATCCGCCTTCTGAATGTTGTGGGCAGAAGAGGAGACATGCACCAGGCCATTGTTCATGGCAGGGAGGCATTGAAACTGGCGGAAGAGATCTACCCGCCTGAACATTTCAGAAGAGCTGAGGCGCTGTATCACCTTGCTGTTGCTATTTACTATACCGGTAATTTTCAAGAAGCAGAAGAGTATCTGCTCAGTGCAATGGAGATCACAGAACAAGTAGATCCGGAAGGAAGGCACTACCTGGTATCGGCGGTGCACCACTATCTTGGGTTAACCTACAGGTACGCAGAACGGTTTGAAAATGCCGTTCCGCACTTTCTAAAAGCAAGGAATCTCATTGGCAGAAACTACGGGGAGAGCGATTTCAGGTTCGCCACTATCACAGCAACAACGGGAGATATCCTGATACAAACCGGCAGAAAAAGCGAGGGTGAAGCGATGCTGAATCAGGCAATGGACCTGAGGAGGCAGCTCAGGGAAGAAAACCAGAACCCTGTGAGAGCAGGGAGCCTTGATCTGTTTGTAGTGCTTGCCGCGGAGTTTCTTATGCAAAACAACAGGAACGAAGAAGCGATTGAGATTTTGGATGAAGCCATTAGCCATCTCAGGCAAACACA
>PWWL01000376.1 GCA_003561515.1 Balneolaceae bacterium
GAACCTTCGCATTCAAATCTTTGCCTAATAATGCTGCATAGCGAATCAGTTTTTTAGCGCTTTGCATTTCATCAATCAAAAAAGCTAATGTTTTCATTTTTTTAATACGTTTTAATGTAGATGTTTTCAACATCAATTAACTCGTTTAGAAAAGGTTCTTTCAAACCTGCATTAGAAAATATTTGCAGGCTACAATTTCTGTAGCCCGCAAAATCTGCTTCTTCTGTTTAATCAAACAAAGATTTAAGTTTGTTAAAACCTTCCTTAAAAGATTCAGAAGCTGATGAAAAAACGCCTTTTGCTTCTTCCCATTTTTCTTCTGTAGCATTAGCCAGCTCGTCATACTTTGCTTTTACTTCATTTCTTTTGGCTTTCAAAGCAGCCAGTTTCTCTTTATACTTTGCTTTTGACTCTGCTTTAACACTATCAATTTTGGCTTCCCATACTTTGATTTGGTCGTCCATTTCATCAATCTGTTTTTTTGCTTTTTCTTTTCTATTCATGGTTTAAAAATTTTAGGATTAATAAATATCAGCCTGCAACGTTTAATGAATCAGACTGTTTGCTTAAGATTTAATCAATTTTATTGAATTTATCAATTTCTTTTTCCAGAAAGTAGCTTATCACCGTTCTGATGGCCACTATGCTGGCCAGAATGGCAATCTCCTCGAATGTTGGGTGTATTACCGTAACAATAATATCTGCCGCAATTAGAAACTCCAATGCAAGCAAAAGGTATGAAGCAAACAGATGCCTCACCGATTCCCGCTCACGGTATATGGACTTATGCTTAAACCTGCTGAATTCCAGCTTCAACAACCGGAAAACGGTTAAAATCACTCCCCATACAATAATTGCCACACCAATAGTACCAATGGCAATGTAAAGATATTCAAAAATAATTCTCAGATCAACCTCCATAAGCTGTAGTTTTTAAAATCCTGCACTCTCAATCCAAAACAGCAACAGCACAATCAGTGCAACCACAGGCACCACCACCACCCAGTCGTTTACCTTTAGCAGGCGGGGCAGGGTTATATCACCGAAGTCACCCATTTTCAGGAGGCCATCCTTGAGTTTGGGGTACATGAGGGCAAAAATCCATGTGCCAAAAAGAATGCCCACCAATCCGCCGGTCATTGCGTCCAGATAGCCGTTGCCAATGGCGCCTGCAATGGTACCGGGGCAATAACCCAACACGGCAAAGCCAACACCAAAAATCAATGCGCCTATCACGTTCATACCCACTGAACCACTCTTGAGCGAAAGCTCAATCCAGCCCAGCGATTTCATAAAGTATATGCCTATCATACCGGTTGCTACCGCTGAAAGCATGATTTTCAGAACCGTAAAGTCGGTGAGCAGCAACTGCCCTACAATCACATTGTATTGGGTTGCCCCGCCTTTGTGCAGCAGAAAGCCGAAAAGGATACCGAAACCCAGGCCCAATAATAAAGGCCTTCTGTCCGGGATATCCTCTTTTTTTACTTCCATATTTTCTGTTTCCATACTTTTCTTTTTATAGCGTTATAATCAAACCCAAATTGGCGAAATGCAGCATGGTAAAGTTGTAAACAGAACTTACGTCTGCTCCACCTTCTACCATTCGGTAGGCTGCCTTTATCTTCAGATAGTCATTAACTGGCACTTTACCACCCAGATAAAGGTCAAAAGCTCTTCCTGGTCCACCGGCCAAACCGTCGCCTTCAAAAAATGCTGACCAATTGTTGAAATTATATTCAGCATACAAATTCAACAAGGGAACAAAGCCTAAGTCATCTTTAAAATCACTGATATCATCAGCTGTTAAACGGATTTCAGCATCCCGGATTTTAGCAGTAAAACCGATACCCAAAAGCCATTTTTCACAGCTGTAAACATCTCTGCGGTAGGTCAGTCTATAGCTGTTAAATTTATAATATGCATCTATGTTTTGACCCTGAAGAAAGGTTGTGTTTTGATACCTGATGTCAAATGGTGCGGCGCCTTCATAATTTACACTCAGGGGTGCAAAGAGTAAGAAGAAGTGATTTTTTTCGCGGAAGCTATAGCCGAGCTTTAAGGTGTAGTATAAAGCAGGCCCCTGAATTTCAAAATCTTTATACAAGTCAAACCCAGTTCCCTGCTCGCTTGGAACCCGGACCTTGTTATAGCTTTGAGCAGCCAATCCGCCTGAAACATCCAGGCTAAACTGTCCGAAAGCCTGGAGAAGCATTCCCGAAAGAATTATGGTTAGAAATGTTTTCTTCATTTTTTTCATTTTTTCTAAACGAATACGTTAAATATCAAATGGGCAGTTATAATTCCCCCAATAAAAAAGAATATAGCTGAAATCCAGCTTGAAAGGGCCAGTTGCAGCGTGCCACTGATGCCGTGCCCGCTGGTGCAACCGCCGGCAAAACGGGCACCAAAGCCCAGAATGATGCCTCCTGCAGCAGCCACCAGTACGCGTAGCAGGGCGCTGTCGCCAAAGGCCGATGCCCATATTGATGGAACCCAAACCCCAACCTGGAAATCGCCCGAGATAATGGCCGATATAAAAGAGCCTGCAACAACCCCTAAAACCAGCATCCACTGCCAGTTCACCTGGAGCTTAATCTTCTTATAGTAAGGCCTTTGCCGGGCTTTATCTCCTGTTATCATTTCTTCTATCATTCCCCCGGTACGGGCAAAGGTGGTGGAAGTGGCAATGGGTTTGCCCGATATCAAAAAGCTTAGCCAGCTTAAAAGGCCTATACCAATACCTACGGCATAGGGCGACCAGCTGGTATCTGTTAAAACTGAAGCAATTGTTTCCATACTTTACTGTTTAAAATGGGTTTTCACCTCTTCAACCTTTGAATAAAACCTTGAACCATGCGGATTCTGACAAACGGTGCAGCGCTTGGTATATCCTGCAGCACTGTATCCGGTCATCCCTCCTGCAACATTGTGCAGCTTTTTAAACCCGTGCTGAGCCAGGATGCTAACACCCAGGCTACTGCGATTCCCTGAGCTGCAAATCATGATAATATCATCTTCCTTTTTGAGTTCAGTATGTCTTTCACGCAAATCGGCCACAGGAATATTGATGGCTCCTTCAATGTGTCCGTCTTCATATTCCTGTGGTGCTCTTACATCGAGCAAAACAAATTTATCAGACCCCTTGATTTTATCATGCAGGTCTTCAGCGGATACCTGGTTAATATAATTGGTTCTGTATCCTTTCACGGCCCAGCCGGCCATTCCTCCATCAAGATAACCTACAATACGATCCTGCCCAACGCGCCTGAGCCACACATTGGTTTCTTCGGCTTCTCTGAAACTGTTTGAAACCACCAGCAGGTCTTTTTTAGTTGGCAATACCCATCCGGCAAAAGTGGGCAGGTTGCCGTTAAAGTCAAGGCTCCAGGCTCCGGGAATATGCTGACTCCCAAAAGCAAGGTAACTGCGGGTATCAACAACAGCAACATTTTCTTGTTCAAGCATTTCTTTGAATGCTTCTGCGTTCAGCTCCTGCATCCGTGGTAGCTGTGAAACAAGGGCAGGCCCTTTGCGGTTGATATTGCTGCAACGGCTGAAGTGGTCGGGAGCAGGGGGCATATCTTCGGTGAGCGACTTGATGAACGCTGCTTTATCCTTGATTTGCAATGCGGCGTTGTATTTTCTTTCGTAGCCAATCGTTGAGCGCCACTTGGCACCCATGGCCCGTCCGCATAGAGAACCGGCACCGTGTGCGGGGAGTACCTCACAAAAGTCGGGCAGTTTTAAGACTTTATCGTGCAGGCTATGGTATAATTTTTCGGCAAGTTCTTCAGCCATATCCGGAAAAAGGTCGGGACGACCCACATCGCCCACAAACAGGGTGTCGCCCACAAAAACGCATACCGGTTCTTCGCCGCGCGTTGTATCAGTAACCGGAAGGCACAGGTGCTCGGGAGTATGGCCGGGAGTTTCCAGGACATTTATCACAATGTCTTCAATCTCTATGGTATCACCTTCTTTTAATGCTACGTGGTCGAAGGTGCAATTAGCCGATTTGGCCACATAAATTTTTGCGCCGGTTTTCTCTGCAAGGTCCATATGGCCCGAAACAAAATCGGCATGCAGGTGGGTTTGCAAAATATGGGTGATCTTTACACCCAGCGAACGAGCCTCCTCAATGTAAATATCGATGTCGCGTTGCGGGTCAATAACGGCACAAACATCTGATCCGGCCAGAATGTAAGAACTGTGCGCAATTTTGTTAATGAAAAAGTGTTTGATTAGCATGGTTTTGGATTTAAAGGGGTTGAATTCGTTTGATTATATGATGAAGAAATAGAATATAAAAACAGTAATTGTGAGAAAAAGAATAGTCATGCCACTTCCGGCTTTTATGTAATCGGCATTGCCATACCCACCCGACGACATCAGGAAGGCGTTCACCTGATGGGTGGGCAGAATAAAGGAATTGCCGGCACAAACTGCTGCCATCAGCACAAGCGGACGGGGGTCAATGCCGGCAATACCTGCCATGCTCATTACAAGGGGAGCCAATACCACAATGGCTCCCACATTGGACATAACGAGGGAAAAAACGGTTGACAATACCCCAACCATCAGGACAAAGAAAACAGGGTGCAAGTCAACTACCACGATCATTATGGTTTCGGCAAGGAACATGGCGGCGCCTGTTTTTTGCATGGCTGCACCCAACGGTATTAAACCCGCCAGCAGAAAAACCACCTTCCATTCAATGGCCTCGTAAGCTTCTCCTATTTTCAAAACACGGGTAAAAACCATGCAAAGGGCACCGGTTAGAAAAGCCATTGAAATGGGAAAGCCAACCATTGCCAGGGTAATGGCAAGAACAAAGCAGGCTATGGCAGGCCAGGTTTTTGATTTTTCCTTTTTATCTACATCAAACCCGGTGAGCACAACAAA
>PWWL01000064.1 GCA_003561515.1 Balneolaceae bacterium
CAGAATTGAAAAATAAAACTACAGATACTGGCAACAATAATGTACAAATCAAAGATAAAATTGAATAATAATAACTAACTACTTTATTAAGGTCGTCCTGAATAGCCGAAAAAATTGGAAATAATGCCTTGTCTAATGCTCCTCCTATCAAGTTAGCTGGCATTGATATCAATTGGTAAGCTTTGCTATACATTCCAAGAATTTCAGCGTTTAGATATCTCCCAATAATTACATTATCGGCTTGCAAGGCAAAATAATTGTATATCTTTGATAATGTCATACCACCGCCGAATATAAGAATTTCCCTTGCTTCTTTATTTGAGTAACTTAAGCCATACTTTTTTTCACTTTTTGCAAACAAAATTAAAGTTTTAATTAAATGTTTTGCTAAAATGCCATATACCAGTGACATGTATCCAAAACCTAAATACGCAAAAGTAATACTAAGCAGTCCATATCCTACCAGGTAAGAAATGACTTCTGAAATAGCTATAATGTTATATCTAAACTTTCTATATAAAAGTGATTCATAGATAACACTTACTGATTGTATAATAAATGAAATGGACAGAAATTTTATTACAAGAGATAAGCCACTAATATCAAAAAATCTCTCTAAATAACCCGATAATAAAAATGTTAAAACAAATAGTGAGAACCCAAAAACTAACGAAATAGTATTTCCAGTTCTAATTGTGCGGCTTGCTATATTTTTTCTTTGTATTAAAGCCGGACCAACTCCTAATTGGGCAAATATTAAAGAAAGGTTGATGATAATTTGGGCAGCAGTTATAATTCCAAAATCCTCAGGAGTTAAAATTCTCGCAAGGACTATTAGTACTATTATCTGTAAAACAGCTTGTATTGAAGTGCCGCTAAGTAACCATGATACACCAGAGAATAAATTTCCGGTTATCTTTTTTTGATCCATTAATAAATTATTTCTCCTTATTCATCAAATCATTTTTTTATCTCTCATATACGATTTAATTAATGCAGATGAAACAGATATAATAATTCCGACACATAAACTTATGATTACAATCACCCCCCTCCTCGGACTACTCTTATCACTCGGCACATTCACCGCCTGTACCACACTAAACACCGGCTTCTGTTCCTGCAGGCGCAATCTGGCTTCTTCCAATTGCTGGGCCAGGCTGTTATAGAGATTAAACGCAAGATTTTTCTCATCCTGTAATCTTTCCAGCTCGGTTTGTGCACGGGCCGTTGCCAATGATACATTTGCATCCCGGAAATCAGCAAGAGCAATCTGGCGATTCTCAAAGCGTTCACGGGCAGCTGCGTGCTGTTCTTCCACAAACTCCAGATCCTGCTGCACTTTTTCGATCCGGTATTGGGTTACGTACTCTTTGAGCAGCTCGATCAGGTGCCGGTTCAATTCGGCTGCGGCCCGGGCATCGTGAAGCGTCACTCTAGAAGTTAACAGGCCGGTTTCTTCATCCAGGTTCACGGAAATTCTGGAGCGGATTTCATCTATGAGTTCTAGCTGCTTCTTGCTGATCTGAATAAATTCCGCTTCAAACGGATCCTCAGCCTGAACCTCATGCTGCTCCCCTCTTATCCACCCAAGTACTGTATATGGCAACCCAATCGTTAATTTCTGAATCCACTGCGTAAGCGACGGCGAGTAGTGGTTCTCATAAAAATCGGGGATGGTCGTCGTAACTCCATAATCCGCAAAGCGGATCTCCTTCTCCATCAGCTCCATCTGGAACGAGAGGCTGTTTACAATGCGCGGGTAGATCATCGGCGGAATGGTGCCGGCCTGAGCCTGGAGCTGGCTCCCGCCTCCCAGGCCAAACGCCCCGCCAAAGCGCTGCAGGAGCTGTCCCGCCCGGTCTGTCTGCTGCTGTACTTCCGGCATCAGGATCGCCTCGCTCTCATACTCCACCGGGCTGAAGAGGGCAATGAAGAGGCCGATCGCTACAAACACACCGGTAATTTTGGCGATGGTCCACCGGCCGTCCCAGATATTTTTGGCCAGTTCTACCAGGTCGATCTCGTCATCATCACCATCATTCATATGAGGCATGTATTCGATGGGGACGTAACGGATTTCGGGAACTTTCTCTTTTTTGGAATTCTCGGGAGAATCGGGCTTTTGGGGTGTTTTATCGGGCAAAGCTCTTTCTTAACGTTGAAAGTTGAAGGTTGAAGGTTTAACGTTTTTTGACATCTGTCTATGGGTCTGTAAAAGAAGAACTTTTAACGTTTAACATTCAACGTGTAACGTTTTTCACAAGTTTGAAAGATACGGGAATCGGGGGATTTATTAAAGGGCTGTGTTTAGGTTGAGGGTAAGGTTGAGGCTGAGGTTTAGGGTGGTCGTTACACGTTAAAGGCTTCGCCGTTACACGTTGAAGGTTATACGTTTAAGGTTTTCGATAGATTGTTGATAATCTTGATAAAGAAAAATATGTAACGTTCAATCTTTATCATATAACTCACTTTAAGAAAAATTGACTTCTGGAAAAGGTTCGCGTTTAGAATGAAGATGGAACAACCATCAGGCAGCATATTGAAGAATTTCAACTTCGGGTTTGTTTTTCACGGCCTCTTCGGCAAGATGTAATACAATTTCCGAAACTTTTTCACTCAGATAATATTCTCCACAATTCCGGCATACCTCGGCAGGAACATTTTTAATGATAATAATACTTGAGTCACGCTCAAACGTTACGACAACGGTTCCTTCTACGGTATCACCATTTTTACAAATCGAGCATTTCATTATTGCCTCCTGGTTTTAAAATCAGATTCCCATAAGTTAACATCCGGTTCATATGCAGTGATCACAATACACATATTATCAGTTTCATTGAATGCTGTAAGCACATGTATTGGCCGCTTATTTATAAACAACAATAACAGATAACTCGGATACGGATCATCATCTGCATACTTTTTCACAAGTTCACCGTTTTTTATAGCATTCACAACATCGTCTTTGGATATCTTGCGCGCGAACATCTGAACAAGGGCATGGCGGCTGAATGTTATCTGATTACATTCCATGAGTGTCAGTTCATATGTTAATGCTTTACCATTTATTATTCAGGTGCCTGCTATAGAACGTTTTGCCTTTTCATTAACTTATGTGTTACGCAAAACCCGGGATCCTTAAGACGCTGTCAGGACCTTCGGACGCTGACAGGTCTTCTTCAACCTAAACCTCAGCCTTAACCTTAACCCCAACCGAAGGCCTTCCTACACTCATATAAACGAGACCGGCTTCCTCTGCCCGGTTGAGATCGTATAAATTTCTTCCGTCGAAGATGACCGGTTCTTTCATCACTTCTTTGAACCGTTCGAGCCTGGGCCGGCGGAACTCATTCCACTCGGTGCAGATTACCAGCGCGTCGATGCCGTTGAGTACCGAGTCTCTGTCTTCGGTAAACTCCATGGAGTCGAGCGCCTGTTTTGTGGCCGACGCACTGAACGTTTCGATCGCCTCAGGATCGTACGCCTTCATCTTCACGCCCAGTTTTGCCAGCTCGTCAGTGATGTAGAGCGCCGGTGCTTCGCGAACATCATCGGTCTCGGGCTTGAACGACAGGCCCCAGATGCCCACCGTCTTGCCGGCCATGTCGCCATTGTAGAATGCCTTCATCTTCTCCACGATCGAGACCTTCTGGCTCTCGTTCACCTTCATCACCGAATCCAGGATCCGGAAGTCGTAACCGAACTCCCCGGCCGTGTGGTGAATAGCCTGCACATCCTTCGGGAAGCAGCTGCCCCCGTAGCCGATGCCGGCAAACAGGAACCGCTTGCCGATGCGCGAATCGGTGCCGATGCCTCTTCTCACATTATCGACATCCGCCCCCACCCGCTCGCAGATATTGGCGATCTCGTTCATGAAGGTAATTTTGGTAGCCAGCATGGCGTTGGCCGCGTATTTGGTCAGCTCCGAGCTGCGCTCGTCCATCACAATGATCGGGTTGCCGCTTCTCACAAACGGCTCATAGAGGGTGGTCATCACCTCGGCTGCCTTCGGCGAGGAGGTGCCAATCACCACGCGCTCCGGCTTCATAAAATCTTCCACGGCGGCGCCTTCGCGCAGGAACTCCGGGTTGGAGACCACATCGAACTCCGCATCCGTTTTTGCGGCTATGGCCTCGCGTACCTTGTCGGCCGTACCCACGGGAACGGTGCTCTTGTTCACAATCACGCGATAGTCCGGGTACTTGTTAAACAGGTCGCCAAGTTCGTCGGCTACTTTCAGCACGAAGCTCAGGTCGGCCTGGCCGTCGGCGCCCGGTGGCGTTGGCAGGCAGAGAAACAGCACTTCAGAGGCTTCAAAGGCCTTTTCCAGATCGGTGGTAAACGAGAGACGCTTTTCACGGATGGCCCGGTCGAACACGTGATTCAGCCCCGGCTCATAAATCGGCACCTTGCCGCTGCGCAAGCGCTCCACTTTCTTCTCGTCGATATCCACGCAGATCACGTCGTTGCCGCTGTCGGCAAAGCATGTTCCGGTTACCAGTCCCACGTATCCTGTACCTATAACTCCGATATTCATTCTATTTTGTTTTTTATTATTGTTGAACGTTGAACGTTGAAGGTTAAACGTTACACTTTCTTATGAGACAGGTTTTGAAACGAAAAAACGTTCAACATTCAACCTGTAACATTTAACAGAAAAGCGCCCAACGTTTAAGATTCTCGCTCATACCTTGTATTGAACTTCGACCTCCATCACCCGATCATTTGAATCGTATCGTTCGAGATATTGAATAAGCCGTAAAATCTTGGACGATATTATTACGCACTGATCGTAAAGCTCCTTGAATTCTTTATCCGTTATATAATTTTGATCGAGGGCTACATAGAGCACCGATCGCGTTTCTCCGCAGGACCCTTTGGATCTTCCCAA
>PWWL01000291.1 GCA_003561515.1 Balneolaceae bacterium
AGGTCTTTACCTTGGGAAATCAGAAACTCTTAAGGGGTTACTCCGCCATACTTGTTTTGATAAGTGCCATTATCGTGGGCGGACATCTATACGGTTTTATTGCAGGCGATATGATGGAAGGATGGTTCTTGAGTTTCATTACAGGGGTACTTTTTTTGATAACAGGCTCCATCTATGCTTTTGGATGGCACAAACCCCCTGATCCGGAAATTCACATCGACAGTGAAAAAATGGAATGGAAAAGGCCGGGATGGAGCAGTTCCTTTTCATGGAGCAAGCTTGCCAGGGTTGATCTGAATGGAAAAAAACTTCAGGCTACGTATGCTCAAACCGGTTTGTCTGATTCAATTCGCATTCCAATCTTGACCAATGCTGAAACGATGAAAAATCTGAAAAGCAGCCTGCGTGAAGCCTGCGAAGAACATGAAATACCTTTCGATCACAAGTAAATAACTTTTTATTGGCCTGATTCAGGCCGGGAGACAGCAAATGATGATACACCAAAAAACCCTTGAGGAGTACTTTAAAGAGGAGCTGGAAAATCTTGGAAGGCTCACCATTCTGCTCTACCGCGATAAAAAGATGTTGCGTGAGGGCAGGTACGAAGAATTTGCAACTGAGTTCATAAGTAAGTCCAGGAAAAGTTATTATGTGACCCTTGCAATAGCATTTTTCTTTTGCCTGATCGGGATTATGCAAATTGTGGTACAGGGTAATGTCTGGCTTGGTGTAGCCTATATCGGCGTTTTTCCGGGAATATTGAATTTCGCCACCAAAGAGTACTACAAAGTGTGGGGGTCCATGACACTTCTTTTAAAAATCATACACGATTCCAAAACTGAAGTTACACTGGAGGCCGAGCGTGCTAAAGCCATATGAAAAAAAAAGCTGGGGAAAGGGATTGATGCTTTTTTCAGTTGCTCTTTTCCTGTTTGTTTCCGGAGCCTGGCTTTTTTCAGATGCAGAGTTCTTGTTTACCATCCTCCTGTCAACCGCTGCCATTCTATTCTTCATCCAGGGATACCGGTACTACCGCATGGGTATATCTGAGATGTAGCATTTCAATGTGAATCCTACATAGGTAAATAAGTCTAAAAAGTCCCCCTTCGAAGGGCTGCGGAGAAATACGTAATCAAAGATCTTTGCCTACACTTTTTACACCCGAAGGGTCAGGACAGGCACGAAGAAGCTAAGCCACGAGGGCACACGAAGCAAAATAAAATCAACACCATAGACTTCGTGAAATCTTCGCGCTTTCGTGCCTTCGTGGCCAAAAAAACCGGACTTATTATTTACTTGTTTTTTAGTTTTTCACAGCCTCTCAAAGGGAGACACTCCTTAACAAGTTCTTTTATTGAACGCACGTTATCTGACGTATAACAGAGACATAAAATTTCTGCATCCTTTTTCCCTCCTTTTCGTGTACCTTCACAACTGTTTTTTCACTCGAATCATCAGGTTTATGAAATCCATTTTTTCGTCGGCAATTGTTCTTTTACTTCTTTCATTTTTGTTACTCCCATCCTGCAGCCAAACCGATCAACCCGATTTTTCGGTTGACTTCGAAAAATTCACCCTCGACAATGGGCTGGAGGTGATCTTTCACAAGGATTATTCCGACCCAGTAGTAGCCGTGGCTCTTACCATCCATGTTGGCTCGGCACGTGAACTGCCCGGGCGAACCGGGTTCGCACATTTGTTCGAGCACCTGCTGTTCCTCGAATCGGAAAACCTGGGTCGGGGCGGACTTGACGAGATGAGTGCGCGCATTGGTGGTTCTGGCGCGAACGGTTCCACCAGCCGCGACCGCACCAACTACTTCCAGACCGTGCCGAACGATGCCCTCGAAAAGATGATCTGGGCCGAGGCCGACAAGATGGGCTTTTTCATCAATACTGTGAATGAAATGGTGCTCGAAAAAGAGAAGCAGGTGGTGAAAAACGAGAAGCGCCAGGGTGTAGACAACGCCCCTTACGGCCATACCAACTATGTAATTGTCACCAATCTCTATCCCGAAGGCCATCCCTACAGCTGGGAGGTGATTGGTTCTCTGGATGATCTTCAGGCTGCCACGCTCGATGACGTGGTGAATTTCTACAACCAATGGTACGTACCTAACAACGCTACGCTGGTGATTGCCGGCGACTTTGATTCGGACCAGGCCCGTGAATGGATTCACAGATATTTCGATGAAATTCCCCGCGGCGATGAGATCGAAGCCCTGGAGGTACAGCCTGCCGTTTTGGACGAAACCAAAAAACTCTACCACGAAGACAACTTCGCCCGTCTACCCGAAATGAGGCTTACCTGGCCGGGTGTTGAGAACTATCACGATGATGCCTACCCGCTTCAGATCCTGGCACAGCTGCTTTCCGACGGACGTACAGCGCCTCTCTACCAGGTTCTTGTAGAGGAGAAAGAATTGGCTCCGGGCGTTGCCATGTTCAGCAGCAACTCCGAAATAGCCGGTGAAATTTCCCTGCGGGTACGAGCCTTTCCCGGAACCGATCTGAACGATGTACTCACCGGAGTTGAGGAAGCCTTCGAAAGGTGCGAGGAGACCGGATTTACCGAACGCGACCTCGAGCGGGTGAAGGCGGGGATTGAAACCCGCTTTTACAACGGCCTTTCGAGCGTGCTTGGCAAGGCGTTTCAGCTGGCGCAGTACAACATCTTTGCGGGAGATCCCGGCTATGCGACTGACGACATCCGCAAAACACTGGATGTAACTCTAGAAGATGTGAAGCGGGTGTATGAAACCTACATCAAAGACAGGCATTACGTGGCAACCAGCTTTGTGCCCCGGGGCCAGACAGACCTGGTTCTTTCCGGATCGGTTCAGGCCGATGTTGTGATTGAGGAGATCACGGAAATGGGAGAGGGTGAGGATTTTGAACTGCCTGAGGATACCCCGTTCGAGCGAACTCCGTCCTCGTTCAACCGCACCGTTGAGCCGCCATTTGGTCCCGAGCCGCAAATCCGTGTTCCCGACGTCTGGACGCACGAGCTTCGCAATGGCATGATGGTTTACGGTATGGAGCATGACGAACTACCGCTGGTTCAGTTCAACATCCGGCTCGATGGCGGTATGCTTCTTGATGATCCCGACAAAGTTGGCGTGGCCAATCTGCTTGCCAATACCATGACCCGCGGCACCGCAAACCGTACACCTGCCGAACTGGAAGAGGCCATTGCCCTTCTCGGTGCCAATATCAATGTGAGTTCAGGGCGGCAATACTTCACCATTTCAGGTAATACGCTCTCGCGAAACTTTGATGAGACAATGAAGCTGGTGGAGGAGATCCTGCTTGAGCCGCGATGGGATGAGCGCGAATTTGAACTCGCCAGACAGAGCGTACTCAGCCAGATTGCCCAACAGCAGTCGAACCCCAACAGCATTGCATCGAACCAGTTCAACAAGCTTCTCTATGGTGATGACCATATGCTGGCAAACAGTCCGCTCGGCACCGAAGAGAGCGTCGCGTCGATCACGATCGACGATCTAAAGGCGCATTACAGTTCGAACATTTCACCCGCAACTGCCAACATGCATATTGCCGGAGCGGTTAACCAAAGAGCTGTAACCCGTGCAGTCTCAGGACTGGCATCCCGCTGGGAGTTCAAAGAGGTGAATCTGCCATCCGTTGTACTGCCGGCACCGCCTGAAGAATCAGCCGTATATTTTTATGATGTGCCCAATTCGTCGCAATCGGTGCTGCGAATCGGTTACCTGGCCATGCCCGAAACCGATGAGGATTACTATCCCGCCACAGTGATGAACTACATTCTTGGCGGAGGCGGCTTTGCGTCGCGCCTGACACAGGAGCTGCGTGAAGGGCGCGGATACACCTACGGCATCCGCTCCGGTTTTGCAGGAGGCCCCCTGCCCGGACCGTTCAGCATCAGCAGCGGTGTGCGCACCAATGTAACCTACGAGGCCGTGGACCTGATTCGTGAAATCCTGGCGGATTATCCATCAACATTCACAGAACAGGATCTCGATAACACAAAGAGTTTTCTCCTGAAGAGCAGCGCACGCGCCTTCGAAACGCTTGGAGCCAAGCTGGGTATCCTGCAGACAATGAGCGCCAACGGCTGGTCGGCCGATTACATCACCGAGCGGCAGGACATTGTTCGTGATATGTCTCGCGACGAGATCACCCGCCTCGCCAAAGAGTACGCCAACCCGAACAAGATGATCTACCTGGTGGTGGGCGATGCACGTACGCAGCTATCAAGGCTGGAAGAGCTGGGCTTCGGAGAGTCGGTGTTGTTGAATTGATGAAAGTCTCTGTTTGAGGGGATACTCTCCCTTGAAGGGGAGTACGGTGTAAGCCGGGTGGGGTGTTACCTTTTGGCATGGAAATCAACAATCCCGTTGATGGGCTTTCCTGTCAACCCCTCGTTTCGGATCACGGCGTTGATCTGATTCTCGCCTCGGGGTTATAATTACTTGATTTCATCAATTCTACAAACAGGAGGATCCGCTGGAGCCTGTGTATTGCCTTGCTATGCCCTTGTATACCAAAATATCTAATTTTGCGTGGTATATCCTTTTGACCCCGGTCATTCCGGCAGGAACGTCTCGCCGGTAGCGACCACCGAAAAAATTCTGCTGATAATCCCCCTTTATTAAATCACATTATTACCACAAAAAAAGGCCCCATCCGGGGCCTTTAATGAGTTCGCTTTCAATTCAGCGTATAATCCAGGGTTATTTCACAATTAAGGACCTTGGAGACCGGACACCCCTCCTTGGCGCCGTTGGCCAGCTCGTCAAATTTCTCCTTTGTAATTTCGGGTACCTTTGCATTCAGCGTGAGAGCAATCTTGGTGATATCCCAGCCGGCGTCGCTCTTGTCGAGCGAAAGTACGGCGTCCACTTCGAGCGTATC
>PWWL01000355.1 GCA_003561515.1 Balneolaceae bacterium
AGTATCTTGGTCTTCAGGGTAATTGTCGGTTTCTTGCTCAATTTCACCCGGGCTTTTGTCCTGAAATCTATCGATATATTCTTCGATGTATTCTTCAGCCTGTTGATTGTCCTCGATTTCCATCTGCCGTTCCATAAGCAGGCGCCTGTGTTCGGCCATATCATCATCTTTAAGGATTTCATCTATTTCACGCGGCCTCGGCAGCTCATCTACTGAGTTGATTCCAAAATGCTTTAAAAAGTACGTTGTGGTTTTATAAAGCAACGGCTTTCCCGGGGAATCGGCTCGGCCTGAAACTTTTATCAACATCTTTTCAAGAAGCTGTCGTAAAATGTAACCTGAATCCACACCGCGAATTTGATCAATCTCCGGCTTCGTGATTGGCTGCCGATAAGCTACAATAGCCAGGGTTTCGATGGCTGGCTGAGACAATCGCCGATAGGCGTTTTCATGCTGAAATATGCTTAACCAGGGATGGTATCGGGGCTGCGTAGCAAATGTATACCCTCCTCCGGTACGTTCAATCCTGAATGCAAAATCATTTTCCTCGTAACGACTGTTTAACTGCTCAACAAATCGTTCTATTACTTTTTGATCCAATTGCAGTTCTTCTTCACTTTCCTGAATAATCGCAGAAAGCTTTTCCCACGAAATCGGTTCTGGGCTGGCAAAGATGAGTGATTCAATAACGGATGACAGGCGTGTACCGTCAACAAAGCGATAATCTAACATATAGAAAAGAAGTTGTGGATCAGAAATAGGGTTGGAAGATAGAGTGAAAAGGGATAAGTCGAAAGCGATTGATGACTCACCCCCTTTTCGGACTCACCCGCTGTACCCCTCTCTTCGTGTCGTTTCTATTCGCTCGAATGGCGAATGAAACAACACGCAAAGAGGGGGAACTCCTAAATTAGCTTCTAACAGTGCCAACTTTCGAGCTAAAATTTTTCCGAGGTTCCCCCTCTTTTCACGGTTGTTCGCCTGCCGCTTAGGCGGGCTGAACGGCCGTGAAGAGAGGGGGACAGGGGGTGAGTCCGTTACCGGCGATAACAAACGTACGTTTTCCTGTCCTTCTCCGTAACCCGGTAACCCAACAGGTGGAAGATCTGTTTTACGAAAAATAATGCTACATCCCGGTTTACCTCGTAGGTTTGCGGATCTTTCTTTTCAACACCGGGCAAGAATTTCAAAATACTGTGGATGAAACTCTGCCTCAGCCATCCAGATAAGGTAAGCCAGAACGGAGATACCTCTTCGATAATCATAAATCCATCGTTGCCCCTTTTCTGATAGAGAGGCATAAAGATTCTTCCCGATTCCGGTGCTCTGATCAATGCACCCTCATCGTAAGCAAGAGGTATCCCCTCGTCAACCGGATCAAAATTACTGAAGCCGGTTATCATCTGAAACTTTTCTGCATCTTCGATGAGGTGATGATATCGAATTTCAAAATAGGTATCGGGCACGCCGGCATGTGCACTTATTATCTCCCCACATGTTTCGAACCTTTCTCTATTAAGCCTCATCACACCGGTATAATGGAGAAGTAACTCGATAAACGCTTCACTGCGTTCGACGGATTTTTCAGATGTATGGGCACCTGCCTCAAAACCGATGGCTCGGTAACCAAGATTATTTATATAGCTGAGAAGTGTACCCTGAATATTTTCTTCTATTCCAAGAATCTGAGGAACGGGAAATTTTCTTGCAATTTCCCGATTTGCCAGCGAATCATTCAGCAGAATAAAAGCGCAGCTTTCGGAAGAAGTGGTATGAAGGTCGGCAAAAATAAATCTGCTTCGGTCATGATTATAATTGTTGAGAATCTCTTCAATGGCCGTTTTAATCTCCAGGCTTTCAAAGTACTCAATCGGAATATGATCACCTTCAATATGTGTAACCGAAAAATCACGGTCGGTATTAAACAGTTCCCAAAGGCGATTTAAATCGGTGTCTATGAAGCGCACTCCCCGCGAAAGGGCTTCAAGATTCCCTGTGACAGCGTATAATCTGCCTCCTGCGTCTCTTCCATTTTCGTTGAGCCTGGCAAGTACTTTTTCCACGGCTTTTACACCGGCGGTTTCATTTCCGTGCATGCCTACAAAAAGCACCACTATCGGGCCATCATTGTTGTCGGCTCCGGCAGATTTCACTCGTTTTGCTGTAACGGCTTTTTTCTTTTGCGTCTCTGTATCAGTCGTCATTCTTATTTATTCATCTTTTCCCAGATCTCACCGGTATCCTTATCGGTGATAATTCCAACAAGCCGATTTTTTTCGACCACGGGAAGACAGCTAATCTTTTTATCCAGCATCAGAAGCATGGCATACTTGATATCATCATTCGGGCCAATTACATGAGGATTCGTTTCCATGACATCCGCAGCTGTTGAAAGATGTTCATTCTTTTTCGAAAGATACTTAATCAGACGGTTCTTTGTAATGATTCCTTTCAACTCGCCTCTTGAGCTTTCAACGGGCAGGTGTCGGATATTTCTCCACTCCATGATTTTCAATACAAGATCGGCGAGATCGTTTTCATTTACCGTTATGAGGTCGGTACTCATAACATTGCTCACAACATCGAACCGGATTTTTACATCGGCAAGTTCTTCCGGAGTTGCTATTTCCCAATTACAGGCCGGCTCGCCCGATTTACGTCTTTTATCAAGAAGCGCCGTTACTGCAACGGTAGCTTCTTCCCTTCCCAGCTTCCTTTTCAAATTACGGTAGCTTTTCACGATCCACCTGGAACCGGTATAATGGTTAGTCGCTCTTTTCTCAATAATGGCAAGGTATCTCTCAATACACGATTCATTGATTCCCAGTTTCTGCAAACCCTCGCGAGCTATTGGAATCAGAATATCTAGCAGGAGCCTGCGGGCCGACATATGATTGTCCTCCCAAACCATTCCGCCTTGAATACCCCACATCGCTGCCTTGTAAAAATTTTCTTTAGCGTCTTCGAAAGCGTGTGATTCCCAGTTTCCGGCAAAATGTTGCGGCATATTACTCATCAAACCCACCCATAATGCCAGGTTGGCTATCTCATCTGCTTCTGTTGGCCCGGAAGGCAGATATCGGTTTTCGATTCGCAGGTGGGGAACACCATTGGTTATGCCATAGCAGGGGCGGTTCCATTTGTAAATGGTACCGTTATGAAGCTGAAGCGCCTTTAATTTCGGAATACTGCCGGAATTTAGCACATCCAGGGAGTCTTCATCTATGTCAGTTGAAAAGAGGAGTGTGTGGCGCGCAATATCGTTTTTATAAACGTCACTTACATTTTTGATCCAGCGGTTTCCAAACGTTACGCGCTGCTCTCTTTCTCTGAAATTAAAAATTTTACCCCTTGTGTCTATACTTTGTTGAAAGAGCGCAATTCTGGTTTCCGCCCACAGCTGTTTACCCAACAGAAGCGGTGAGTTGGCTGAAACAGACAAAACAGGCCCTGATATCATCTGGGCCCAATTATAGATATCAGAAAAATTATCGGGGTCTACCTGCAGATGACACTGAAAGCTGGTGTTACAGGCTTCAAACAGAATATTGTTATGCGAGAGTATCAGTTCATCTACCCCAATGATATTCAACTCGAAATCTTCACCCCGCAACTCGCTTAGTATCTCTGTAAGAGCTATATATCTCTCTTTGGGCGTCATGTATTCCATTTGTACAGCACGAAAGTCGATGGAAGGCAGGATACCGGTGAGAATAATTTTTTCGTCCAGAGTTGAAGCAGATTCTTCAGCCTTCGATAGCAGCTCTCTAAGTTGCCTTTCCAGCTTTTCAAAACAGTCTGCACTCACTTCTACCGGATCAAGATTTATTTCAAGGTTGTATTTGGCCAGCTCAGAAGTGAAGTGATCATCATTGATGATTTGCAGAACACCGGTCGCGTTTTTGGAAGGCTTGAAATGACTGTCAACCAAACAGAACTCCTGCTCTGCCCCTATCCTTGTAATACCTTTCTCGAAAAGGTCTAACTCTATCATCTTTTCGATTGCTTCAACATCATGAAGAAGATGTTTTAGGAAGCGCTTCCTGCTTTCAGGATCTTTTGCAATAGATAGCTTTTGTTGGCCCATTTCTTTTTACCCTAATGAATCTATGAATTGATTTGTTTCTTTTTGTCCAACAACATCAGAAGTCGTTTCGTGATAGTCATGTAGTTTTGTTCAGTGATGATGCCTACGAGACGATTATTTTTCACAACTGGTAAACAGCCGATTCGCTGCTGATCCATAATTTCAATAGCTTCAAGTATCGACGCCTCGGGGTGTATGGTGATCGGGTTTTTAATCATCAAATCCTCAACCGAAGTACTTCCACTGCTTTTTTGGTGAATAACGTCGTTATACTCCCTGAACACCATACGCATGGTTACAAGACCTACGAGGTGTTTCGAATCGTCTTCAACCGGAATGTATCGTATACGGCGCCATTCAATCAGATTGGCTACCAGTTCAAGGATATCATCCTTTTGTACGGTAAAGAGATCGGTGGTCATAAACTCTTCAACCAGAAGTGACGAAGGCTGCCACATGTCCATATCATCGAGACGGGCTAACCCCCACTTATGCACCGGTTCACCTTTTTTCTGGTTTTTCACCATGGCATTGGTCAACGCCGTAAGTGCCTGTTCACGAGTCACTTTCTTTGAAAGATTGTTATACGACTTCACCATCCAGTAACTGCCGGTCTGCCCTGCTTCCGTTCGCTCTTCAATTACATCCAGATAGCTGTCGATGTCGCCCTTATCAACCCCGGCTTTACTCAGCCCTTCACGTGCTATCGGCAGAAGTTCCTGGCAAATGAGGTCAACGGCCGAGTAGCGTTTGTCATCAACCCA
>PWWL01000174.1 GCA_003561515.1 Balneolaceae bacterium
CCATTCGTGAAGCACATCAGAATCGGCCAAACTCTACGTTAGTAGTACGTGCCGATCGTGAAGCCCGTATCGACGACGCCGTACGGGTTATGAACATCGGACAGGCATTAAACTTAAATATAGTGATGGCGACGGAGCGAAATTAACCCCATGCTCGATTGGATCAAATCAAATATCGATAAGGAAGACCGGTTTGGTTTAGGTATAACGGGAGCCATTCATATCGTACTGCTCATTATTGCCCTTCTGTACACAATCAGCTTCGATATTGACGACAGGCCGGCTTTTATTGAAGTAACACTGGGAGAATTCAGGAGCGGTGCAGTAGCCGAAAGAGCTGAAGTTCAGCGAGAGCAGGTTGCCACCCGCCCCAATCCGGTAGAAACGCAGCTCGAAGAACCAGATCCCGAGATAATTCAGCCGGTAGAGACTCCGCAAATTCCGGAAGAAGAGACGACCAAGCCGGTAGATCTGCCCGAAGAGGTTGAAGAGGTGATAAGCGACGATGTTGTCGAAACTCCTGAAACCGATATCATCGATCCTGAAGTGGTTGAAACCACCGAAGACATTGTTATTGAGGAACTGCCCCCGCAAAGCAGGGAGGCCGAACAGGTGCAGGAAGGCGTGGTGGAGAGCGGTGATGTGGACGGAGCCCGGGGCCGTGTGGATGTTGACCAGGGTACCGGAAACGAGCCCGACCGCTCAGCTCCGTACAATTTACAGTGGGACGGCGACCTCGATCGTACCCCGATGGTACAACCCATGCCTGTAAACACTACCAATCAAGAAGCTACAATCAGGGTCGAAATAAGAGTGGACCCGCAAGGCAACATCGTAGGAATACGCCCCCTTATAAGGATGAATCCGGAGCTCGAGCGGGAAGTAATGCAGACCCTGCGAAGCTGGAGATTTTCGCGTCTGCCCTCAGGAGTACCGCAGGATATTCAGGTTGGTACCATTACGTTCAGGTTTGTGCTGGACTAAAACTATTCCGGGAAACGCGCTAAGGAAAAGTAAGCGTTCAGTTCAGTTGGCTTTTTCCAGCTGAAACTGTTTGGGTGTGGTGCCGGTCAGGCTTTTGAACAATTTGATAAAGTGACTGACGCTCGAAAAGCCAAGCTCGAAGCTAACATCGGTGACGTTTTTCCTGTTTCTGCCAAGCATAACGCGAGCTCTGTCAATTCTTTTTTGATTGATGTATTCGACCGGACTCATCCCAAATTCATTTTTAAAGTAGCGATAAAACGACGCTTTGCTCATGCAGGCTACGGAGGCCAGCTTATCAGATGAGATAGGACCGTCGAGATTGTCGTGTATGTGTTCGATAGCAGCAGCCAACCCACTCCTGGTAACGTGCTCACGGTAATTTTTAAGAAGTATTGCCCTCGATTCCGTTTGGAGCATATGCACAATCAGCTCAGAAGTATTCAAATCTACGAGTAGATCTCGCTGCTTATGTTCTTCAGTAAAGATGTAGAACAGTTTACGAATCAGCAGATCTACCGAACCTGTATTTTTAAAATGAACGGATTGTTTGGAATCGTACTCCCAGTCACCTGACTGACGGCTGCGCGGAATCATGTCGTTCATTCGGGCAACAATATCATTAACTCTTGAAAGCGGCAGCTCAACCGTGATGCACTTAGTGGGCTCATCCATTTTGGCATCGGGAAAATCGATGTAAATGGATTGGTTAGGAGGTAGCACTAAACTTTCACTGGGTACAAAATCAAATGGCGTCTCATCACCGGAGTGGATCACTTTTTTTCCGGAAATCATACCACAGTACATGGGGCTCGATGCATGAAGCTCAACCCTGTTGGCAATTTCATAGGTATCATATACCGAGAATACAGCATCATTTCCCGCGTAGCTGGTCCTGTTTTCCACAAGCTTTTGCGGTGTGGTTTGATGGGCATAAAATACACTATTCATAGTCGGTACAGGAAAAAGTTAAGCCTGAAAACCCCAAATCAGGCGGTTAAACATTATATACAACGGTCATTCCAAAACCAAATTGAGACAATAGAGCAATTTTTTGAGACGCTCGTCCGAGTTTGGAAGCGCTTTTATCAACATGTTATTGTACAAACCAAAATTAATGATTGGAGTACATCATGTTACACGAACGCCCGAAGTTTAAAGAGAAGTATGATAATTACATCGGAGGCAAATTTGTGCCGCCGGTTGACGGTGAATATTTTGACAATATTTCACCGGTTGATGGAAAACCGTTCACAAAAGCAGCCAGATCGAACGAGAAGGATATAGAGCTTGCACTGGATGCCGCTCATAAAGCCGCGCCCGAATGGAACAGCTCATCTGCAGCAGAAAGAGCATCGCTGCTAAATAAAATGGCGGATGTGATTGAAGAAAACCTCGAGCTTCTGGCCCGGGTCGAGACCATTGAAAACGGTAAACCGATTCGGGAAACCATGAATGCCGATCTACCGCTGGTTGTAGATCATTATCGCTATTTTGCTGCCGCTATCAGGACTCAGGAAGGCGGAATATCGGAACATGATAAGCATACGGTTTCAATTAACCTGCCAGAGCCTTTGGGTGTAGTGGGACAAATCATCCCATGGAACTTCCCACTTCTGATGGCGGCATGGAAAATTGCTCCGGCGTTGGCTGCAGGTAATTGCGTGGTGGTAAAACCTGCCGAACAAACACCATCGAGCATTATGGTGATGCTGGAACTGGTGGGTGATCTCATTCCGCCCGGAGCCCTTAATGTTGTAAATGGTTTTGGTCCAGAAGCAGGGCAGCCGCTTGCAACCAGTGACAGAATTGCAAAGCTTGCTTTCACCGGCGAAACAACCACCGGCCGGCTTATCATGCAGTTTGCCTCGGAAAATATCATTCCAGTTACCCTTGAGCTGGGCGGTAAAAGCCCAAACGTTTTCTTTGAAAGCGTGATGGATGCCGATGACGAGTACTTCGACAAATGCCTTGAAGGTGCAGCCATGTTTGCATTGAACCAGGGTGAGGTTTGCACATGTCCATCGCGAATCCTTGTTCAGGAATCGATCGCCGAAGCATTCACAGAGCGTGTTGTTGAACGCGTGAAGAAGATCAAAATGGGTCATCCGCTGGATGATGAAACCATGGTTGGTGCTCAGGCATCGAACGATCAGTTTGAAAAGGTCCTGAATTACTTTGAGGTAGGACGTGAGGAGGGTGCCAAAGTGCTGGTTGGCGGTGGACGAGCAGAGGTTGGTAAAGGAAACGGCATCGCTGATGGTTACTACATACAGCCCACTATCTTTACCGGGAATAACTCCATGAGAATCTTCCAGGAAGAAATATTCGGCCCCGTAACTTCACTCACAACATTCAAGGACGTGGATGAAGCCATTGCTATGTCGAATGACACTCTGTATGGTCTCGGCGCCGGTGTGTGGACGCGTGATGCTCATCAGCTCTACCAGGTACCGCGAGCCATCAAGGCAGGTCGAGTGTGGGTGAACTGCTATCATGCATATCCGGCTCATGCAGCATTCGGAGGATACAAGAAATCGGGCTTTGGCCGTGAAAATCACAAGATGATGCTGAGCCATTATCAACAGACCAAGAACATGCTGATATCATACGATAAGAAAGCCCTTGGATTCTTCTAAACAGCGTTGGTCCCAAATCCAGACCACAATCCCCGGTGCAGTGGGGCCGGGGATTTTTTTAATAAGAACAACAATTGAAGTATTGCAGAGCAGCTATGATTGTAAAAAGAGTTTTGATCACCGATGAAGCAAAAGAGATTATGGATCAGCTCCGTGATAAGCATGGAGAGCTGATGTTTCACCAGAGCGGCGGATGCTGCGACGGTTCCTCGCCCATGTGCTATAAAGCAGGCCAGTTCAGGGTGGGCAAGAGTGATGTGAAGCTGGGAGAAGTATATGGCGCGCCTTTCTACATGGCCAAAGACCAGTTTGAATATTGGAAGCACATGCAGCTTACCCTTGATGTGAAGCCGGGCCGCGGGTCAAGCTTTTCGATAGAAATCCCGCTTGGTGTGCGGTTTATGATAAAATCGCGACTCTTCAAAGATGAGGAATTGGAGAATCTCGAGCCGGTTGAGTAACGTTCACTTTCGCATCTGCAAAGCCCTCTGCTAATCTATTGTTTCCTTGTGACAAAGTTGGCCCGAAGGCCATATTTAATCTTGATAGAGTACGGGGTTAAAACAGTGTAACTCCGCAGTAGTTTCAGAGGCAAGGATACACCTTTGGAAATTGATGTCTTACAAGCCTGTCTGTATCTTATCTTTGATCAGTGATATGGTTATTTGTGAAGCCAGGAATAGAATTCTGTAAAGGTTCGGAGTCTGACTGATTTATTCATTATAATTGAGGCTTCATTTTCACAGGGCAGATTATTCTGCCGAAACCACAAGAGCATATAGTATAGATTCATGGCCATATGGGTAGCCATCCTGCTGGGGATCATCCAGGGGATATTCATGTTTTTTCCGGTGAGCTCGACAAGCCACCTTGCACTGATGCAGCACTTTCTCATCAGCCGTGGAATTGAGCTGCCGGACCCCGAATCGGCAGAAATGATTCTTTTCGACCTGATTGTGCATGTGGGCACACTTGTATCCATAGCATACGTGTTCCGCGACAGCCTCACCAAATACCTGACGTGGACACTCTCCGGCTTCTGGGAGTGGAAAACAGGCGAGAGATCGCCCAAAGGCGACCTTTATCGAAGGCTCACCTTTTACGGCCTGCTTTCAGTGTTCGTGACCGGCGCGATCGGCTTTCCGATGAAGTCGCTTTTTGAAGAAGTATTTGCTCAGCCGCTGTTCATGAGCGGAACG
>PWWL01000373.1 GCA_003561515.1 Balneolaceae bacterium
CCCTTCTCTTCGGCGGCCTGAACAATTTCTTTGGCAGGTGTGCCGAACGTTACAATAATATCGGTTTCATTACGGGTGTTGTCAGACAGTGAATTCCGGATTTTATCGAGCTGTTCCCGGTTTTTGCGGGTTACCTCTTCGAATGTGGCCGGGTCATTCAGCGCCATGTAGTGATGCCCCTGCACGTGGATCATGGAGATTTTCTTCACGATGCCCTGCTCTTCAAAAAACTTGACAACATCCAACGCACGGTTGGCCGTGTCAGAAAAGTCGGTCGCAAAAAGAATATGATTGAGTGACTTTTCGGCTGCCTGCGAAAGAACCATCTTTCTTTTGTCGGAATCATCGTCATGCCATTCTATCTCTACATTTATGAGATAAACAGGAAGAGGTGATCGCTGAAGGAGTTCAGATGCGGTACTACCGAGCAGCATTTCCTGAACCTTGCTATGTCCGCGGTTTGCAATCACCACGTAATCGGCGTCACACCTCTCGGCTTCTTCCAGAATTTCGGTTGGAGGATAAAAGTGCACACCGCTGCGAATTTCAAAACGGACCTCAAATCCGGCATCTTCAAGCTGTTTCTTATATGCCTTCAGAATTTGACGCTCATCATCGGTACTGAATTCTGACCTCTCACCTGTATATGGAACGGGCACTACCGTGACCAGTGTAATCTTCTCCGTACCGAACTTTTTCAGATGCGGAACCGAATCCATTATGAGATCACTTGTTTCAGAAAGGTCGAGAGCTACAATGGCGTGTTTGAACATTTTTTTCATGGCTGACTCCAATATTTTTTCGGGTTGCTACCTTGCGGCCGCTTGTCTCTTTATTTCTTGCGGTTAGTCTGTATTAAGCAATCTATTAAAACTTCAACAAATCCAATATGGGGCATTCCCCGAATTATCCGGCCATTTCCTCAAGTGTGGTGTAGAAGTAACGGGATACAATGAACAGATGTTCTCCTCCATTAACGCGGAGATAGCGTGAATATCCCTGTGCGCTTTCGCGGCCGAACTGCAAAAAAATCCGTTCACCTGAGGCCTCGATTAACATACAGCCGTCGGGTGAATGAAGCCCGTATGTTTCGCCTTCCGGCGGAGATGTGATCCTGAAGTCGGGCGTAATTTTTGAGTAGAGATTTCTGAGCTCCCTGGCGTCCCTTTCAGGCAGCTCCCATTCCCTGTAGGTTTCGGGATAGCGCGTTGCCCACTCTCTTACTTCTCCACAGCCTGAGTTAATCCGGCCCGTCATGGCTCTGCCGCCCTCAATTCTGACAACAGCCTGTTTATCCGGAAAATAGGCGGTAACGGACTCAATATCGGCCGGATCCAGTTCATACACCGCCCGATAAACCACGTGGATATGGTCGTCATGCCCCAGTATATCGAGTCCTTCATCCGAATGGAAATGAGGTTCCGGTTTAAAGAGAACCACAAGCAGATAAAGCATGGCTGTAACTCCAGCCACCGCCGCCGATTGCCTTGCCGGCTTACTTATCTCATTCATTCGCGCCTCCTCCTGTACCATACAGCTATGCCGACAATCGTAAATAAACCCGGAATCAGAACCGACGAAAGCAGGAAAGTATTTCGAAGCTGCCTGTTGGTGAGGTTTATTACCGGCAGCTCGTAGTTTACCGGTTCAAGGTCGAGCATAACCTCTTCATCGAGCAGCCAGTTGATCGTATTCGTAATGAGACGCTGATTGCCCAGGTGATTCAGGTATTCATTGGAGGCGAAGCTTCCGGATCCGATGGCAGCTACACGGTTTTCTGTTCCGTTTCGGCTTGCTTCAACAACCGCCATCATGCCAAAGCTATCCGGTGAAATCCTTGCCGAACGAAGCTGCTCGATTTCTTCAGCACTATTTACGGTTACGCTCTGACCGGTTGAACTGAACAAAACCAAAGGCCTGATCCCGTCGGGCAGCGTTTCAGCAATCCGAAGCTCCTGGATTCCAGGAAAAAATGTGAGGGCGAGATCCTGGGTAATGACATGCTCCTCGTAACTGCCCACCGCAGGCGCCATGGCATCATTCCAGAAATGATTGCCAAAATCGATGACCATGTTATTCTGCGGAATCACCCCGAACTCTTCAAGAATTCCGCTTAAACCGCCGTCAATAAACGGGCGAAGGGTTATGAGGAGGTTCCCTCCGTTGTCCATGTACTCCCTGATTGCTTCAATTTCGAGGGGAAGAAAAGGCTCCATGGGGGAGGCAATCACCAGCAGGTCGGCGTCCGCGGGTACTCTTCCCTCACGCTGCAGAAATAACTGATCTACCTCAAAGCTCATCAGCTCCAGCGTTTCTTTCAACTTCAGCATCCCCTGCTTCTGATGGATAAAGATTGGGCGGTCTTCCTCACCTTCAAGCTCCAGGTGATCTTCCGAAACACGACTGAAGATATCATACTCACCGTGTCCGCCTGTAAAGTAGATCTTCTTCTCCGAATCGTGAAGCAGCTGGTAAATGCCGTTCGATACGCTCACTTCATCGCTGCCATACACCTCAACCCTTCGTCCGCCCTTTTCGATGACGGTTGTACCGTGAAAACGAACATTGTAGCGGTCGGCCGCCGAGGGACTGCTGTTAATATCATAAAGCTGAACATTAATGTGTGGAGAGCTGCGCCTGTATTCGCGGAGCAGTTCGAGCGTGGGAGTATAGCGCGGATCGTTCTGAATGTAGAAATGAACAATATTTACCTCATCATCGAGCTGATTCAGAATATCACGCGATTGATTCGAAAGTGAATAGAGGCTGTCGCGCGTGGTATCGACACGGAAATCAAGTTCACCTGCAATCAGATTAATGAAAAAGACGCCTGTTACAAGGCTTACGGCGATGATGGATGCTGATAGTTTATTCATACAGATATTTATTGTAGAACAAGCAGACAGCCGAACCAGGCCTGTCAGCATTTTTGAGAAACTATTTAACCATATCTCATCAGGTGTACCCTCAGCCAGGTAAGGCCGTAAAAAAGCCCGGTGAGGCTGAGCAGATAAATGATGGATGAAAAATTGATCAACCCGCGAACAAACTCACCCTGGTGGGTTGAAACCGATATAAAGTCGAATGGCAGATTGATAAACTGAAGTGCCTCAAAACTGCCAATATAGCGAATAAACCAGAGCAGAATTAAAATGGCTGTTGTACCGAGTGCCGCCACAATCTGGTTTTCGGTGAGTGACGACACAAAAAGGCCGATGGCGATATAGGCCGTGCCGATCAGAAAAATTCCAAAATATCCCGTCCATATCGGGCCAAAGTCTGGCTCACTGTGGATCATCAGAGGAATCAGAAACACAAAGGTGCATAACAGCATGATTGCCAGCAGGGTAATACCCGCAAGAAACTTGCCCAAAAGAAGGTTTCCTATTGAAACCGGCATGCTGAAAAGCAGCTCGAGGGTTCCCGACTTTTTCTCCTCCGCCAGCAGCCGCATGGTGATAACCGGGGCCAGAAGCAACAGCAGTATCGCCATGTTGTGAAACGCATTGCTCATTGTGGCCACTTTCAGATAGTAGAGGCTGAACGAGAAAAAATACCCGCTGATAAAAAGGAAAACCGGAATCACGATATAGGCAATCGGGCTCCAGAAATAGTTGAAAAGTTCTTTGCGGTAAATGTTCAGCATGTTTATTACGAATGGCTTGCTCTATTCCTATTCACTTCTCATAAACTGTAAAATTGTCTCTTCCAGGTCCCTGGCAAGAGGAGTTACTTCAAGAATTCCAACGTTTTTTCCAAGCAGCTTCGTCAGAATCAGGTTTTGCAATTTGTCACTATCTTCAAAATGAAGAGATACCTTCAATGGCAGCCCGTTTTTCGCTTTTTCCAGCTCATAGCGCAGCCCGGAATTGAAGGATTCAAGCACCGACTCAATTTCGCTTCTGTCTCCCCGCAGTTTCAGCATCAGGTTGCGCTGTCCATCGGTTGACAGATCGTATTGATCGAGCCTTCCCTGGTATTTGAGTCTTCCGTTTTTGATGAGCACCACACGATCGCAGAGGTTCTGAATCTCCTGTAGAATGTGCGTGCTGAAAATGACCATGGTATTGCCTGATGCCTCGCGGATAATATCGCGCATTTCGCTGATCTGCCCCGGGTCGAGGCTTGAGGTCGGCTCATCGAGGAGCAACAGCCGCGGGCTCCCCAAAATTGCCTGAGCCAGGCCAACGCGCTGCCTGTATCCTTTCGACAGCTTGCCGATTTCACGTTTTGCCATATCACCGATATAGCACCGCTGAATGGCCCTGTCTACTTCATCCTTTAGGCTCGGCTTCGAAATGCCTTTAAACCCTGCAACAGTCTCGAGATAGATTCGCACCTTCATATATTCGTAGAGAGGCGGCACTTCGGGCAGATACCCAATTCGCTTTCTCACCTCCATATCATCTTTCACCAGGTCGAGTCCGTCGAGCTTCGCGGTACCTGAGGCCGGCATGGTGCAGCAGGCCAGCATACGCAGGGTTGTGGTTTTTCCGGCTCCGTTCGGCCCCACAAAGCCAAGAATCTCCCCTTCCTCGAGCCGGAAGGAGATATCCTCCACAATCACTTTTCCGTCAATTTTCTTGGTGAGCTTTTGTACGTCGAGCATTGGGCTGTAAGTGAATTAAGTTGCTTTGTTTGGAGCCGGGGTAATGTGTTTTGGTGATTGCTATCACATGTTCTATGCAGAAGTTTATCTCATTCCCGAGACACATTGGGGACACCTGTATGGGTATCAGATTTCATGCAGCAATGTTGACAGTGTTTTATCAAAAATTCATCCTATTCACGAACACACCCCTAAATCCCCTCTCGAGAGG
>PWWL01000015.1 GCA_003561515.1 Balneolaceae bacterium
GGACGAGCAAGGTAGAATTCTTCATAGACGGGGTTATCAAAATCACGCAGCAGTTCGGTACCCATTTCGATGTCTGTTCCATAGAGTAAGGCTTCACGCGTATCTTTCACCGATGCCCAGTCACTGACCACTACTCCATCAAATTCCCACTTTCCTTTTAAAATCTCATTATTCAGATATTCGTGGTGCGTGGTGTATTGCCCGTTTATTTTGTTGTAAGCACCCATTATGCTCCAGGCACCACCTTTCTGAACCACATCTCTGAATGCAGGAAAATAGATTTCGTGAAGTGCGCGTTTGCTTACAATTGCATCAATATTGTGGCGATCGGTCTCCTGATTATTGGCCGCATAGTGTTTGGGACAAGCCGCGACTCCCTGAGCTTGAAGGCCTAATACATAACCGGCAGCCATTCTTCCGGTCAGGAAGGGGTCTTCACTTAAGTACTCAAAATTTCTTCCGTTTAACGGGCTACGAATAATATTTACACCCGGTCCAAGAAGAACGTCTTTTCCTCTCTCTTTGGCTTCATTGCCCAATACCTCGCCATATATATATCCAAGGTCCTTATTCCATGTAGAGGCAAGATTGATACCTACGGGAAGGTACGTAGCCTGGTCATCATAACCATCTAAAGCATACCATCCTCTTCCGTGTTCATGTCTTACACCGTGTGGACCATCTGAAAACGTAAGTTCCGGGATACCGAGCCGCGGCACTCCACCGGAAGTGAATGAGGAGCTGGCATGCAGCATGCCGATTTTCTCATCCAGCGTCATGAGGGCAATCAAAGAGTCAATTGCCGATTCTGATACTTCAGCAGTTACAGGGCTATGGGCAAGTTCTTGTTGACTCGATTCACAAGAGCCAAATACAAAACCACCAATTAACATGATCAAAACGCATATGAAATGCCTCATAAGATCTTCTCCATTTTGTCTATAATTTCCGTTTTATCTCGACAAGCTCGTACACGCGAAAAACTCGTGTCGTGTACTTCAATTTTTTGATTATGTGAGTAAAATCAAAAAAAAATCTATATGTGCGGTATTTCTTCGGATGAAGGTTTTATCCTTAACGGTCCGCGAAATAACCTCTCTTTATCAAATGAACGGCTGGGAGAAAAGAACCCGGGTCGTAACTCCTTGGCTTGAAACTCATTGGTGTATCTGACATGCATCACAAATATAAATTCTCCTTCCGCTCATCGCCAGCTTTTGGATTTCTGTACCGCAAACCCTGCACGGTTTACCGGCACGGCCAAACAGGTAATGGCGATAATCGCGGCGTTTGGTGCCGTTCTTTTTGAGTTCTCGCATCAGTTCTTCCTTCACGGTAACACCGCCTGTTTGGTAGGCTCTGCGAGTGATGACCAGGGCTGATCGCCCAAAACGGATCAATTGCTCATCGCTCAGGTCTTTCGGTTTTTGCGCCGGATAAAGTTGTGAATCGAATAGGATTTCGGTTCTCAGGTAGTTGCCTACACCGCTAAGAAATCCTTGGTTGAGCAGGAGAGAGGCGAATGATTTTCGTTTGAAATCGTCATCGGCCGCACGTTCAGCGATTTGTTCCGGGGTCGGATTTTTCAAAAGGTCGGGACCAAGTTTACTGAGATAGGGATGTTCGACCAGCGATTCTCCATCCATTACATCAATATCGCTGGCGCTGTAGAGCAGTGCCGATTTCTGGTCGGTTCGTATCTCGACGCGCAGCTCGCGGTTGGTTTTGGGATAACTGCCCGCCGGTTTGATATACCACTTGCCGTACAGCTGGTTGTGCGTGAAAAGATGGAAATCATCCTCAAACGAGATGACAAGGCCTTTTCCGTGAGCTTCCACATTTTGGACTTTCAGTCCGGCCAGTTCTTTTTCGAACGGCTTGAGGTGCTCATGATGAAAGTAGATGTAAATGGGCTGATCACCGTTGATTGCGGCTCTTATGTTGTCGGCTTCGCGATGTACTTCAGGTCCTTCGGGCATAATGAGGTGTCAGATTTCGTTTTTATCTAAACCGAAATCAGGCATGGATGGTTCTTGAGTTACTGAGCTCCTCGGCGGAAGTTTTGCTTCATTAAATGCCATGCACAAGGCACTGAATAAAATGCCACGGAAGCACGGAAGAACACGGAGGGATTCAAACTTATGTGGTAACAGTGGTTCAGCGAATATATCTGTTAATAAGGTTTTCGAATAGCTCCTGTTTGCTGCTTCGCATTTCGGATTCACCGTGTTTGATGGCATGCACCCGGAGTTCTTCGAGGGATAGCTTCCCGGCAGCAAATTCTTTGCCCGGGCCGGAATCAAACGAACGGTAGCGCCCATCCCTGAGATCCTTGTATTCCGAATTGTTGAGGATTTCGTCTGCAATGAGCAAGCCACGGGCAAACGTATCCATTCCGCCGATGTGAGCATAGAAGAGATCTTCGGGATCGGTCGAGTTGCGGCGGATTTTGGCGTCGAAGTTGAGTCCGCCGGGAGTAATGCCGCCATGTTCGAGCAGTATCATCATGATTTCCACGGCATCGTAGAGGTTTGTCGGGAAGTAGTCGGTATCCCAGCCATTCTGGTTATCGCCCCGGTTGGCGTCGATGCTGCCGAGCAGTCCGTATTGGGCGGCAAGCATCACATCGTGCGAAAAGGTGTGTTTGGCCAGCGTGGCGTGATTGGCTTCAATGTTCAGTTTGAAATCATCGAGCAGATCATGTTCACGGAGGAAGCCGATTACGGTTGCTGCATCAAAATCGTATTGGTGTTTGGTGGGCTCCATCGGTTTGGGTTCGATCAGGAAGTTGCCTTTGAAGCCGATTTTTCGGCCATAGTCGCGTGCAGCCCTTAGAAAAGCCCCCATGTGGTCGAGTTCCCGTTTCATGTCGGTATTGAGCAGGCTCATGTAGCCTTCTCGTCCGCCCCAGAACACGTAGTTCTCGCCGCCCAATTCCACCGTGGCATCCAGTGCGGCTTTCACCTGTGCCGCGGCGTGGCACACCACGCCAAAATCGGGATTGGTGGCCGCACCATTCATGTATCGCGGGTGGGTGAAGAGATTGGCTGTTCCCCAGAGCAGTTTTACGCCGGTATCACGCTGGTGCTGTTTTGCCAGGTTCACAAGTACTTCAAGATTTTTCTCTGTTTCGCCGATGGTTTGACCCTCCGGGGCAAGGTCTCGGTCGTGAAAGCAGTAGTAGGGAACTCCCAGCTTGGTGAGGAATTCGAAGGCAGCTTCCAGGCGGTATTTGACGTTTTCGATTGGGTCAGTGGATTTATTCCATGGTAAGTTCCTCGTTCCGATTCCGAACGGATCACTGTTTTCATTGCAGAACGAGTGCCAGTATGCTACGGCAAACCGGAAGTGGTCTTTCATGGGCTTACCGGCCACAATCCGGTTTTCATCATAATGGGTGAAGGCCAGGGGGTTGTCGGTTTCGGGGCCTTCGTAACGGATTTTTTTGACGGCGGGGAAGTATTGGCTTGATTGTGGCATGGGTGGTGTGATTTAAAAATTAAGTTATTACGTAAATCCTTTTGCATTGATTTGTGCTTCGAATAAAAATGTATTTATAAACCAAAGTTTTCAACCACCCCTAAATCCCCTCCTTGAGAAGGAGGGGACTTGCTTGTTGCCAAATTCAAAGATCTTATGTCGAACTAAGGTTAAGTTGAAGTTATTTACGAAAATGGTTGAGATTCGATAGCCAGTTCTGGTAAAGCTCTTCGTATATTTTCATCTGTTCCGGGTCGGGTTCGATGACTTCCAGTTTTTCGAGGCCATGGAAGGCATCGGATGCATTGCTGAAGATTCCCGCTCCGATACCGGCGCCCCGGGCAGCACCTTCAGATCCATCGGTGCGATAAAGTTCAAGGACCGAGCCGGTACTGTTCACAAATAACTCCCTGAACAGAGGACTCCGGAACATGTTGGCCCTGCCGGCTTTTACTCTTTCGGCTTTCAGGCCCATTTCGTTCATGATTTCAAATCCGTACCGCAGTGCGAAGGAAATACCTTCCTGCGCTGCCCGGAACAGATGCGCTCTGCTATGGCGGTTGAAATCAAGGTTCAAAAAATGTGATCCGATATCACGGTTGTTGAGAATGCGTTCAGCGCCATTGCCAAACGGGAGAATGGTCAGGCCGTCGGATCCGTGAGGTATCTCCATGGCAAGCCGGTTCATTTCGTTGTAATCGAGTGTTCCGGTGTCCGACAGGTTGTGCCTGAGCCAGCTATTCAGAATTCCGGTACCGTTCACACAAAGCAGCACGCCGTTACGGGGTAACTCTTCGCGATTATTTACATGGATGAAGGTGTTGACCCGTGATTTTTCATCGTACGCTCGCTTATCGGTAACGGCATAGATCACCCCGGATGTCCCCGCCGTGGCTGCCGTTTCGCCCGGGTTCAAAACATTCAGAGAAAACGCGTTGTTGGGCTGATCGCCCGCTTTATAGGTTATGGGAGTGCCTTTTTTGAGGCCAAGTTCATCTGCCGTATCGGCGAGAAGTGTTCCGTGTTCATGAAAGGATGGATGCGCCTCGGGAAGAAGCCTGTCGGGGATGCCATAATGCTGCATCAGCACGTGAGCTGTGCGCTTTTCAGCATAGTCCCAGAGAATTCCTTCAGATAGCCCGGTGTGTGTGGTGCTGATGTTGCCTGTCATCTTCAGAGAGATGTAGTCGCCCGGGAGCATTATTTTATGAGCTTTTTCGAACACTTCAGGCTCGTTATCAATAACCCACTTCATTTTGGATGCCGTAAAGTTGCCCGGCGAGTTGAGATAGTGTTCGAGGCAGTATTCTTCACCGATTTCCCTGAA
>PWWL01000328.1 GCA_003561515.1 Balneolaceae bacterium
CGAACTCAACTTGACAAAGGAGAATCTCTCTTCCGGCATCAGGTGCCAGGGGGACATACCCTCCTTATTGCCAAATTGCAGATTATTTGTGCAAAATCAACGTATAAGGGGGACAGGGGGTATAAGCGCTAACATAAGTTTGTTAGGCGAAGTTATTGATAATGTTCGAGAATTCCCCTCATTTTCATGGAGGGGATTAAGGGGAGGTTCAAGTGGTGTAACTGTAACTTATACAGCTTCTTAAAAGAGAATCAAGTCTTTTTTTAACCACCCCCAGCCCCTCCTTAAAAAGGAGGGGAGAACCTCAATTCAACTTATTAAGACTTAAGTTAACGCATATGGGGACAGGGGGTGAGTCCGAAAAAGCAGAACCTCCAACTCTATTTCTTTTTCTTGCCTACCGTCTTGTCCGATTCATCCTTTTCCTGCTTCTTCTCTTTCTCTTTCTTCTCTTCTTCCTCGTCAATCTCGATCACTTCAGCTTCCACCTCGTACTCATCGCGGTTTTCGTCAGCCTCTTTTTCCACGAAAACGCGCACATCGCTTACATAAAGCACCAGTGTGGTGATGGCTGTAAAAACAGGGGCATAAAGCACAAAGAAAGCGGTTCCTGCCACGCCGAGGGTAAGCTGGCTCTGAAACAGTATTTTACCTTCGCTGTTCTTCACAATCACCCTGCGGGCGTTGCCTTCGCGGATCAGACGCTTGATCTGGGTTATGATCTCGTCAATGGTTCCGCGGATCTCTTCCATGATGGGTGTTTCGGTTTTTTCCATGATATCACCTCTTTTTTCAAAAAAATGTGTAAGGGATTTCGTTTTCATGGTTCATACTACGAGAAGGAGTATGTAAAAGATACAGGAGAATTGAATTATGCTGTCGAGAGTTTACTGCGCGTCCACCATCGGAGTGGATGCACGATTGATTGAAGTGGAAGTGAATATGAGCGGCGGGGTGCCGAAGTATTTTCTGGTGGGGCTGCCCGACCGCGCCGTGAGCGAGTCGAAAGACCGCATCGATGCCGCGCTGAAAAATGCGGGTGCACGGTTCCCGAGAGGCCGCATTACGGTGAACCTGGCTCCGGCTGATCTGCCAAAGGAAGGAAGCGCGTTCGACCTGCCCATTGCCGTGAGCCTGCTGGCGGTATCGGAACAGATTGTAACCGACAAGCTGGAACAGTCGCTGATACTGGGTGAGCTGGCGCTTGACGGACAGCTCAGGCCTGTGAAGGGCGTACTGCCGATGGCGGTGGAGGCCCGGAACCGGGGACTGGAGTATGTGCTGGTACCCAAAGACAACGGCAACGAGGCTGCCGTGGTGGACGGCATCAGCGTGATGGCTTTCGAAAACCTGCACCAGGTAATGCGCTGGCTCGAGAATGAACGAACGATGCAGCCGATTCAAATTGATCCGCACTCCCTGTTCAGCACAAACGGACAGGCCGAAGCGCTCGACTTTGAGGATGTGCGCGGACAGGAAACGGTTAAACGGGCACTGGAGGTGGCGGCGTCCGGAGGGCATAATGTAATTATGGTTGGCCCACCGGGTTCAGGCAAAACCATGATGGCCCGGCGTATTCCCACCATCCTGCCTCCGCTTACCCTGAACGAGGCACTTGAAACCACAAAGATCCACTCGGTTGCCGGCCTGATGGAAGCGGGAAGGTCGCTGGTAACCCACCGCCCGTTCAGAAGTCCGCATCATACTGTGTCGGACGTTGCCTTGGTCGGGGGCGGCAGCATCCCCATGCCGGGTGAAATTTCGATGGCGCATAACGGCGTGCTGTTCCTGGATGAACTGCCTGAATTCAAGCGAAGTGCGCTCGAAGTTATGAGGCAGCCGCTGGAGGATGGTTTTGTGAGTATTTCGCGGGCCAGGATGAGCGTGTGCTATCCGAGCCGGATTATGCTGGTGGCTTCGATGAACCCGTCACCCACGGGCGACTGGCACGATCCTGATGAAAGCAACGGGGCGGCAAATATCCAGATGCAGCGGTACCTGGGTAAAATCAGCGGACCGCTGCTCGACCGCATCGACCTGCACGTGGAGGGGGATAAGGTGAGCTTTGATGAGCTGTCGGCCAAGACGAAAGGAGAGTCGTCGGCATCCATCCGCAGCCGCGTGATTGAGGCGCGTGAAATACAGGCGCGCAGGTTTATGGGCATGGAGGGGGTGTACTGCAACGCGCAGATGAGCACCAAGATGGCTCGGAAAATCTGCAAAATCGACGAAGCGGGCGAAGCTATGATGAAAAAAGCGATGAACTCGCTGGGGCTGTCAGCCCGTGCATTCGACAGAATCCTGAAGGTGTCGAGAACCGTTGCGGATCTTGACAGATCGGAGGCCATTCAATCGCACCATATCGCGGAGGCGATTCAGTACAGGAATCTTGACCGGGAGGGGTGGCTGGGTTGAGTTTTTAAAAGCAGCCAGAGTTTAAGAATGAGGTTGAAATCCGGGTCGGGTTTTTAACCACGATGAACAAAAGGGTGGGCACAAGGGGCACAAGGAATAGTTCGATTGCACGAAAGAAGTTTCGTGTGCAAGTGATTAAATGTGATTTTCGACGCTGACAAGACCTTCGGACTCTGTCAGGTCTTTCATAATGGTGAACTTCCTAACATTGATTAGGCAGTTTTAAGCGAATATCTATACGCTATTGAGTATGTTGATATTAACGATAATAGATTGAAGTATCGCGAGATTCAACACCGGAAACATTTTGAGAGAATGCGGTGTATGAAAAGAAGAGAATAACGACGGAGCAAAGATGAAGAGAACGTATACCACATATTACCCCGGCAACTGGATTTTCTCCCTGCCATTTATTCTTCTGCTTCTATACATCTTTCTATAAACAAGATGTAGCGAATCGGCAAAATCAGAGACGGTCAAGAACCCAGTTAGGAGTAAGCTTGATGAGCCATGCTATGAGACGCCAGCGCCTCGTGATGTAAGAAACTGGTTTTTTCTTTTCGATGTCAATAAGCATTTGCCTCACGGCTTTTTCTGTATTTGCAACCCAAAACATGCCGCGCTTGCCTTCAGTCATTTCGCTTACCACAAAACCCGGAATAACATCCGTGATGAAGATATCGTCTTTAAGTTTGTTACTCCGCTGTCGGTATGCCTGCATGTAGGTAGATATGAATGCTTTGGAGGCACTGTAAGGTGCCGCTCTCGATGAACCGAACAAACCGGCGATGCTCGATACACCCACAATCTGTCCGCGACCTTGTTTCCTGAAATATTGAAAAGCTTCCCCAAAAAGCTGCACGAAGCCGCTTACATTCACATCAATTATCATCTGCTCCATCCCGGTGATTGAAGAAGCCTGATAGTTCGATATGCCGGCATTCAGAACGATGATATCCATTCCGCCCATTTCTTCAATCAATTGGTTAAGCGCCAGCTTCGATTCACCATGAAGGGTTACATCCATTCCCGTATAGTGAAAGTTTTCTCCCAGTTCTTCTTTCAGGTTTTTCAGTCTTTCAGTACGGCGTCCTGTACCCCCTACAATGTAGCCTTTTGCAATAGCTTGTCGGGCCAGCTCTGCGCCGATTCCCGAAGTTGCACCAATGATGATGATTCGTTTACTCACTCTGGGCCGGTTTATTTACACACCGGCTTCAACGGGCTGCAGTGATGGATACCGGCTTTTTAAATACTCATATCCGCCAAAGAGCACACTGCAATAGATCAGATCACCCGCAAGAGTATTGTGGAAAAAAGGTATTGCAGCTGTGTAGCACATAATCAGCCCTTCCAAGTTGAGCGGATACATCGGGCTTTTAAGCCAAACGCCAAAGTTACTGATCACGAAAAAGATGATTGAGGCTCCGAGTGCACCGCCAATCACACGGCCAACCGATACTTTTTTAAACAGATAGTAACCGAGAATGGCAATCATAGCGAACGAACCGTAAATGAAGAGCATGCCACCCGTGAACCATGCAAATCCATCATGAAATGCGGCATACTTGGTATTGTTCAGAATAAGGTCGGTGCCCCATAGAGCGAACAATGGAATGATGAGCGCCCACTTTTTATCCTTAAAGTAAGCCATGCCGAAAAGCGCGATGGCTCCCAAAGGAGTAAAGTTATATGCGTGGGGCAGAAGCCTTGATAGTGCGGCAAAAAGTATAAAGCCCGCAATGATGTAGAATGTCTTTTTATTCATGAAACTGTTTGCCTTAAAATTGGATGCTAAATATAAGGCATGCAGAGCAAAAGTGTGAGGGTTGTTTGGAATAAAAAACCCCGGTCAGTGCCGGGGTTTTCGAAGTATCTGAGCTGTAAATTTACTTTAATTTGTGGCGAGTAACTCAAGATTGAGCTGAATGTTTACGCGATTGCCTACAACAGCGGTAGCTCGCCAGTCGCCGGTGCCAACACCGAAATCGTTGCGCATAAGTTCGGCGCTTGCCACTATCCCTGCCACACGAGTATTCTCACGCATCGGGTGATCCATCACACCCAAAAGCTCAAAGGGAAGATCAAAATCCAAGGTTACGTCACGGATTGTTAGCTCGCCGCGAGCAATAAAGTTGCTCTCGCCGTCTCGAACTATTTCGCTGCTTACAAAACGAATTTCAGGCCATCTGTCAGCATTGAAAAAATCATCCGTTTTGAGATGATCATCACGGCGATCATTTCTGGTATTAACTGAAGCAACCGGAATAGTTACGTCTATATGGCTTCCTTCGAGGTTTTCAGGGTCAAAGTGTACTTCGGCTGAGTAATCGTCAAAATTTCCATCAACCGGCGTAAAGAAGTGATTGATCGTGAAATTTATGGCACTGTGTGCACGGTCAACTTCCCATGCGGTTGCTCTGTCGTCGTTGTCATTTTCGATTGCAAACGCAGATGCGAAAAAAAGCAAGGCAATTGCTGGAATGAGCGTTAGTGTTCTTTTTAACATAAGATTTATTGATTAAGAATTCTGGTTTTAAAAAAGTAAAACACATTGTTGTGTTTGTCTGTTCATCTCTGACCAAGCTAATCACAATAACTGCATAAACGTTTCATGATTATGTAAAGAAATGATTGCGAAAGTATCGCAAGGGTCAGCTGAATTCCAGGATACGGACTTTATATGAGCTGTTGCGGGTCGAACGTAAACCGCCATAGCCGATCCGCATCTCTACCGGCATAATCAACACCGATTCTTTTTGATTCAGATATTGCAGAATCGGTGAGTTCGATTTCACTTTCCTCCAGCCATAGTGGAGATTCAGAGAGACGGGTCTTGTTCAGGGAAGTGGTGATGCCCATAGCCTGTGTGAACTTGCCGGGTCCGTTTGTGAGGTTTTTGGTTGAATCCAGAATTCTTCTCTCTTTCATGATCTCAATGCCTTGTTCAGGTAATACAGCCCTCACAAGCACAGCATCTGCCAGGCCTTCCCTGTTGGTAACTACGTTGAACAGATGATGAATTCCGTAGCAGAGATAGATGTAGGCGCGGCCGGGTTCTCCAAACATTACTTCGGTGCGGGGTGTGCGCTTGCCGTTGTTGGCGTGGCAGGCTTTGTCGTTACGGCCGCAATAGGCTTCAGTTTCAATAATGTAACCGGAAGTGAAGGCACCTCCTGCATTCGAGCAGATCTTTTTCCCCAACAGATTTCGTGCCGCATCCACAACATCCGGATTTTCAAAAAACCCGTGAGGCAATGTGTTACCCGGCCTATGCATCACGAAATGGCTGTATAGGGATTTTTTTCGATGGCAGGAGCAGGTTCCAGGTACACGTCCTGATACGCACGCGCCAGGATGGAGGTAAATACAAAAAGCGCCGCCGAATAGAACACCCAGATCCCGATGAGAATCAGGATGGTATATCCCTGGTAAAAGTAACGGTAGGCCGTAAGGGCATACTCGAGATAGATGCTTACACCGTATTTGGCCAGCTCGAATAGCAATGTGTAAGACAATGAAGCAACCAGTGCCACTTTCGGATGAATGCGCCGTTCGCTGATGTAGCGAAAAATGGCATAAAAAAGCAGCGGTGTAAACACCACAGGCAGTACAAATGTAAACATATCTGCCATCCATCCGAGTTCAATTACGATATCGGTGTAAGGTACAACGATATCATCGAAGCTAAACAGGGATATGATTGATACAGCCATGCTGAAGAAAATGAACACCCCTCCAATTACTCCGAATGCAAAAAAGTTGTGAACAAGCTCCATGGCGGGATGCTTTCGGTCTTCTATTTCGAAAACCTGAAAGATGACATGCTTAAGCGTATGAAAGAGGCCCTGCGCAAAAATAAGCAGAATCACCAGACCCACGATTCCAAAAATCTGACGAGCGCCAACCAGGGGTAAGATCAAATCTTCGAGCGTAACAGCACCTTCAATCAAATCGCCCGATTGGGTTTCAAAGCTGAGGCTTGGAAGCAGTTCCCTTCCATATCGGATAAGTTCATCAAATGCGGCATCAATCGAAAGCACATACCCTAAAATGGAAATCAGAATCAGAGTGAAGGGTATTGCACAGATTACGAGATTAAACGTAATTGCGGATGCATTGAAAAAGACGTTCTTTTTCAGGGTAAGATCGAGAACCTGATCCCAATACTGCCTGAGTTTTTCTTTATTGAACTGAATCATAGACAGTGAATAAAATACGCTACAAAGATATGAATGCCAATCAGCGGTTTTAGAGCTGGAAAACGGAAAGATCCTCAAAAAAAAGCAGAGAATTCAATACCTTTCAACATGATGTTTTCAGTAACCTAACCGGTTGATTTCAGCCACCTGATGAGCAAAAAGAAGCAGACGCCGCTGATGCGGCAATATTTCGATATTAAAGAGAAACACCCCGGCACCATTCTGCTTTTTCGTGTGGGGGATTTTTACGAAACCTTCGCCGACGATGCGGTGCTGATCAGCCGCGAGCTGGGAATTACGCTCACCAAACGAAATAACGGGGGCGACCAAACCCCGCTTGCCGGTTTTCCCTACCATGCGCTCGACACCTACCTGCCCAAACTAGTGAAGCGCGGTTACCGGGTTGCGATTTGCGAACAGACCGAAGATCCTGAAACGGCCAAAAAGGCCGGGAAGAAGATTGTGGACCGGGCGGTTACTGAGATTACCACTCCGGGAGTCACCATGTCGGAGAAACTTCTCGATCATAAACGGAACAACTACATCGCCTCGGTATACTGGACGGGCGGTACCGCCGGGATCGCCTTTTCTGATATCTCTACCGGGGAGTTTGCCCTGAGCCAGGTATCTCGCTTTCAGCTCGACAGCCTGCTGCAGTCGCTTCAGCCGGCAGAAGTCCTGCTTCAGAAAAAGTTTAAGAACAAAATTCCCGACGAACTGATTGGGTACAACATCACCCACATCGACGACTGGGTATATGAAGGCGATTACGGCTACAAACTGCTTACCGATCATTTCAAAACCCACTCACTGAAAGGGTACGGGGTGGAAGAGCTGGAGATTGCCCACACTGCCGCAGGATCACTGCTCCACTACATGCAGGAGACCCAGAAGTCGTCACTGCGCCATCTCCGCAGGCTTTATGCCTACGAGAATGCCGACTACATGTCGCTCGATGGTTCCACAAAACGGAACCTGGAGCTTACCTCCAGCATGCAGGAAGGCGGCACCGAAGGCACATTGGTATCCATCCTCGATGAGACCTGCACGGCGATGGGCGGAAGGCTTCTGAGAAAGTGGATCATGCGTCCGCTGAAACAGGTGAAATCGATCGAGGAACGACTGGAGGCGGTGGAAATTCTTGTGAAAGACCACAACCGCCGCGAGGAGCTCCGCGATGAGCTGGAGCAGGTGGGCGACCTGGAGAGGCTCATCAGCCGCATTAGCGTGGGGCGCACCAACGCGCGCGACCTAAAACAGCTTCAGCTTTCACTGGCACAGATTCCGCGCATCAAGATGCAGATTGGCAACAGCGACAACCTGATGCTGAGCGGGATCAACGAGCGGCTGAAACTGCTCGTGGAGGTGCAGGAGCGAATCTCGAAGGCACTTGTGGAGGAGCCGCCCGCATCCATTCGCGATGGGGGGATGATTGCCGAGGGATTCCATGATGATCTTGACGAGCTGCGCGAGATTGCCCGCAACGGGAAGAAATATATTGCACAGATCAAGGATAAGCTGGCAAAAGAAGCGGGCATTCCGTCGCTCAAAATCGGATACAACAAGGTGTTCGGTTACTACATTGAGGTGACCAATACGCACAAGAACAAGGTGCCCGATCATTTTATTCGCAAGCAGACGCTGGTGAATTCCGAGCGCTACATTACCCCCGAATTGAAGGAGGTGGAGGAGAAAGTACTGTCGGCCGAAGACCGCAGCAAAACCCTGGAGGGAGAGCTGTTTGAAGAGCTTCGCTTTTATGTGGCCGAGTATGCCGATGACGTACAGCAGATTGCCCAGGCGCTGGCCGAGCTCGACTGCATACAGAGCTTTGCCGAAGTGGCGTTTCGAAACAGCTATGTGCGGCCCGAAGTGAATACTGATGATGTGATAGACGTGAAAAAGGGGCGCCATCCCGTGGTGGAGAAGACCCTGCCTGCCGGCGAGCCGTTTATTCCGAATGATATCTACCTCGACAACCGCGAGTTTCAGATCCTGATGATTACAGGGCCGAATATGGCGGGTAAGAGTATCATTCTGCGGCAGACCGGCCTGCTGGTGCTGATGGCCCAGATCGGCAGTTTTGTGCCGGCCGCTGAGGCAACGATCGGCTTGGTGGATAAAATCTTTACCCGCGTGGGTGCCTCCGACAACCTTGCTGCCGGCGAAAGTACCTTTCTGGTAGAAATGAACGAGGCTGCCAACATCCTCAACAATGCCACCCCAAAATCGCTGATCCTGCTCGATGAGGTTGGCCGCGGAACAAGTACGTTCGACGGGCTCAGCATCGCATGGTCGCTTTCCGAATATCTCCACAACAAACCTGAGGTGGCTGCCAAAACCCTTTTTGCCACGCACTACCACGAGCTGAACGAGCTTGAAGCCCGGTATGAGCGGATCAAGAACTTCAACGTGCAGGTGAAGGAGCACGATGGCAAGGTGATTTTCCTGCGAAAGCTGGTTCGCGGCGGAGCCGACCATAGCTACGGCATCCAGGTAGCCAATATGGCCGGCCTTCCCGATGTGGTGATCAATCGCGCAAAAGAAATTCTGAAGAATCTCGAGAGCCATACCCTCGATGTGAGCCACGACGGGAACGGGGCGGTGCAAAAAACGGCCGTCAAAAAAGAGGCGGCGAAGAAAGTGGTTCAGAACGTGGAGAAACAGGCACAGCTTCCGCAGATGACGCTGTTCGGATCACAAATGGACCCCAATGTGGAAACCCTTCTTACCAAACTGGAAGCCAGCGATCCCGAGAGAATGACGCCCATTGAGGCGCTTCTGCTTCTGAGCGAGCTGAAGAGGCTGGTAAAGTAGGGTTGGTTTCTCGCTGAGTTGCGCTGAGTTTGACGCAGATTTTCGCAGAGTTTAAGTGGATAAACTTGAACTGGTAAATATGAAGCCGGATGATTTGCCCGGGCTGTCCAGTGCTTCAGGTTTCGTGAACATCCCGTTACTTCCCGAAGAAACGGCATCCTACCACAAGCTGAAAGACATCGGGAATAAAGACCCATTCGATAAAATGCTGATCAGACAGGCCATTGAGCTTGGAGCTCAATTCATCACAAAAGACCGGGAACTTTCTGATTCAGGTATTGATGGATTGAATGTTATTTGGTGAAAAAATCCGGTGTGACCGGTATCTGAACTGTCTTGGAAATGCAATAGATTTCGATAAATTGATACGATTCTAGCTGTTAATGAGGATTGGGTACAGTACAGATCAGAACAAATAATCAATTCAATAAACCACAAACCCCGCAAACCAGGGATGTTGCCATATGAATACCATCGATGACGTGATCAGGGAAATGGACCGGATAGTGGATGAGTGCAGCAAGGAGCAATTGCGGGCAGGGTATTTTGCAATTCTCTACCGGATGGTGACAATTCGCGTGAAAGAAGAAATTGAAAAAGGTGCATTTCAGGATGTAGCCCGCATGGAACGGCTCGACATGATTTTTGCCAAACGATTTTTTGATGCTTTCGATGCCTGGAGGTCCGGCGATACACCAACCCATAGCTGGGAAGTGGCCTTTGAGGCATCCGCCGAATCAAGGCACCTGGTGCTGCAACAGATGCTGCTTGGGATAAACGCTCACATCAATCTTGACCTCGGAATAGCCGCTTCCGAAACCATTCAGGAAACAGGTGGCCGTCTCGATGACATCCGGGATGACTACATGAAAATCAATGAGATTCTTCAGGCGATGGTAGACAGGGTCCGGACAAATATCGGCACCGTATCGCCACTGTTCCGGCTGCTGATACGGCCTGCCGGAGGCAGGGACGATATGTTCATCAACTTCAGTATTGTTGCAGCACGCGACGGTGCCTGGCTGTTCGCACAGCGATATTATACTTCGGCAGATAAGCAGACGCTTCTGAATGAGCGCGACATGACCATTGCTGCCCTTGGAAGGCGGATAATTACACCCGGGAGATGGACCTCTGCAGTTTTACGCATGATCCGTACCGGTGAACATCATAGCCCTGATGAAGTGATGAGAAGGCTTGGCAGTGCCGTTAAGTCAAAATAAACTAACGTTAGTTCGAGATAAGATCTTTGAAATTGGCAACAGGCATGTCCCTGAACAAAACATTTTTTCAAGGTGGGGAGCTACATTACCCAAACTATTCTATTGAATTTACGTTAAAACACAGAGCCGTTCTTTTTCGCCTCTTCTTTGGCGAGATGCCGCCGGTACCGGTGCCGGCCCCAAACTCCAATCAGAACGGTTGCCAACAGCGCAAGGCCTCCACTGTAAAACAGTGAAAGGTTCAGCACGTAGTAATTGATGATGAGCATCATCACGAACGCTGCAGCAAGCTGCATGGCAAATACTTTTTTCAGCCTTGGGTCCATTTCCGAATCCGATTCTGTCTTTTTTGAAACTTTACGGGCACAAAAGGTAACCGTTTTTTGCAGGAATTGCTTTTCTTATGTATTCTCTCTGAGTCTCTATGCTAACAAATCAAACCTTATCTAAACGATATGATATGTTCCAGACGCAGTTTTCTGAAAACCTCGGGTCTGATTGCATCCGGCGCAGTTTTGGGTGGTATGCCTTTCATTAGTTCCTGCGCGTCACCATCGCGCGAAACCATGCCGTTTGGTCTGCAGCTTTGGACGCTGCGCGATATCATTTTTGATGACCCACAGGGTACGCTGCGCCAGGTAGCAGAATTTGGCTACAAGCAGATCGAGAGTTTCGAAGGCCCGGAAGGAATTTTTTGGGGAATGGGAAACCGCAATTTCAAGAGCTTCCTTGATGACATCGGCCTAACCATGATTTCGAGTCACGCGGACGTTTTTGAGGATTTTGAACGCAAAGCCGGTGAAGCTGCAGAGATAGGGGTGGAGTATCTTGTGTGCCCGTGGATTGGCCCGCAGGAGAGCCTCGACGACTACCGTGCAATGGCCGACCAATTTAATGAAATCGGTGAGAAGGCAAACGCGGCGGGAGTCAAGTTTGCATACCACAACCACGCCTACACGTTCGAAGAAATGGATGGCGTTCTTCCGCAGGACCTTCTTATGGACAATACCGATCCCGACCTGGTGGAATACCAGATGGATATTTACTGGGTGGTTGCAGCGAATGCGGATCCGGTTGAGTGGCTCAATCGCTATCCGAGACGTTTTACATCATCGCACGTAAAAGATCTTTCGAATGGGGATGAACCGGAATCCGTAATCCTGGGAAACGGGGTTATCGATTTCCCGACTGTGCTTTCGGCTGCGAAGGAACAGGGCATGAAGTATTTCATCGTGGAGCAGGAGCAATACACCGATACCACGCCCCTGGATGCGATTCAGGAAAATGCCAGGTTTATGAAAGAACTTCGTATCTGACCAGGTTTCAGTATTCAGATTTTGAGGGCCGACCCTGACGGGATACGGCCTTCTTTTTTGGATGAAGTTTACTTATTGAATATGAATCGTTGAAAGTATTGCCTGAACAAGAAGCATATCGCAGAACCCTGGAGCGGCTCGACCGATTCAGCTACTACACCGACAGCAACATCAGGGTGCCGTTCACAAAGTTCAGATTCGGACTGAGTCCGCTGATAGGCTTACTTCCGGTTATCGGCGATTTTGCCGGGTTGATCCTGTCTCTCTATGTTCTCTACGAAGCAAGGAAGATCGGCGCCGATACCGGGGTGCAGAGGAAAATGGTTTGGAACATGCTGATCGAATTCTTTGGCGGACTGATGCCTGTATTTGGGGATGCGTTCGATGCCGCGTATAAAGCGAACACAAGGAATACGGAGCTGCTCAGGAGGTATCTATATCGTGAACTGGGCGAAGAACCACCAAAACGGTTCCCATGGGCAATGTTTATCGTGATGTCACTGCTCTTCCTTGTACTGCTGTTTGTTATTTGGAGGATGATCTGGTAGCAATATTTCGATTAGTATCGTGTCCCCGATGGGTAAGGAAGTCCTCTCCCCCGAAGGGTCAGGACCAAATGTGGCTTTCCAAGGAGGGGATAAAGGGGTGGTTAGAAAAAGGCAAGTAGTTTATTTTCAATATCACAATCATGGATAGGGTGTTTCAACCACCCCCGGCCCCTCCTTACGAAGGAGGGGAGTCTTGTTTTTTCATAATTTAGGAATTGAACGCAGTTTGGTCGCAAAAATTTTTAAACATGGATCACTCAGTATTATTGCCCGGAAGCCGTAAGCTCACGATAGCGAAAGCAGTTTGTTGTGTGATCGTTCACCAACCCGCAGGCCTGCAGATAGGCGTAGATAATGGTACTGCCAACGAAATTGAACCCGCGTTTCTTCAGCTCTTTGGAAATCCGGTCAGATAACTCAGTTTTTGCAGGCACTTCTCGCATCTCTTTCCAGTGGTTGACCACCGGTTTGCCATCTACGAAGTTCCAGATCCATGAGTTGAAAGAGCCATATTCATCCTGTATCTGGAGAAAGCCTTTTGCGTTTCGAATCGCCGAATCCACTTTGAGTCTGTTCCTGACAATGCCCGGATTTTGAAGCAGCCTTTCCACATCCTGCTGCGTAAAATGCGCCACCTTTTCCGGGTCGAAACCGACAAACGCTTCTCTGTAATCCTCACGTTTTTTCAGGATGGTGCTCCAGCTCAGCCCCGCCTGCGCCCCTTCAAGGATCAGGAATTCGAAATGGACCCGGTCGTCGTGTACATGCACACCCCACTCTTCATCGTGATAGCGTATGTACTGGTCAAATGTGTTTTCTGCCCATTGACACCGGGTGAGGGATGAGTGAGGAGTCATGGTTTTTTGTGAGTTGGTTTCGGGTACGTGTGTGTCAGCGGAGCTGTAAGTGGTGTGATTGACTGCTGTCAGGGGTGGTTGTGGACAGTGGAACTGTCCACAAGAGTTCAGCTGAAGCGTTTTACCCATTCGGTGTATGCTGAGAGATATTTGCCGAGGAAACTCCGGGTAGACTCATCGGTGAGTACGCCGTTTTCATCAAACTTTTCGTGAGCCCTGAAGAGCAGAAGTTCCGCTTCGGCACCGCGTCCGTGCAGCATGATCATCCCTGCCTTGGCCCGTGCCGGTGGTGCACCGTTCTCAAGAACGGCTGCACCGGCATGGTGATTGAACGTATGTTGATTGTTCATAGGTAAGGTCATGAACGTTATAATTCTATTTCCGGCAGACGCTTTTCTATCATGTCGCGCCGGTTTTCGAGCCAGGAGGGGAGAAACAGCTTGTGGCCGAGATCTTCTTCTAGCTGGGCCGACTTGTAACCGGGGCCGTCGGTGGCAATCTCAAAGAGCACTCCGCCCGGCGACCTGAAATAGACCGATCTGAAAACATGACGGTCGATGACCGGTGATGGTGAAAGCCCGCGTTTCAATGCTTCGTTTCGCATCCATTCCTGTTCCTCATCGTCCTTTGCGCGGAAAGCAACGTGGTGTACGGTCCCGCGTCCGGTGGTACCTTGCTTATGCTCCGACTTTTCGATGAGCACGGCACTGCCGGTAGAGGCACCGGTTTTCCAGAGGGTGAGGGCATCGTGGCTTTTTTTCTTCTCGAATCCAAAAATAGCTTCCAGGATGTCTTCTGTGCCACTCGTATTGGTCAGTTTCATCGTGGTTCCCCAAAATCCCCGGATTCCGAACTCTTCAGGTACTTCACTTTCCTCCCAGGCAGGCAGGTCGTTCACGACCGGATCAAAAACCAGCTCAAGTGATACACGGTCGGGATCACTGAATCGAATTGTGTCATACCCGAAGCGATTAAACGGTCCCTCGAAATCTACTCCCATATGTCCAAAGCGTTCTGCCCAGTAAGGAGCTGAATTTCCCGGCACAGCAAACGAAATGGCAACGGTTTCCCCGGTTCCGGGTTTGCCTTGTGTTGCCATGGGCCAAGGAAAGAATGTGATGCTGGATCCGGGTGCGCCGGAGCCGTTTGCAAAAAACAGGTGGTATGTTGACGGATCATCCTGATTAACCGTCTTGAGTATCATTCTAAGCCCCAGAACTTTAACGTAAAAGTCTGTGGTTCGCTGTGCATCACCGCCTAAAAGCGTGATGTGGTGAATACCTTTATTTTTATCTGTCATGGCGTTACCTCATATGGTTTGTTCTTTCGAATAAAGATATATGTTAAATAGTTTAACATCAAACTATTTTAAGCGGTTTCAGCCTCAATGTAACAAAACAAAAGTTTTCAGCTAAGGATATGAGGTATGAGTTAAAGTGAAAAAAAGGGTGAGTGGGTTTTATACACCAGAACAGTTTAAATAGAAATGGAGTCTTAAACTCCTTCAGCTGACTACAGAGTATTCAAAATCAGAATGAGTTGAGGGCAAAAAAAATGCTCAATCTGATATAACAAATTGAGCATAAAAATTGTGGAGCGGGAAACGGGAGTCGAACCCGCGACCCTCACCTTGGCAAGGTGATGCTCTACCTCTGAGCTATTCCCGCTTGTTCAAGACTTTAAATATAAAGCCATTTACCGATCCTTTTCAACACTATTTTCGGATTTTATCCAATACCGCACGATTCGTAATTCTCGCCTTGATGGTATCATCGTCTGGAATTGCCGGCTTGTCCCGGTAGCGGTCTACCATGCAGAGAAAACCGAGCGGTTCATCGGTGTCAGCATGAAACTGGTGGATGGTTTCAGGAGCGATAAATACAACATCGTGCAGTCCAATTGGGTGAATCTCATTATCAAGCACCAGGGAGCCGCCACCGCGAATAATGACCACACTATGGGGGTGGCGGTGCAGTTCGAGGGATGAATATCCTCCGGGTTGTATTTCAAAATAGCGCGTCTGGAAATTCAGTTCAGGCACATCCTCTCCCAAAAGTGAATATCGATGAATATTCCTGAAGTTGTCGGTATCGGTTTTATACTCCTTCTTATCTACGTTTTGCCAGCTGTAACCCTTGGCTTTGATTATGCCGGATTGCGTTTTCTTTGTCATGATATTCCTCCCTCAATTAAACGTTGTTGAAATTCGGATGTTGCTGTTTCAAGTCCGCCGGGATGCTGATAGAGGCTGCCGCCGATCAGGAAAATCGTATCCGTATCATACTCCTTTACCCAGTCTGATACAGAATCTCTGTTGATACCGCCGCCGGGTGTTGGGAAGGACGCTCGGATGCCGGAAATGGAAGCCCTGCATTGCCTGTTTATCGCTTTGCATAATTCCAGTGTAAACGTAAAACGTCCTCGGGCATTGGGATATATGATGCAGTCGGCTCCGAATGCACGCCATAGTTTGCCATAATAGAGCGGGGCAGAAATTCCCCTGGTATCATGAATCACCATTGAACCGGAAAAGGAAGGATGTGCCATTATGGGAATGGAAGCATCACGGGCAATCTCCGTTAATATTTCAAGTCCGGTTAATTGAGGTGCAATCAATACACCATCTGCACCAAGGTCAACTGCCTCCCAGTACTGCTCAAGTACTTTAGATGGTGAACAGGTGATATTGGGAAAGTAGAGGGTGCGCTTGCCGCTTTTCTGTTCACCATTGCGCACGGCTGCAATACATTCGGTTAAGCGGGAGGTGAAATCAGCACTTTCCTGTGAGGTGAGGCCGTGGTCATCTTTAATGATATCAATTCCGCCGGAAGCAAAATGATATGCGCGTTCAGCAAGCTCTTCTGGTGATAGTCCAACTGGCTTTAGCGCTGTACAGCTGAGAGGCCTGTCATGAACATCAAGTAGTTCCCTGATGCCGTCTATTCCAAACGCAGGACCGGGCAGCAGAGCTGTAAGAATAGAGTCATCTACGCCAATAACCTTTATTCCAGGAAGAAGAGAACTGTTGCCGAAAATGACATTCAGGAGCTGAGTCGGATCTTCACCTGTGAGAAGCGAGGGAAATGCTATTTCGGCCTTCCATCGCTCTGTGTCGGTTTGTGAGATGGATTCAAGCCGGGCTACAGAGCTTCGAACGTGGTGCGGAACAGCATCAAGCGGCATTTCAACCGATTGTTCAATGCAGATATTTTGAGCAATTTGTTCGGCATCAAAGCCATTTTCGGCTGTTATTTGGTAGACTACCCGGAATATTGCAGGATTTTCCATGGCTGAAGTCAGCGCACAATAGATTCGTTCCGTTTAGGACCCGTTGAGATAATGGTGAAGTTTACGCCGATATACTCTTCAATAGAATGGATGTAGTTTCTGGCTTCTTCCGGTAATTCTTCAAATTGGGAAATGTCGCGGGTTGAACGGTTCCATCCTGGAAATTCCCTGTAGATCGGTTCCAGTTTTTCAACTTCGCCTGCATCAAGCGGAAATACAGTGGTTTCGCCGCCATTAAGGCGATATCCTGTACATACCTTGATAGTGTTAAATTCGTCGAG
>PWWL01000132.1 GCA_003561515.1 Balneolaceae bacterium
AATCCTCTTTTAACCACCCCTAAATCCCCTCCTTAAAAAGGAGGGGACTTTTTGACTTCCACAATGTCTTTTTTCGAATTCAAATTAATTGGTTGTCTGTAGATTGCTGTTTTTGTAGTCTGTGTGATTGCTGTTAAAGCTCTTTGAACCAGCTCTTCATGCGGTCGGTAATCTTGTTCATCACCTTCTCCACTCCGGTATCTTTCGAAGAGGAGGGAACCATGGCCTGGCTTTCCATGCCTCCGGTCTTCAGCGCGTGAAGTACCAGCCCAACACTGGTGGCATACATCGGGCTGTTCACCTCTTCAGTGAGGCCACCGGCAAGGCCGAGTGGTTTACCGATTTTCGCGTCCATGCCAAGTACCTCATTGGCCAGCGGACATATATTCTTGATCAGTGCTCCGCCGCCGCTCAGCACAATGCCTGCGCTCAGTGAGTCGGCATAGCCGCTTCGCTTCACCTCAATGGCGATGATCTCCATAATCTCTTCCATCCTTGCCTGGATGATCTTGGCCAGGATGCTCTTCGTAATCTCTTTGGGCGGCCGTCCCGCAATGCCGGGGATGGTGATCGATTCATCCTCCTCGATCAGGTCCACAAAGCACTCTCCGTGCTGATGTTTCAGCTTCTCGGCCTGGTCGTCGAGTACGCTGAGCCCCACGCGGATATCGTCGGTCACTTTTTTGCCGGCAATGGCAATGACCGCGGTATGGCGAATGGTGTTGTCCTGGAATACGGCCAGGTCGGTGGTTCCGCCGCCGATGTCCACCAGTACCACGCCCGCTTCTTTTTCTTCGTCATCGAGAACCGCGTACGAGCTGGCCAGCGGTTCGAGGATGATGTCGGCCACCTGGAAGCCCGCACGTTCCACACACCGGTAGAGGTTTTTTGCGGCCGAAACCAGTCCGGTAATGATGTGAACCTCGGCTTCCATCCGCATCCCGCTCATGCCCACGGGGTCGCTGATGCCGTCCTGCCCGTCAACCACGAACTCCTGCGGTATCACGTGCAGAATCTGCTGATCGGGGGGGAGCATAATACGCTGGCAGTCTTCCAGCAGACGCTCCACATCCTGTACCGTAATTTCTTTGTCTTTGTTGTTGATGGTAATCACGCCCTTGCTGCGGATGCTTCGGATGTGATCGCCCGCAATGCCCACATTCACCGAGTTAACCTCAATGCCGGAGGCCAGCTGTGCCTGCTCCACGGCGGTTTTGATAGCGTTTACCGTCTTGTCGATGTTCACCACAACGCCACGGTTCAAACCCTCGCTGGGAGCCTTTCCAACCCCGAGAATGTGAATCCGGTCGCTTGCATCAATCGAAGCCACAACCGCACACACCTTGGTGGTGCCGATGTCGAGACCTACTACAATTCGTTCATTTTCATGTTCCATAATACACCTTCTAAGTTGTTGATTGCTAAATAATTGACTGCTGTAATGTTAAATTGCTAAATGTTTGATTCACAGATTAAGGGACCTCACCTGGTTACAATCTGATTACGGAACCGGAGGTCGATGCTGGTGAACGACCTGATTCCCTTCCGGGACACCACTTCGCTGTAAAACACTTCCCAGTTGGCAACGCTGTCTTCAAAATTGCTGTGGCCGAATACGAGGCGAACACCGTTTTCGTGGCTGAGCGCAACCACCCCTTCACGCTCGTTCCAGGCCACCTCGCTGATGGTAATCCAGGCCAGGCGGCTGTCGCGGGCCGTGGTCAGAAACTCTTCCATGCTTTTCCAGGCATCGCTCTGCAGCGTATCGCTCACCGGCGATGCTGAAAACCCATACACAAGCGGCACATCCACCATCTTTTCGGGAACCACCGGCAGACGGATGCCGCCTTTGGCCGCATACACGCGCTGCGATCCCTGAACCAGCATCGCTATCGGCTGATGTTCGGTAATGTGAAAACTGAGCCTGCCGCGAATGTTCATACTCGCCGTAGCATGCGTTACATAGGGCAGAGACGCGAGCGATGTAAAGAGTTCAGAATAGTTCACGCTGTCGGCCATCAGGCCAACCGGTGATGGAATCACTCCCAAAAGCTCCTCATCGGCCGTAAAATAGTTGCCGCTGAATTCCACGCCGGTAATCACGGTATTCTTTTCAAAGTAGAATCCGGCAATCACGGCAAGGCCGGCTACCAGCACGGCGACCGCTATCCAGCTTGCGGCGCTTCCGGGCCCTTTCTTATCCGGTTTGATATGTGGTTTCTTTTGGCTCAACTTTGTGTCGCTATCCGTTCTTCATCATGTTTACAAATTCTTCGCCGTAGCGGTAAATATCTCCGGCACCCATGGTGATGACGATGTCGCCTTCCTGCACAATTTCTTTCAGTTTGGCGGGAAGTTCGGTCTTGTCTTTCACATAGTGCACGCCGCGATGGCCGTAGGTTTTGGCCGTATCGGCCACCAGCTTGCCGGTTACACCCTCAATCGGCTTTTCGCGCGAGGGATACACGTCCGTCACTACAAGAACCTCGGCATCAAAAAATGAGAGGCCAAACTCCTGGTGCATCTGCTGTGTCCGCGAATATAGGTGAGGCTGAAATACGGCAACAACGCGGCGGTCTTTCCAGCCGGCCCGCGCTGCCTGAATCGTGGCCTGCACTTCGGTTGGATGGTGCGCATAGTCGTCAATCACAAGCACGCCCTTGTGATCCATCTTCTCCTGGAACCTGCGGAACACGCCCCTGAATCTTTCAAGGCCAGATTTGATGTCCCCGAACTCCATGCCGAGTTCAAGTCCGATAGCAATCGATGCCAGTGCGTTTTTGATATTGTGATCGCCGGGTGCCATCAGCTCAATTTCACCGAGGATATTCCCTTCAAACAGAACGTTAAACGTGCTCTTAAACTCATTCTGGCCGATATTGATTGCACGCACCTGCGCCTGGGGCGTATATCCGTAGCTGATGGTTCGCCGCTTGATATCGGGCAGAATGCTGCGCACGGCGTGGTTGTCGAGGCATACAATCACCACGCCGTAAAACGGCACCTTGTTGGCAAATTCGATAAACGCCTGCTTCACATCATCCAGGTCTTTGTAGATGTCGAGATGCTCCGCTTCAATATTTGTGATAACGGCCATGGAAGGGGAGAGCCGCAGGAACGTGCGGTCGAACTCGTCGGCTTCCACAATGATGATATCACCCTTGCCCACAACGGCGTTTGTCTTGTCGAAACTGTGAACGCGCCCGCCAACAATAATGGTGGGATCGTAGCTGCCGTCCTGCACTACGTGGCCGGCCAGGGTAGTGGTTGTGGTTTTACCGTGGGTGCCGGCAATGCCAATTCCGTACTTCATCCGCATCAGCTCGGCCAGCATCTCCGACCGCTTTATCACGGGAATCTGTTTTGCAATTGCCGCTTTTGTCTCCTCATTCTCTTCGGCTACCACGGCGCTGGTATACACCACCACGTCGGCGCCTTCAATATTGGAGGCATCGTGCCCCTTAAAGATAGTTGCGCCGAGCTCTTCTAATCTTGCGGTGGTATCGCTCAGGCTGCTGTCGGAGCCGGTGACGTTATAGCCGCGCAGCAACAGTATTTCAGCAATCCCGCTCATACCAATGCCGCCAATCCCCACCATGTGGATCTGCCGGGTGCGTCCGAATACGGGTTGTGTCTGAATCGTTTTACTCATGAATCTTCTTTTCTGGCAAGGGTGAAAATTTCTTTTGCAATGGTGTGCGCCGCATCCGGCTTGGCCAGTGTTTTCATGGCTTTGTGCATCTTTTCAAGCTTCTGCTCATTAAAAATCAGCTTTCTGATCAGTTCGGGAAGTTTCTCCATCAGCTTCTCTTCTTTCAGAAGCCGGGCAGCATCCGCCTTTACCATCGATGCTGCATTTTTGGCCTGGTGGTCGCCCGCCACGTTGGGGGAGGGAACCAGGATGGCCGGCAGTCCGACCATCATCAGCTCGCTGCAGGTGCCGGCTCCGGCACGAGTCAGCACAAGGTCGGCCGCGCCGTAGGCAGCAGGCATGTTGTCGATATAGGGCAGCAGCCGCAGATTGGGGTGCTCCTCTATTTTGATCTTTTCCTTCAGGTTGTCGTAATACCTGTCGCCGCACTGCCATATAATCTGCATGTTCAGGGCGTCGTGCAGTTCTTCGAGGTGCTCTTCCATGGCCCGGTTAATGGCCAGCGCACCGCCGCTTCCGCCAAGTACCAGAAGCACCGGTTTTTTCTTTTTGAACCCAAACGATTCCATTGCCTCTTTACGGCCTGTTTTGGCCAGCTGCTGTCGAACAGGGTTTCCGGTCAGTTTCACCTTTTCAGCCGGCAGATGCTTTTTGGCATCTTTAAAAGCCGTGAAGATGGCCGATGCATGTTTGGCAAGCATCCGGTTGGTTACTCCCGGAAAACTGTTCTGCTCCTGAATAACAACGGGAATGCCCATACGTGCGGCAGCCCAGCCCACCGGACCCGCGGCAAAACCTCCGCACGAAACCACTACATCGGGCTTAAACGATTTAAGGATTGACCTGCTCTGAAAAAGGCTGGTAACCAGCTTAAAGGGGAAAAGCAGGTTCTGCGGCGTAAGCCTGCGATGAAAACCGCTGATCCAAACGCTTCGGATCTCGTATCCCGATTTGGGAACGGTCTGCCACTCCATACGGTCGCGCGTGCCAACAAAGAGAATCTCCGAATCCGGGTGGATCTCCCGTATGGCATCGGCGATCGCGATGGCCGGGTACACATGGCCACCCGTACCACCGGCTGCCAGCAGTACACGAATGGGGCTGCCGGCAGCGGTGAGGGTGTCTGTGGATGATAT
>PWWL01000155.1 GCA_003561515.1 Balneolaceae bacterium
CTGTTCAAAATCAAACCGGTGACTCATATAGAGAAAGTCAAGGGGACCGGGGAGTTTGAGGGTATTGAGTTGGGGGTTAAGGTGATGACTGCCGGTGCTCGGGAAGATTATGAGTCCAGCATGTTCACTTTGGAGGAGAAGCCTGACGGAGGGATTAAAGCGGTTCCGGTCAGGAAAGATTCAAAATTAAAATTGATTATATACACGGTTTGTGATCCTGAAACTGGTGAACTTATTTTTAATGAAGGTGATCTTCCCCAACTTCGTGAATATTCTGGGCTGGCTATCCAGGGATTATTTGATGCCGCTTCCAAAGCAAACGATTTAGGTCGTGCTGAGAAAGAGGATGCTGGCACAAAAAACTAGCAGACCACCCGGGGGTATTGATACGGCTCAAGCTGGCTGAAACGCTTGGGCAAAGTTATGCGTGGATACAGGAAAACATTTCGTCACAGGAACTGGATTTATGGTATCATTACTGGACCTACCAGACGATGGTGCGTGACGGAATACCTACGGGTGGGGCGAAACCGATACAAGAACAAGAAAAGGCTTTAGAGCGGGTTGCTCGGGCCTTTGGTACTACTGAAATAAAGACAAGGCCGAAAGGCACTTAGTATTAGAGGAGTTGTGGAATGGTAAGTATTGGTAATTTGATCGCCCAGATAACCGCTGATCATTCCCAGCTTCGCAATTCCCTGTCACAAGCCCAGCAGGATATCAAGCGGCTGGAGCAGACGACAGGCCAATCTTCTCGCCAGATGAACCAGGATTTTCAGCGGACTGAACAGGCTGCTGGAAGTCTAGGGCGTTCATTTAAAATGTTGGCTGGAGTTGCAGCCACATACCTTTCTGCACAATATATGACCGGGCAACTCAGAAGGTCCATAGCGGAATTTTCTGAGTTTGAGAGGTCCATGTACCGGCTTGAAGCCCAGGTTATTGCCACAGGTCGTGAAGGCCAGATTACTACGGATCAGCTTGTAGCTATGTCCAGGGAAATTGGACGGGCCACAATGGAATCCCAAGAAGGTGTTCGTCAGGCCCAGGCTATTCTGATGTCATTCAGGGCTGTAGCTACTGAGCACATGGAACGGGTACTTAATGTGGCCGCTGATGTTAGTGAAGTAATGGGCGGGTCGATTGTGTCTTCAGCTAGACAGATGGCGATAGCCCTGGAAGACCCGATTCGTGGTCTAACTATGCTTAGACGGACGGGCACGACTTTTACCCAGGAACAACAGGACATGATCCGGGCTTTGTGGCGATCTGGTAAGGAGATGGAGGCCCAGGCTGAAATCTTGAAGGTTATGGAGTCCCAGTACGGTGGTACGGCTAGGGCGGCTGCTGTTGGTCTTGCCGGGGCTTTTGATGAACTTACTGAGGCTGGTAAGGATTTACGGGTTGCTTTGGGGGATATTGCTGAACCCATGACTACTGATATTTTGAGGGGGATGGTATCTATTGCGGACACCCTGACAAGTTCTTTACGTGGCTTGAATTCTTTGTTGGAAGATTCGGATAAGAAAGCGGTCCGTATGGGATCGGCCATGTTGGTTGCTTCTGTTCAAGCGGCGGCTTTGTCTGCGGCCTTATATGTGTTAGTACGGGCGGCTGCTGCAGCAACGACTAGGATTCTAGGACTTACCGGGGCTACAATTGCGTTGCTCGGTAAGTGGGCCATGATAGGTATGGCTGTTGGGGCGATTGTTGCAGTCCTGAAGCAGATTTCTGACGCACATGGCAAGGCTGCAGAGGCTACAAGGGAATTGAATCGTGAATTGGAAGCCCAGTCCCATGTTGCTGAACGAGCTAAAACTTACTTGATTGATGCGTATGGTGGACCTAATTGGCAACGGGCTGTTCAGAATTTCAAGGAGGAAAATGAAGAGGCAGCTAGGGTTCTTGAGGAAAGACTTGGGTATGCTATAGAACACATCGCAGGCCCGCATGGTTTGAAAAGACTTGAAAATGCTTTGAATGAGTTCCGAATAGACACTTTTAGGGAAAGTATTGAAGCAACCTTGGACAATGTTGAAAGTATGTTGGTAGGAACCATGTCTAAGTTTCAGAGGTTCCGGGCTTGGATGCATCATGAAATGCCTGAATGGCAAGCTGAAGTTATAGTATCCATGTTGGATGAAGACAAAGTCCAACAACAATTAGATGATATGGCATCCAGGGTTTCCAGGTTTGCTGAAATTGCCAGTCTGAGTTTTGATGAAGCTCGACAAGAAGCAATGTTGTTTGCAGACGCTCTTGATGAAATAGAATTTGCCAATCTCATCAATGCTAGTAGTGAATTTTTGGACACCTTTTCTAGGCAATATTTTGCGCCTGTATTTTCTACTTTGGATGAATTGGCTGGGGAAGTTCGACGTGTTCAGGTCCTTTGGACAGAAAATAGGGAGATGGCGGAAGCACAGTTCCGTAGGCTTGGCTTTGTTTTTGATGAGACCCGGATGGGTGCATACAAGGCTATGGCGGAAACTGTACGGTTGCTTGAGGGAATATCTGAACCGTTACTTCGTCAATTCGAGTTGGCGTTACGGGGAGTAATTAGCTTAGATGATGTTTTAGAGGATCTGCGAATACAGTTAAATATGACTGAGGAGGAATTTGAGTCAATTTCTGCTGCAGCGAAACGGTTACAACTTGCCATGACCCCGGTTAAGACTTCCTACCAAGAATTTACGGCCCTTCTAGCTGAGTACAATGAAGACCTGATCAAAACTTATAATAATATGGATATGTTGAATCGGGTTCAGATCTTTCAGGAACTCCCAGGTCAGTTAGCTGCAAGAAGGAAAGAACTTGAAGATTTTTATTTAGCAATCTTGGAAGGCTATTCTGAGTTCAAGCAGGGGATGGCTTTTGAAGATATAGCCTTTTTCACAGACCCTGAGGGATTTGCAGAGTTCATGGAAAGTATGGGCCAAGCTGAACGGACTTTTGAGGATATGCAGAAGAGAATATCCAGTGTCCTTCGGGTTATGATTGAGGGTATTTTCGGGATAGGCCAGGCTACCCGTCAAGCGGTTGATCCTTTTAAACAAGTTACTGAGTCCCTGGAAGATCAGATCAGACGATTAACCATGGGCGAGGAGGCTTACCGCAGGTATTCTTTGTTAGTCAGGGCTGGAATAAAAGATGTTGATAACATGACAGCAGCCCAGGCTGAACAGGCCCGTATGATTGGGGTACTTTTGGAGGAACTGGACCAAGAAGAGAAGAAACGGGATGAAATGAACCGGGTTGCTCGTCAGACTGAGCAGGTTATGCGGGAATTGGCCCAACTTCGTGGTGAGGATCTGGATTCCATAGAAAATCAGATCGCGTGGTTGAAGGGTTTGATTGAAAAGTATGGGGATGAGTCCAAAGCGATTCAGACCTTGATTGATATGTATAAGGAGCTTCGGGAGGAGCGTGATAAGGCGGCCAAGGCTGGGGCGGATACATGGGCGGATGATTTGATAACACGGTATGTGGACAGGTTTGCCCAGGCTACGATGGATCAGGTTGCTTTGATGGAATGGCGGCATGAACGGGAACGGGAAGAGATGATGAAGAATGAACAGTTCTTCAATGCCTCCATAGACAGGCAGCTTACCTTGATGGTTATGCTTCAGCAGATACAAGATGCTGAAATGAAGAAGTTGCGGGATAGCTTGTCTGATGATTTACCTGATGGTTTTGATCAAGCAGTTAATGAGATGGAGCGTATCTGGGACCAGATGCTTCGTAACATCCAGTCTGCCAATGCTGACACTTTCCGTAGGATGATGGATGATGGCATTTCCAAGTGGAAGGATCTGGGCGATGCTATTGTTGATATAATGAAGAACACCCTGGCTCAGATCCTAGCTATGTTTGCCCAGCAACGGATTGTCCTACCGGTGATGGCATCCATAACAGGGGTATTAGGGGCGCAGGGAACGGCTTTTGGACAGACTGTTATGCAAGCGCATTCCCAGGCTGGGGGCTATGGTCTACCCGGAGGCGGCACGCTAAACTGGATGCAGAACAATGTGCCTGGGATGGGATGGTTAGGTTCAGCGATTCCCGGCACAGCACAATCTTACACAATGGCACAAGCTGCAGCTGCTGGAGTGTTACCTGCACAAGAAGCTGCTGCATTTGCAGCTGGGCAAGGACTACCAGCAGGCGGAGGTATTCCTTGGTCATCTGCTTTTGGTGCTGGCGCACTAGGCGGTCTAGGCTACCAGTTCCTTGGTCCAGCCCTTGGCCTTCCACAAAGTCCTTATTCTGGCTTGACTGCTGGCGTAGGTGGGGCATTAGGATATGCAGGTGGGTCTGCTTTGGCCGGAGGAGCATTGGCTGGGGCCAAGTTCGGTTCTGTTGTTCCGGTGGTTGGTACAGTGTTAGGTGCTCTGGCCGGCGGTCTGCTTGGCAGCCAGTTCGGTGGGAAAGACCTCCCTCCTAAACATAGAACAGCCTCAAACTGGTCAACTTTATGGGACACACCTACTTATCGTGGTGCTGGTGGAGGCGCAACCGCACGGGACGCTGAAGGACTTGCGTCACCTATTTTTCAAGTCGCCAACATGACAATGGAGGCACTGGACAGATTAGGTGGGAGCTTGGAAGAGTTTTCAATCGGCGTAGGTACGTCTGCTCGGCGTGTGTCACGGCTCTATTTGTATCTTGAGGACATGGGCTGGGATAAAGACAGAATGAAATTTGAGACCGCCGAGGGCGAAGGATTTGACGCTCTTGACTGGAACAAAATCACGGCCACGGTCTTTGAGCAGATGA
>PWWL01000178.1 GCA_003561515.1 Balneolaceae bacterium
AATATGAATGACACTGCCATTGTGCTCATCTCGCAATTCATTTATAGATTTCTCTTTTTCTTAGTCCAATTATAACAACTACTATCATCGACAGTCAACTTATGGAAAACTAAAGGCCTGTGTTTTTGGCATAACGAAACCAGGGGTGACCCTGGTCTGCTGCAAAAGATATTAAACCTGCTGCCCAGCCAGTTGAGCATATTGTGGATAACGGCAGCTTTGATAAGGCCAGGGAACAAGCCTGTGTGACAATGGGGACGGGGTAAAATGTAATTCTTCGCCACTATTGCAATAAAACTAGTTTGGAGGCGCATGAACCGTCCCCATGCCTCCTGTGCCTCCTACCCGTGTCTTTTGTGCAAAAGGGCCAAAACTTCTTTTACCGGCAGGGCGGAGACTCTGTGGCCGTCACGGCCGGTCATTGGGCCGGCAGCAAAGAGCGCATTGATGATCGCTTCTTCGGTGGCCTCGGCGGCTGCTTCGAACAGTATGTCAATTTTATCGTCTCGCAGAAATGAGGTAACGGGAAGAATTTCACCATCCTGCCTGTATTTCACACCGGTGGAGAAAGCAATGACAAAATCGCCGCTGTAATGCCCGGCGACAGAACCGGTGCGGGCCAGACCAAACCCGGCTCTGCGAGCAACACGCCCCAGCTGGTGGGAGTCCAGGGGAGCATCGGTGGCCAGCACGATCACGATGGAGCCTCGCTCTTTGTCTTCACCCTGAAACTCCGGCTTCTTTAATAGCTGGCCTACCGGGAAGCCGGCAATTTTCAGCTGCTCCCATTTGCCGAAGTTGCTTAAGACGAGGACTCCCACATGGTAATCACCCGCCTGGCGGGAGCTCGTCCCGATGCCGCTTTTACAACCAAAACTTATCATTCCTGTACCAGCACCGACGCTTCCTTCGGCGGGCAGCTCATATCCTGCTGAACTGATCGCCTCCCAGACATCTTCCTTTTGCACATGCCCACCCCGGATATCATTCAAATACCCATCGTTGCATTCGGCGACTACCCCGTTAACTGTCGGTGCGGTCAGGCCGATTTCCGGGTTGCGCTTAAGCTTGTATTGCACCAGGGCAGTCAGGGCAACCCCGACGCTTAATGTATTTGTTAATATGACTGGTGTTTCCAACTCACCCAGTTCTTTTACCTGCGCCAGGCCGGCAGCTTTACCAAACCCGTTGATTACTTCAACAGCAGCCGGCACCTTGTCTGTAAAGATATTGCCAGAGTGTGGCACCACAGCAGTAACCCCGGTTCTGACCGAGTTGCCGTGTATAATCGTGCGATGACCCACAGCAACCCCCTGAACATCGGTAATAGAGTTAAGAGGCCCCGGCGGAAGTCCGGGCAGTTCCAGACCCCATTGGCGGAACCTGTTTTCTTTAGCCATAGTTTACACCTCCTACATTAAGGATTTTACCCTGAAAATTAAGTCTGTCTGCAGGCGCAGAACGTTGCGCCCTTAGAGATCAACGCACCAGGCCTCCGGTTATTTACATCATTCTGATTGTGCCCCCTGTCTTATGGGGGCACGGGGATCTATTCACAATTGTCTCCGTTGCCGGGTGCCATCCAGCCACCTGTATCGATTTTTAACCAGTGACACGGCTCTCTCTGGACAAATTCTTGTTCAATATGTTTTAGAATAGTTCGCTGAGCGGGAAAAGCAACCGTTTGCCTGGCCTCCTCCATGGTGAACCAGCCAAAATCGCTGTGCTCTTCATTGAGTTCAATTTTTTGCTGATCAGTGATATAGCCCACAAATACAGGCGCTACCCAGATCGACTCGCGGGCCGGCTCGTAAAACTGTTCAAAAATGTCCGCGGAATACAGGGCTGAAGGAACCAGGTTTGTTTCTTCCTTAATCTCTCTTAAAACTGCCTGCCAGGCTTTTTCGCCCTTCTCGATTTTACCGGCCACATAACACCATGCGCCTTCAAAGGAATCGGCTCTTCTAATTAGCAAGAGCCTGTATATGCCGGCCTCCTTCTTTAGTATAACTGCCGCTACACCGCGGCAATGCAGCGGCATAAAGCTTTGCCTTGTGCTATGTTCCATTGGCACAACCTCCAAGCGCTGATACTATCTTCTTAATCAGTACATTTCCCGGGCATTTTTCGGTAGAGTTTTGATATGCTTCAGATGGGCTGTTACCCTCTGATCATCGCCTTCAGGGTAACCATATCCGAAATGCTCCGCCACTTCGCGGGCAGTGCGGCGGAAAAGGTCACCCATGGTGAAGAGTGCGCGCCAGATATCCTCAGGATCGGCTCCGGCGTAGGTTTGCACATAACTGCTCCACAACTCCGGCTCGAGATATTTTTCGAGATGCCTGCCGAACTGGCCGGGGCTTATGGTGAAGCCCGTTTTTATCCCGATGTGCCAGGTGAGCATCTTCATTAGTTCATCCCTGACCACTCCGTCCAGCAGTTTCTTCATGTAGGGCAACTCATCCCGCCACAATCCCTTCGCTACATACGTGTTAACCCACCAGAACTGGTTGCAGCAGCCGGTGAATTGTTTTTCGCCGGGGGGAGCGGGCAGGTAATCTGTTTCATCCGGCGGCGGAAAAGGCTCGAACAAGCTGTCCTTGTCCAGGAGTAATTTGCTCATGCTCTCCCTGGGCAGTTCTTTTATTTTCGTGACGGGGAAAAAATGCAGGTCGATGCGGTTCCCGTCTGCAAACTGCATCAGGTAGATATAGCGACCGTCATTGAAGGGGGGCGGTTCGTCATTTTCTTCCGGGGTTTGCATGATCATGATCTCCCCGAAATGCTCGATCCAGCCGCGGTCGCGCACAAAAGCGTCGACGTCGGTGACCACAAAAAGCAGATCGTAATCCTGGAAGGGATCACGCTCGGCCTGCAGGTTGGCTCGCGATCCGCTCAGAACCACCGCCCGCACACGCTCGTCATTTTCGGCCATATCCAAAATCAAACCGAACATTTCTTTTTCACTGCGCATCATGATACCTCGCAATATCAGTTTTTACCGGGGCCGGTTTGCCACCTGTCACCTAAGCATAACCTTATAAGAAAAAATGAGTTGTAAGAACCGTCCTTCCCTTTGACTCACTATCGCTCTAAGCAGTATATCAACTCCGGGTCTCCTTCATCGAGATCGATTCAGCCGCTCAAAGGTTGACCATGGTCTCCACCAGTTTATCTATACCGGCCGCTATTTCATTCATGTTCTGAGAGACCATAAATGCCGGGGTGGTTACTATTTTGTTTTCTTCATCCACGACAACATCACCGGCAGGACAGTTTATCGCTTTTGCCCTTAAGCCGGCCAGTAGTTCTTTATAGGCGTCGTTACAGGTGCATACTTTCATCTCTGCATGGCAGCTGTTGTATAAACTCCTTGCAATCAATATTGACGAGGCGCAGATGCCCCCGAGCGGTTTCCGCTGTTCATACAGTTTATTAATTACATTTTCTACTGCCGGATGAACGGTGAACTTGTCTTTCTCAGCCAGGTAAGTTGAGAGGTTCTTGTATATCCCCATTCCCCCGGGAATGATCAGGCCGTTCAATTTATTGCAATCCACTTGGCCAAGGTCTGCAATTTTCCCCCTGCCGATCCGGGCGGACTCGGTGAGCATATTCCTTTTTTCTGCCGTTATTGTTTCGATCAAGTGATCGGCCACATCATGCTGGTTTTCATTGATGGCCAGGGGTATGTATTCCACCCGGAAGCGGTCCAGGGCCAGGTAAGTGAGCATGACCTCTTCCACGGCGCTGCCGTCTCCAATGCCGCAGCCACATAGCAATATGCCTGTTTTCATCAAACAACCTCCGTTTCAGCAGCCTCCAAAAATCAGGGTTTGCGGACGTAAATTATGTGATTGTCAACTTCTTCGGCGCTCAACGCAACGCTTCTGATTTCGGGGATCAGGCCGCGGTTGATTGGATCTGTTCAGCCCATTGGTCCCTGCTGAAGAGGCCAAGCAGGTGCCGGTCTTGTTCCACTGTTACATCAACTTCTCTGTCCTGCAGCATCAAGGTGAAGTTCATCATGTAAGTTTGGTTATCAGGGTCGGGGTCGTAGATCCATTTCAACTATCTCATCCCCTTCCCGTTACCGTCCGTTCCTCCATGAGAGGTCGACGGAGTAATTGTTCGATTACCCTGTCCCGGTTTGCTTCCTCGATCAAAATTAACTGCCGCCAGGTCAAACAGTGCTACTTTGTGCCCTTGCCGGCCAGAAAGATGGCATACCAGGAATTTGCTTTTCTGTTGGGAATATAATACTACGCTATAAAGATGCAGGTCAAACTAACCCGACCCTAAAAAACAGACTTAGGCCCGATTCGCCACGGGTAGAGGTGAGACAAAAGGCATATCAAAAGGCATATAAGGATCAACTTGGGGTTTTACGCTTAAGAACGTACAAGTTGAACAAAGAGGCAAACTAAAGGCCTGTGGTTTTGGCATAACGAAACCAGGGGTGACCCTAAACCGGTTTTATCGGAAGTCAGAATGCTTCGAGCAGAGCTTTTCATCCGGCAGCTGTGAATAGTCATCTTAATAGCGGTTGTTATAGTGATTATCCAGATCCGGATACTTAAGGTCACCTGCAAATGTAAGTTGTTCTGAATGCAGCTCGTTTTCCGGAATAAATTTAAGCAAAACCCTGCCGGGCGGCAGGTCGTGGTTTCTCGTTTCCCCACAGTTCAAAGTGTTGCAAGTTCTTCTTTATAACGTCAATATCATCAATTAGCATGAATGGTACAGCATTATCGGTTCCAAG
>PWWL01000277.1 GCA_003561515.1 Balneolaceae bacterium
TGTTCCCGAATGCAACACATGTTGTTCAAAAAGCGGAATTGAAAAATGCATGGTGGCCCGAGCAGTTCCAGCGGGCAGCGTATGTACTGGATGACTACAAAAACACCCGGAATTTCAATTTTATGGAGATCACCGGCGATCTTGACCTGTTCGGAGACGGCTCAATCGAGATCATTGATACCAAAGGCCATACCCAGGGGCATCAGTCGCTGATTGTTCGTCTCCCCAACACCGGTACCGTAATTCTTGCAGCCGATGCAGCCTACATGCCGGAGAACCTTCAGGGCACCATTCCCGGAATTGTATGGAACGTGGAAGCAGCCATGGATGCCATCGAGCGAATGAAAATGATCCGCGATCGTGAGAACGGCGAAATTTGGCTCGGCCACAGCATGGAGCAGTTCCAGACCCGCAGACTGCTGCCTGAGTACTACGATTAACAGGTGATTCAAGACATTTAGCAAGGCCGCATTTTAGCGGCCTTCTTTTTCTCATCTCACACTATTATGAACATACTCCTGTTACTCGGAATCATCATATTCATCTATTGGATTGCCGGCATCTGGTATGTCTCCAATAAAGAAGACTGGACCTGAGGCGGCTGATCTATGGAAGATGTTACAGTAGGTTTTTGGGGATGGTTTTGGCTTGCCTTTTTCATCCTGGGAACATTGGGCATTGGCTTTTACGCGATGACCAAAACAAAGACCGACGAAGATTTTGCGGTTGCACGAAAATCCTATGGGCCATATATCCTTGTGCTTGCCCTGGCGTCCACAATTGCCAGCGGCTCCACGTTTATGGGAATTCCGGGACTTGCTTACGACAAGGGCTTCCCGGCCCTTTGGTACCCCGCTATCTATCCGATTGGTATTTACCTCGGGCTGATTCTATCCGTGCAGCTGATAAAAAGAGCGGGCGACACATTCCGCTCAAACTCCCTTCCCGAGTTTTTGGGACAGCGGTTCGACAGTGATTTTCTGCGGGTCGGATTCGCGATTCTGTCACTGCTGCTGATTTACTACGTAACCGCTCAGGTGGTTGCTGCAGCCACGGCATTTGAGGTTATCCTCGATCTTGATTACCGCATCGGTGTCATTATCACCGTGATTGTGATCGGGATTTACATTACCGTTGGCGGGTCTCATGCCGATATTCTGACCGATGCATTTCAGGGCGGCCTCATGCTGCTGATTGCCCTGCTTCTAACCGGGCTCTTTTTTATGGGTACCGGCACCGATGGCGGCGGGGCGGCCGGTATCAACGCGGCCATTGAAGCGCAAGACGCAAACCTTTCGTGGGATAACTACTTCTCGCCGGGAGATCCTATTTTCGGAAGCCTATGGCTCGTGATATTGATGTTTATCGCGCACCTGCCGTTTGCCATGAATCCCCATATCGGTAATAAGGCTTTTGCCCTGAAGGATTCGGCACAACTTCGAAAGTTTTTGATTCTTGCCATCCCGATCGGCTCCATTCTTGGTTTTGCCGTTCTTGGCGGTTTGCATGCACGGGCTGTAATCGGACCGGAGCTTCGTCCCGACGCTGCAATACCGGCGCTTTTCGTGGAACTTTTTCCACCTATCATTGCGGCGTTTATGGGAATCGCAATTCTTTCGGCGATTATTTCAACGGCTGATGGTTTGTTTGTATCCATCGCGGTAATTTTCAGTAACGATCTGTACAGGAAGACGTTTGCGCACAAGATCCATCCCAACAAAACGGAGAAGCAGATTGAGATGACAGCGCTGAACATCTCACGGGTTGCCACCATCATAACCGTATTTGTTGCAATGTGGCTGTCCTGGAATCCGCCCGACTTTCTTGCCGTACTGCTGTGGATTGGCGTGGGAGGCATTATGAGCGGTGCTGCCGGCCCGCTTGTGATCGGTTCCATATGGAGGCGATCAACCAAACCAGCTGCCATTGCCTCATTCCTGGTAGGGGTTGTCAGCTACGCGGCGATGTGGCTGGTAATAGGCTGGCAAAATCCGTTCGGGGCCGCAGGGGTTTGCGTGCTGCTCGGTTCAGCCGTAATGATTGTGGTAAGTCTGTTTACCGAACCGATGCCCGAAGAGAAACTGAACGAAATATTCACCCCGACCAGAAAGTAGAAGAGTATGGTTTCAGTGGCTGATGCAGAGCTAAAACCCGGGCAGATTCGATTTGGCATAAAAAGTGCGTACCCGTTCAGCCGTTTCTGGGCAAACTATGAGCCGGACGATGTGATCCCGGTATGGTATCCCTGGTTTTACGTAACACTGGGTGTAAAAATGGATACTTATCTGAAGAAAGGAATGTCGTATCGCGACCTCGTTGCGGTCGATTCCCTGCGTCCGGTAAGGGAACGCCTTGCATCAAAGCCTGAACTTTCAGAGACTGAATTAATGGACGGTGTAACGCCAGAATCGAAAATTTCAGCAGATGAGGCTGAAAGCGAGGCCGTTGATCTGATGAAGGGAATTGTACTGAGCAGGAATAAGCTGCTTAAAGATTACGATATTGAAACATTGAGCGTGGAACTTGTAAGGCACAAAACCTTTATTGTACAGCTTAAGGGGCGGCAGCCGGCCGAATGGCTCTACCTCGATTCACATTTCGACGCAGCAACCAGGCTGGGAATGAGGCCTGAAATTTTAAAGCATGTTGTTTCATCATATGAACACACCTGAATGGTCATCCATACGAAGCCTTCTGTTTGTTCCTGCGGGAAAGCTGGATAAATGGGACAAAGCCACGGCTTCGGGCGCCGATCTCTACTGCCTGGATCTTGAAGACAGCGTGCCGCCGGCTGAGAAAGATTCAGCCCGGGCCGGCGTGTATGAATTCCTGAAAAAGAACCGGCATGCAGGGAAGCGGATTATCGTTCGAATCAACTCCCCGGAGAGTGACACGGGAGTTGAAGACATCAGCATGCTGTGTGAACTGGCTGAGAATGTTTTTGGAGTGATGGTTCCAAAACTGGATGAGGCCGGTGCACTTAAGGAGGCGCTGAACCGGTTCGCCGCTGAGGGTAAATCACCTGCCTTGTTTCCGCTCATTGAGACAGCCAGGGCATTGGAAAACGGATTTGAAATTCTGAGCGTGAACGGCGTGGCCGGTGCGATTTTTGGCGGACACGATCTTGCCATGCAGCTGGGCTGTTCCAAAGACTGGGATGTGCTGGCCCCTTACCGTGCAGAATTTATACGAAGTGCAGGCGGCCTCAACCTCAGCCTGATCGACATGCCCTGGTTCGGCCTTAACGATGAGGAAGGATTGAAAAAGGAAACGCTGGATGCCAAACGCTTCGGCTTCACGGCAAAGGCCGCCATTCACCCGGCTCAGGTTTCTGTAATTAACGAGCAATTCACCCCATCCAAAACGGAGGTAGCAGATGCGCACGAAATGATCCGGGTTTTTGAGGAAGCGGGCGGGCATGCCGTGGCCTGGAGAGGTAAAGTATTGGAGCCGCCTGTTATACACCAGGCAAAGAGAATTGTTGAAAGGAGCAGAAACAGAAGTTAACGTGAAGCAACACTATGAATATTGACCTGAAAGAGAACCACGAAGAGCTGCGCATGAGGGTTCGCGAAATCACAAAAAAGTACCCCGATGAGTACTGGCAGGAGCTGGACGAAAAGCGGGAGTATCCATCCGCGTTTGTGGATGAGCTCAGTGCCAGCGGTCTGCTTTCCGTGCTGATTCCGAAGGAGTATGGCGGTGAAGGGCGATCACTCACAGAAGCAACGGTGATTATGGAAGAGATTCAGGCCAACGGATGCAACGGAGGGGTTTGCCATGCCCAGATGTACATTATGGGCACCCTGCTCAAGCACGGAAATGAAGACCAGAAGAGGCGATACCTGCCCAAAATTGCTTCGGGCGAGCTGCGGCTGCAGGTGTTTGGTGTAACCGAGAAGCACACCGGCAGCGATACCACCAAGCTTCGCACCTTTGCAGAAAAAGTAGACGGCGGGTACCTGGTGAACGGGCATAAATTCTACATCGGCCGGGGACAATATTCCGACCTGATGTTACTGTTGGCCAGAACAACGCCTCTGGAGGATGTCGAAAAGAAAGTGGACGGCCTCTCAACCTTCATCGTTGACATGCGAAAAGAGAAAGGCAAAAGCCTCGACATTCGCCCGATCCGTACAATGATGAATCACTCATTAACGGAAATCTTCATCAAAGATCTGTTCATCCCGGAAGAAAACCTGGTGGGCGAACTCGGCAAGGGATTCCGGTACATTCTCGACGGGATGAATGCCGAGCGCCTGCTGATTGCCTCCGAGTGCGTAGGCGACGCGAAGTGGTTTATTCAGCGTTCGACCGATTGGGCCGGTCAACGTGAGCTCTTTGGCCGCCCAATCGGAAAAAACCAGGGCATTCAGTTTCCCATTGCTCGCGCGTATGCATCCATGCTGGCCGCGGAAATGATGGTAAAAAAAGGATGTGCCGTGTTCGAGGCCGGTGAAAGCTGTGGCGAAGAGGCGAACACCGCATTGCTGCTTGCATCCGAGGCATCGTGGGAGGCTGCCAATGTGGCGATGCAAACCTATGGCGGAAGGGGTTTCGATGCCAACTACGCCATCGAGCGCAAGTTTCGTGAAACCAGGCTCTACCAGGTGGCACCTATTTCGAAAAACCTGATATTGGCGTATTTGTCAGAGCATGTACTCGGCTTGCCGAGATCATATTGATGAACTGTTTACATCAGAAGATTCCCGAAACAGATAAAAGTAATATAAAAGAACGCGTTGAGCGGTTGAATTAA
>PWWL01000044.1 GCA_003561515.1 Balneolaceae bacterium
AAGGATGAGATCAACAGCTTTTATCAAGCCTGTCCTTCCATTTCCATCGATTATGGAATTATGGAGAAAGCGGATAAAGTAGAGGTGCTGCCCGGTGATTTTGATTGGAACGATGTGGGCAGCTGGACAGCCGTGCACGAGCTCTCGCAAAAGGATGAGAATGGAAACGCTACGGGAAACTCCCCAACATCTCTTCACGACTCCAGTTCGAGCCTGGTTCACTCCCAAAGTGGTAAGATGATCGCCCTTGTGGGTGTGAGCGATATTGCGCTGGTTGAAACGGATGATGCAATTCTTGTAGTAAACCTAAAGAAAGCCCAGGGAGTAAAGGATGTGGTGGACGATCTAAAGTTGGATCCGGAGAAAAGTAAATTCCTGTGATTCCGTAAACAGCGGAGTCACTTTATCAAAGGGTTATCTCGAGCTGATCATAGGCAAGCCTCACATGATCGGGAAGTCGGCGGTTGGAGTCGTCATGATCAACGTAGGCGTTCATATGGATGAGGTATGTTTTCGGAACACCCAGTTTGTTAGCAACTTCTACAGCTTCAGGAATGGTAAGATGAGTGGGATGTTTCGGTTCCCACCGCAGTCCGCTTAAAACCAGAACTTTACTCCCCTCAATCTTTTCCATGGTCTCTTTAGGAATGGACTTCACATCGGTTAGGTAAGAAAAGTCGTTCAACCGATAGCCCTGAACGTCAATATGCCCGTGATTATATCTAAGCGGTGTTATTTCAATGTCTCGGAAACGTGTACTTCCGTTCATCACTTTCATTTCAACTGAGGTTGACCCGGGATATTTATTCTCTCCAAACATGTACTCAAATCGCCTTTTGATCGAGTCGATAGCTTGTTGTGAGCTATAAAGGGGAATAGTACCCTGTTGAGAGTAATTATAGGCCCGAAGATCATCCAGTCCTGCAATGTGATCCATATGCTCGTGCGTGATTAAAACCAGATCAATCCATTTGATGCCGCTGCGGATTGTTTGAAGCCTGAATTCGGGACCGGTATCGATAACTACAGAAGTATCCTTCGTTTGTACCCATACCGAACAGCGGTAGCGTTGATTTCTTGGATCACTCTTAATCATTTCGCTGCCAAAACCGCCTGCAACGGGTACACCCATGGAGGTTCCAGTTCCCAAAAATGTGCACTTCATTTCGGTGTACTTAGTTCAGTTTATTCTGTTGTCTCTTCGGCAGCATCAAACCGTTCGAGCCTGTCCCAAAGCTCCTCAAGTTTTTTTCGTACAGCTGGTTTTATGTAGGTATCATCGGTATCGGCCATTTTCAGAACACGAGCCATAATTGCAGCCTGAGATTCAAGTGGCCGGTTTTTGTTGATAACAACCAGGCGATCACCCTCTATGATGCACTGATCACCGCGAAAGGCCCCCCGCTCCTTGCGAATGGTATATCCGTTTTTTTCACAAAGCGCTTCAAGTTCGAGTATCAGTTTTTCAGTTTTCATGATGAAAAATCAGAACGGATGTTGGGAGTACATGGTAAGATAATGCGCAAGAACCTACAATAGGGCAGTGTGTCCAAAAAGAATTGTTGGAGGTATCCTTAAAGGAGATGTTCATATACTTGAATATACATATTTTGGACGCATCCCGGCAGCATATCAAGCGATGCGATGCGGCGGATTGAAATAATTTAAAAAGCGTAGCCGATCGTAATTGAATGAGAGGTAAAGTTGTAATCATTCAGGTCTACATCAATGTCATATCTGCGATAATCGAAATTGTAGCCTATGGCAAGCGCGTGACGTCCAAAAAGCTCCCTGATAAACAGGTAGGCGTTACCATCGACACGGAACAAACTACCCCCAAATATATTGCCTTGCGGGAAGCTAAAACCATAGTTTGGGGTGCCGCGAAGATTGAAGTCGATCCGGTTACCCAGGCGCAGAGAAGATGATAACCCGGAGCCAAAAGTAAATGAACTCAACTGGAATTCGAAACTTGATTCATCACGACGTACGCTTTTTAAGTCGGTGGTAATCTGAATTGGCAGGGCCAGGCGAAATTTATCCCGCCCAATAAGAACAAATTGGTTAAACAGACGTCCATTCAAATTTATGTACGAGGTGTTGCTCATTCCTGTGAGCCCCCCGCCAATCCCAAGACTCAGATCGAGACCCGGTGTTTCGAATCGCACTCTCAAAATACTGTCTTCAAAATCAAGCAGTTCGCTGGGAGAGGCAACGCCACCGGTATGTTCGAATGATGCAAGTTCCCAGCTGATACCCAGCACGGAATAGGTCCCGAACGTCCGGGTCTGGGCTGGCTCGGGGTCTCCGATAGAAAACATCTGGGCGGATGCAGCTGAAGAACCCGCTAAAAAGATTGGAATTATCAATAAAGAGGTGCAAAGGTACTTCTTGTACGTGCTCATTTTGGAATGATACATTTCAATTCAGGGTTAGTCGGGTAGGAGAATTTATATGGATATGAAAATAATGATTCTGTTTGCAAGCGCAATGCTTTTGACTATGACAACTATCGAACGAACGGAAAGCGTGCATAAGTACCAGGTAAATCTAATTAATGGAAAAAACATTTCACTCGGCGATTTTAAAGGGAATGTTTTACTGATCGTAAATACGGCGTCTGAGTGCGGGTACACACCTCAATATGCCGGATTACAAAAACTGCACGAAACATACTCTGGCAAAGGGCTCACAGTTATTGGGTTTCCTGCTAATAATTTTGGCGGGCAGGAACCGGGAACGAACGAGGAAATTGCTCAGTTTTGTGAACTGAACTACGGAGTTACTTTCACCCTCTCCGAGAAGATTTCTGTAAAGGGTGATAATATACACCCGCTCTTTGAAGATTTGACAGGCAGACAGAATCCCGACTTTACCGGCGCCATAAGCTGGAATTTTGAGAAATTTTTGATAGATGGGAACGGAAATCTGCTAAGAAGATTTAGGAGTAATGTATCACCTGAAAGCGCAGTAATGAGGCAGGCAATTGAACAAGCGCTGAACTGATACACTTAAGATTTTATCCTTACATACATCCCATCACCATCCCGATAAAGGGCTGCAATTGAAAACTGTAGCCCTTTTTTTTACCAACCTTTATACGGAATTTTAGATAATGATTCTCCACTTGAGCTATCAAAATGCCGACTTAGAATGTATCAGGCGGCTTGCCTTGATTCCGAATCATTTTGAGGTGTTGGTCCTATAACAAGCTTGATTTGATTTTTAGCCAATGGATTTTCCTTTGTAAGTAATTTAAATGTACAATTAGGAATGATTCCACTTTTACCTTGTCGAAAACCAATCCGGTCTATATTAACTGATGGTGGTGATATTAATCTCCATTCAGATTCAATTTCAAAGGCTTTATTTTTTATAGCGCCACTTATTGTTAATAAATGAAGTTTAAAGTTTAACGCTGTCCTTTCAACAATCTCAGTTTCAGTTGAATTTTGATTTTTTAATGCGGCTTCATATTCAGAAAGCATTGAATCGATAATTTCTTTTACGACAAGAACTTTTGTATTTGAATCATAGATACATTTAACAAACATCCATCCTTGTTCATTTGCAAGCTCATTAAGTCGGGAACCTGGAACTCCTAACGCATAACCTCCTCCGGAAGGCGGGCAGTAGGCTCTCCATTGTGACAAAGAATCGCTATCTTCAGAAAAAGAGCAAACATAAATATGACTGGCAACGTCATCTATGTTATCTAGCATCGCTTTATAAAGAGAAATCTCACTTTCGATTTTCGAAGATTCAATCCTTTCAATTAATATCTGTTTAGCTGACTCTGTGGCTTCTATGACTTCATTAATATCATTAAGGAACCTGATATTCGTAGCCCAAATCTCTTTAGATTCGAATATACCGATAAGACCAGCAGAGTTCGTGTAATGGAATAAATGAGATGGGGAAGATACTTTTAATCTTTTATTAAGAGTTGGTGATCGTGTTATCATCTGTCTCAATTATTTTTCAATGCTCTCTTGATTACGAGATCAAACTTAATAAATATCAGTCATTTGTTCCCTCAAAAGAATCTACCTTTTCTCTCATTTTCCTCACAGCCTCCTCTAAAGTTGGGGCTACAACATCAAATAATAAATTTTCTTCAACTAATTCACTCGGAAAGGAGTTTGGATGAATATGGCGTATGAATAATTGTTGCTTTGAGTATTCAATGACAACAAAATTATCAAGAACCATGATCCTTCTCATATACTCATCGTTCTCACCCAGGAATTCAGGCAATTCGTTGAGTAATTCTTCAGTAGTTTCTGCAGTAGCCATTGCTTACAAGATTTCATTAAAATTAAATATTCTCCAAAACAAACCAATTATCAAGGCAGAATGACCATTTTTAACAAACAGAGATTTAAAAATGCTGATTGATGGCAAAGACAGGACTACTTTGATCAATCACCTGTCGGCTTTTTATTCTCTTGATACAGTTTTCAGCCTGAATCGCTTCACGCTTGGTTGGAAACTCGATAACCCGCTTAAGCTCCCACGGCACACCTCTGCGCGTTGCCCGTGACTTTCCTGAGTTATGCTTTTCCAGGCGTTGATCTACATCATGAGTATGACCAGAGTAATATTGATCGAGTCTATAGCTATATAGAATGTAGAGATAGTGCAGATTCTCTTGCTGATGATTACTCTCCAAAAACAAAAAAAGCCACTCACAGTGTGAGCAGCTTTTATTTGCGATCCGGACGAGACTCGAACTCGCGACCTCCTGCGTGACAGGCA
>PWWL01000312.1 GCA_003561515.1 Balneolaceae bacterium
GCACAGCTATCTCTTCAGGGCTTGAGGTATTTGCGGTGAGACAAGGGTACAAAGGGTTGATAGAAGGGAATTTGAAAATGGTGACGGCTAACGATGTGTCGAATATGATTCAGCGTGGCGGCACTATTTTGAAATCGGCGCGGTGCGAAGAGTTTCGCCAGCCCGAAGGCCGTGCTAAAGCCGCTGAAATTTTGAAGAAGAACGAAATTGATGCACTAATCACGATTGGTGGCGACGGCACTTTCATGGGTGCAACCCTTCTTGGCAAAGAACATGGCATTAATGTAATTGGCGTTCCGGCCACCATAGATAATGATCTTGTTGGAACCGACGAAACCATTGGGTACGATACGGCCCTGAATACTGCGATGGAAGCAATTGATAAAATCCGTGATACCGCAGATGCTCACGATCGCCTGTTCCTTGTGGAAGTGATGGGAAGAGATGCGGGATTTATTGCGCTTGAAACGGGTATTGCAAGCGGGGCTGAGCTGATTTTACTCCCCGAGCAATTAACCCATTTAGATGAGATTAAAGTGTCACTAAAAAAGGTGTTGGCTGAGCACAAGCGAAGCAGCCTTGTGATAATTGCTGAAGGCGAACATACTGGAGGTGCTTTGAAAATCTCGGAGGATCTGCAGTCCGATTTTTCTGAGTACGACATGCGTGTATGTATTCTTGGCCACATTCAGCGCGGAGGTAATCCCACTGCACGCGACCGGGTTCTCGCAAGCAGGCTGGGTTCTTCAGCTGTCACTACACTAATCGAGGGGCACAGTGAAGTAATGGTGGGCTTAGTGAATAACAGAATTAAGTTAACCCCACTAAAAATGACCTTCGGCAAGAAAAAAGAAATCAACTACGACCTGCTGGAACTTGCAATAATGCTTCGATAACTATGATCAAAATTGACACTGCCGGTGCCCGAACATTCATCACAGATGATCTTTATAAGGAGGGGTACGATAAAGCTCTTCATGCATTTAAACAGGTTGTAGATGCCAGCGGACCCGGCAACAACTGGCTTGGATGGCGGCGTATTTTAAAGCAGCCAAATGATGCTGAACTGGAAAGAATCAGCAGGCATGCGGAGCAGATAAGGGATGACGCTGATCTGTTTATTGTCTGTGGAATTGGGGGTTCATTTACCGGAGCCAAAGCCATTATAGATGCATTGGCTCCCATATTTAGCCATAACGGCCCCGAGATTCTTTATGCCGGCCATCACATGGGCGGCAAGTATCTGAAACAGCTTCTGGATTACCTAAAGTCACCAAAGAGCAACGGTGAGCCCAAAAGTGTCTACCTCAATGTGATTTCAAAATCGGGAAGTACACTTGAAACAGCACTTGCATTCAGGGCTATCCGTACGTGGATGCACGAGTTTTACGGAGAAAGTGCAAAAGACAGGATCATTGCTACAACCGGCGAAACAGGTGGAGTTTTAAACAATATTGTCGATGAAGAAGGGTATCATAAATATGTGATTCCTGATGATATCGGCGGCCGTTTTTCGGTTCTTACCCCGGTTGGACTTCTGCCGGTTTCCGTAGCAGGAATCGATATTCAGACATTATATTATGGTGCTGTTTCGGAATATAAAACCAATGAAAATAATCCGGAAAAAATCCTCGAATACGCAACGATACGTTACATATTGCAAAAGACTGGGTATGCTCTGGATGTAATTGGTTCATTCGAACCGGAACTGGCAGGATTTACGGGCTGGACGCAGCAATTGCTAGGCGAAAGTGAAGGCAAAGAGGGAAAAGGACTTTTCCCCGCCACCGCCATGTTCTCTACCGATCTTCACAGCATCGGGCAAATGATACAGCAGGGGAAACGAAATATGCTGGAAATTCTCTTTGTAGTGGAGAAAGAGATTTCAGATTTAGAGATATCTGAAGCGTCAACCAATGTAGACGGTCTTAAATATCTTGAAGGGAAATCGTACCACGACATTAATCATAGTGCACAAGAGGGTACAGTACAGGCCCATCTGGAAGGGGGAGTACCGGTAATCAAGATTATTATCGAGAAATTGAATGCTCAGCAGATTGGCGAGTTCATATACTTCTACGAGCTTTTCACCGCTGTTTATGTGTACATGCTTGAAGTAAATCCTTTCAATCAGCCTGGTGTCGAAAACTATAAACAGGCTATGTACCGCCTTCTCGGAAAAAAATAAACTGATGGCCAAAGAGCAGAACAAGTACATTGCTATTGCGGGTAATATTGGAGCAGGCAAATCATCACTGACGGGATTGCTTGGAAAAAGTTTTAACTGGAAAATGTACTACGAATCTGTAGATGACAATCCGTACTTGTCCGATTTTTATGATGATATGAGAAGGTGGAGCTTTAACCTGCAGATCTACTTTTTGTCGAGCAGGTTCAGGCATCAGAAAGAAATGCAGGAAGCAGGAGTGAGTCTTATACAAGATAGAACCATCTACGAAGACGTTGAGATATTTGCCAAAAACCTGCACGATATGGGCTTGATGAGTGACCGGGATTTCGATAATTATAGCACGCTATTTAGTGAAATGGTTCAATATCTGCGGCCACCCGACCTTCTCATTTACTTAAGAGCAGAAGTTCCAACGCTTGTTCGTCAGATTCAAAGACGCGGCCGCAATTATGAAAACACGATCCGGATTGAATATCTGGAAAGGCTTAATACACTCTATGAAGACTGGATCGACCGATATGAGCATGAAAAACTGATCATTGATACGGATAATCTCGATTTTGTAAACAGCAATGAAGATCTGGGCAAAGTAATTGAGCTGGTTGAAAGCAGACTCTATGGTTTATTTAATTGAATTGCTTTCAAAAATATATCTTTCTATTTTTATAAGCTGTCGTGAAAACACCAAAACTGATATTCAACATACAGGACATCCCGGAAGGTAAAAGCAGTACATCTGTTAATCTAATGGGTGAAGAGTATGATCTTGAAAACGATGTATCGCTCAAAAGCGCTGAAGTGCAGGTCAGCTTTTACAAAACAGACCACTTTATCAAAACAAGTTTTGAAATACGAGCCGAAGTTGGCTTGATTTGCGATCGTACCCTGAGAAAGTTCAATAAAAGCGTTGAAGGGCAGTATGATGTCTTGTTTGAGCCGAATCCTGTCGAAGATCATGACATGGAAGGATGTACGGTGAAACAAATTGAGTCTGATAAATTATCGATTTCAATTGAAAAAGAGGTCAGAGATACAATTTTGCTGAGTCTGCCCTCAAGGATTGTTCATCCCGACCTTCTGGATCGCGATGGCAATCCACTTGAATTTGAGATGAAATCGTTTGGTATACATGATATTGAAAACGACTACACTGACCCCAGGTGGGAAGAATTAAAGAAATTAAAGCAGTAACAACAACATTTTATAAAAACTACACAACATGGCGCATCCAAAACGAAAAACATCCAAAGCCAGACGAGATAAAAGACGATCTCATCACTCTATTTCTGATGTAGCGCTTGCCGAATGTAAGAACTGTGGAGCCATGCATAAGTATCATCATGTATGCATGGAATGCGGTTATTATCGCGGTCGGCAGGTAATCGACGTATCGAAATAAATAACTAACAACAATAAAAAAATATGTTGATTGCTGTTGATGCAGTTGGTGGGGACCATTATCCGGAAAATCCCGTCCAGGGAGCCATTGAGGCAACAACCGAACATTCTGATCTTCAGATTCTGCTTGCAGGCCCTGAAGAAATGATTCGCCAGGAACTTGATGGGAAAGACTTCGATAAGTCAAGAATTCATGTTCTGCACGCACCCGAGATCATCGGGATGGATGAATCGCCATCTTCTGCGGTAAAAAGCAAGCAAGCTTCGTCAATAACCATGGGCCTTTCTGCCCACAAAAAAGGGAAGTGTCAGGCATTTGTAAGCGCAGGCAACACAGGTGCACTTCTTGCAGCGTCAACATTCATACTCGGCAAACTTGACGGTGTTCTCAGGCCAACAATCGCGACAACATATCCCACAGTTAAGGGTACAAGTCTTCTGATCGATGCCGGCGCCAATCTTGAACTGAAGCCTGAAATGTATCTTCAGTTTGCAAAGATGGGCACCATCTTTTACCGTGAAGTTTTGGGCAAAGAGAACCCAACAGTAGGACTTCTAAATGTTGGGGAAGAGCCTGAAAAGGGCAAGGAAGAACATAAAGAGGCTTACGGATTATTGAACGATATGGATAACTTTTCGGGGAACATTGAGGGCAAGGATATCCTTTTTGGCAAAGCCGATGTTTACCTCACCGATGGCTTTACCGGCAATATGATTCTGAAGTTCGGTGAATCCATTCCCGATGTACTGAAGCATTTGGTAAAAGCCGTCATGGAACAGAATAGCGTGACAGCTGAGCACCAAAAGTTAATTTTTAGCATTCTGTCGCAGAGCCTCAATACATTCAATTATGAACATGTTGGCGGAGTACCCTTTCTCGGGGTCAACGGCACCAGTCTTGTAGGGCATGGCGGAAGTTCACCAAAGGCTATAAAAAACATGATATTTAATGCCGTTCAATGTGTTGAAAACCGGGTGAATGAAAAAATTGTAGCATCTCTGAATAAATAAATCTCTTTAATGACCGCTAAGCGAGCTATTATTACGGGCGTGGGCCGCTGCCTGCCCGACTATATACTAACTAACAAAGAGCTTGAAAACTATGTTGAGACCGATGACGAGTGGATAAGGACTCGCACAGGGATCAGTGAAAGGCGAATTTTGAAAGATCCCAAAAAGGGCACGTCTTATTTGGGTGAGAAAGCCGCACTCGAAGCACTTGAAGATGCAGATGTTCAGGCAAGCGAAATTGACGCTATCATCGTAGCGACGGTTACACCCGACTATTTGTTCCCGGCAACCGCAGCACTGATTCAAAAACGGATTGGGGCGAAGAAAGCATTCGGGTTTGATCTCTCCGCGGCTTGTTCAGGATTTCTGTATGCACTATCAACAGGCGGAAACATGATCGAATCAGGCCGTGCCAATAAGGTTCTGGTGATCGGTGCAGATAAAATGAGTTCCATTGTCGATTTTACAGATCGCACCACCTGTATACTTTTTGGTGATGCCGGCGGGGCTGTTGTTCTTGAAGCCGGAGACGAAGGAGGCATCATCGACTATGTTCACCACACCGAGGGTGACGAAGATTGCATGCTTTATCAGCCGGCCGGCGGCAGCCTGAATCCGGCTTCTGAGGAGACGGTGAAGAATAAAATGCACTTCATTCGACAGGATGGGAAGTCTGTGTTTAAGAAGGCAACTGAAGGCATGGCTGATGTCTCACTCGAAATCATGGAGCGTAACAATCTTTCAGCCGATGATGTAGCCTGGTTGGTGCCTCATCAGGCAAACCTTAGAATCATCGATGCAACAGCCCGAAGAATGGGACTTGATAAAGAGAAAGTGATGATTAATATTTCACACTATGGAAATACAACTGCGGCAACTATTCCGCTTTGCTTGTACGATTGGAAGGATAAACTTAACAAAGGCGATAACCTGGTTCTCTCGGCATTTGGTGGTGGTTTAACATGGGGAGCCATCTATCTGAAATGGACAAAATAGAGTTATGAAAGCATTTCTGTTTCCGGGTCAAGGCTCTCAGAAAACAGGTATGGGTAAGAATCATTATGATTCCGACCCGGCTGTTGAAAGTCTCTTCAGCCATGCAGACAACCTTCTGGGCTACTCATTGAGTGAAATAATGTTTGAAGGACCCCAGGAGAAACTGACGCAGACTCAGTATACCCAGCCTGCAATTTTCTTGCACTCCATAGCCCTTTTTCGAAAACTCGGGGAAACTCCTGATATGGTAGCCGGGCACAGTCTCGGAGAATTTACTGCTCTCGCTGCAGCTGATGTGCTTTCTTTTGAAACAGCGCTCGATCTTGTTGCACTGAGGGGAAAGCTGATGCAGGAGGCGGGCATAAATAACCCAGGCACCATGGCGGCTATTATTGGCATGGATGATGCCGTTGTTGATGCCATTTGCGAAGAAGCCGCAGCTTTAGTGAAAAAACCCGTAGTACCGGCAAATTACAACTGTCCGGGTCAACTTGTAATCTCGGGCGATGTGGACGCTGTAAAGAAAGCCGTTGAACTTGCCAAAGAGAAAGGCTGCAGAATGGCGATGCTGCTTCCCGTTAGCGGTGCCTTTCATTCCCCGTTAATGAAACCCGCCTACGATGCACTAAAGGAGAAGGTTGATTCCATCGAATTTGCTGAATCTAAAATTCCGCTTTACAGTAACTACAGTGCCAGGCCAACTACCAATGGAGAAGAGTTAAAAAGTAATGTACTTGATCAGCTTTTGAGTCCGGTCCGTTGGACAGAAACCCTGCAAAATATGAGTAAAAACGGTGCTAACGTTTTCGTAGAAGTTGGCCCGGGCAAGGTTTTGCAAGGCCTTGTGAAAAGAACATTAAAAGATGTTGAAATAAAAGGACACGAATAATCATGGATCTCAAAGGAAAGAATTGTCTGGTAACCGGAGGAAGCAGGGGGATTGGAAAATCCATCGCGCTTACCCTTGCAGAGTTAGGAGCCAATGTAGCGGTTACATACTCAAGGTCGGCTGATGCCGCGAATGAAGTTGTGAAAGAAATAGAAAAAATGGGCAGCAAGGGAATGGCACTTCAAGCCGATGCTACCAACTTTGCCAAAGCCGAAGAGGTAATCTCAAAGGTGGTTACTGACTGGGGTTCGCTTGACGTTCTGGTAAACAATGCCGGAATCGCTCAGGACAATCTGATATTGCGGATGTCAGAAGAGAATTGGGACGCGGTAATCAATACCAACTTGAAAAGCATATTCAACTACAGCAAAGCAGCAACCAAGCCCATGATGAGAGCCCGTGGCGGTTCCATCATAAACATTGGCTCGGTTGTTGGAATCTCAGGTAACGCGGGACAAAGCAATTACTCAGCTTCAAAAGCCGGTATAATCGGCTTTACCAAGTCGTTTGCGAAAGAATTGGCTAGCAGAAATATTCGGGCAAATGTTGTAGCTCCGGGTTACATTTTAACAGAGATGACTGAAAAGCTGAATGAAAACGTGCTTGAAGCCATCAAAACCGAAACTCCGCTGGGGCGTGCAGGCAATCCTGATGAGATTGCCAATGTAGTGGCATTCCTGGCATCCGATATGAGCTCATACATTACCGGCGAAGTAATCCGTGTAGATGGGGGCATGGCCATGTAAACTGGCTATTTAAAACCTTTGAAATACAATATCATGTTATTTTATAGCGGGATGTTGTATTTTCGACACAGAATTTTTTCACAGAACCTAACAAACCATAATTCAAATCGATAGGACTGATATGTCACAAGATGTTGAAGCTAAAGTAAAATCAATCATAGTTGATAAACTCGGAGTAGATGAGTCTGAGGTAACTGCAGAAGCTAATTTCACAAACGATCTGGGTGCCGACTCTCTGGATACGGTAGAACTGATCATGGAATTCGAAAAAGAGTTTGATCTCAGTATTCCTGATGAAGATGCCGAGAACATAGCCACAGTTGGCGATGCAGTAAAATATATTCAGGACAAATCATAGTCACACTTTTCAATTAACATACAACTGATGACAGAACGAAGAGTCGTTGTCACGGGTATTGGTGCATTGACGCCTGTCGGAAAGACCGCTCCAGATTTCTGGAACGGTCTTATATCCGGTAAAAGCGGAGTGCGAACTATTACCCATTTCGATACTACCAACTATCCAACTACGTTTGCCGGTCAAATTGAAAATTACGATTCGAATGGCTATTTCGATCGTAAAGAGGCAAGACGCCTTGATCCGGTTACCCAATACGGACTAATCGTAGCGGATGAAACCATCGAAGACAGCAAAATTGATCTCGAAAAAATTGACCGGGATCGTGTTGCTGTTTTAGTTGGTACAGGTATTGGAGGGATGAAAACGTTCTATGATCAGTCTGTTTCTCATTATGAGCATGGACCGAGGGGTGTGAACCCTTTTTTCATACCTATGCTTATTCCGGATATGCCAGCCGGTCAGATTTCAATAAAATACGGATTTCGAGGAGCTAACTACTGTGCAGTTTCGGCCTGTGCAACCGGTTCACACAACATAGGTTTGGCTTACGACACCATCAAGTACGGCCAAGCCGATATGGCTCTATGCGGAGGAACAGAAGCACCGGTCTGGGAAATTGGAGTTGCCGGTTTCTCGTCCATGAAAGCTCTTTCGCGACGAAATGATGAGCCGGAGCGTGCATCACGACCCTTCGATAAAGATCGTGATGGCTTTGTACTTGGCGAAGGTGCTTCGATGATGTTTCTTGAATCACTCGATTCGGCACTTGAGCGCGGAGCCCGCATATATGGAGAAATTGTTGGTTACGGTTTCTCAGCTGATGCCTACCATATTACTGCACCCGATCCGGAAGGAAACGGCGTAATACTTGCCATTGGCAACGCCCTAAAGATGGCAGGCATAAAACCCGAAGATGTTGATCATATCAATATGCACGGCACCTCAACCCCGCTAGGCGACATTGCTGAAACCAATTCCATAAAAAAGGTATTTGGTGACCACGCATATAAGATAAATCTGAATTCAACGAAATCCATGACAGGGCATATGCTTGGTGCTGCCGGGGCTGCCGAATCTGTTGCAACTCTGCTCGCCATCTACCATGGAATTGTGCCTCCCACGATCAACAATGATACACCAGATCCGGAGTGTGATCTGAATTATACACCGAATCAAGCAGAGGTTCGGGATATCCGCTACGCAATGAACAACGCATTTGGTTTTGGCGGACATAATACGACGCTTGTTTTCAAAAAATTCGAAGAATAAGATAAACTTCTTTAAATGATCCGTTGGCTCAAAAAAAGGTTCGGGCAAAAAAACCCACCTGCAAGCAACAGAGAGCCCGGAAAGCGCATTCAACGACTCGAAAAATCTCTGGGTTTTTCAATTCCTGAAGATCAAATACATCATTTCGAGAGAGCTCTTCGTCATCGTTCGATCGTTGACAATGACAGATATGAGGCACACGAAACCTATGAGCGCCTCGAATTTCTGGGAGATGCAATTCTTGATATGATTGTGACGGAAATACTTTTTGAGAAGTATCCCACACAAAACGAAGGCTTTCTAACAAAGCTCCGGTCAAAAATTGTAAAGGGCGACACGCTTTACCAACTTGCCCGCAAGCTTGAGCTCAATGATGTTCTCGAGGTGGGTAACCGCGCCAGCGGGCAGGGTATTGAATTCTCGAAAAGCGTTCTTGCTGATGTGTATGAAGCAATTGTTGCGGCAATCTATATTTCAAGGGGATATGAAGAGACATTCCGCTTTGTTGAAAAAAACCTTGAAGAGTTTCTCGACTTAAAAACCATTGAAACCAAAGTCGACAACTATAAAAGCGTTTTGATGGAGTATTCGCAGTCGGAAAAGATTCCGCTGCCGGTGTATAAAGTTATCTCTGAAGACGGCCCGGGCCACAATAAAACCTTCTCAGTTGCAGTATATCTTAAGGGTGATTTAAAAGGAGAAGGGACCGGAAAAAGCAAAAAACAAGCAGAGCAGCTGGCAGCAAAAAATGCGCTCCAATCTCTGGGTTTAAATAATCCCTAAACAGCCCAAAAACGTTTGTGTTTTGTACGCAAACCTTCGTTTCTTTACGGCGTTAATTCTACCACTTCTTTGCAGAAAAAGGTTTAGCAATGATCGCACACTTATTAAAGCCAGAGTTTGATGATCTGATTCAGAAAAAAGATTGGATCACCCTGAAAGATTCTCTTCAGGATGTCCCTTCTGCCGATATTGCTGAGCTCATTGAAAGTATTGATTCCGAAGTCGGGGTTGTAATATTCCGCCTTTTGAAAAAGCAAACGGCAGCGGAGGTTTTTACTCACCTCAGTAACACAAAAGAGCTCGAATTTCTTGATCTTCTCAGTAAGCAGCAGCTTGCCGATGTAATGTCGAATTTGGAACCCGATGACACGCTCGCTCTGATTGAGGAACTGCCTGGGCACCTTACACAAAAAGTACTCGCTTCTCTGAACTCTGAAGATCAGATGGAAGTGAAGAAAATGCTTGGCTATCCGCCGGAGAGCGTTGGGCGTCTGATGACTCCACGCTATGTTAAGGTGAATTCCGACTGGTCGGTTGAGCGAACCATGAGACACATTCGGAAGTTTGGTTACAGTGCTGAAACTGTGAATGTGATTTATGTTGTGGACGAGAAAGAAAAGCTGATAGACGACCTTCGTTTAAATCAGCTCATTCTTGCTGATCCTCAGTCAATGATTGGTGATATTACCGACGATTCGTTTGTTGCTTTAAATGCATTCGACGATCAGGAGCATGCGGTACAGATGCTCAGTAAGTACGACCGAGTAGCCATGCCTGTAACCGATAGTGATGGCGTTCTTCTGGGAATAGTAACAATCGATGACGTTATCGATATTGCTCAGGAAGAGGCTACCGAAGACTTCCATAAGGGGGCAGCCGTAGCACCACTTAAAACCACCTATCGCGAAACACAAGTGTGGTCGCTGTTTACAAAAAGGATCAGCTGGCTTTTGATTCTGGTATTTGTGAATCTGCTCTCATCTGGTGTGATAGAATATTATGAGGAAGTGCTGGCATCAGCCATAGCACTTGCATTTTTTATTCCTTTATTGATTGACAGCGGTGGCAACACTGGCGCTCAATCGGCAACCATTATGGTGCGTGCCATAGCCGTGGGGGATGTAAAGCTCTCGTATTGGCTCCGGGTAGCCGGCAAAGAGATTTTGGTTGGATTGGCTCTCGGCGTGGCGATGGGACTGGCCAGCGGTCTGCTTGGTGTATTCAGAGGCGGCTGGGAAATCGGCCTTGTTGTCGGCTTATCTATGATCGGTATTGTGCTGGTGGCCAACCTGATTGGCGCTATTCTGCCGTTTATACTAACAAGAATCAATATTGACCCGGCTGTGGCAAGCAGTCCTTTGATCACAACAATTGCAGATGTAAGTGGCCTGCTAATTTATTTTAGCATAGCTGCTGCAATTCTGCCATCATTTTAACATTAAAATATCCATCTACACAGATGAAGCAATATCACGATTTGGTTAAAAACGTTCTCGAAAACGGAGTGCACAAGGAGAACAGAACCGGAACCGACACCATCTCTAACTTCGCAGAGTTCTACAAGGTCGATCTATCAAAAGGATTTCCTCTGATAACTACTAAAAAGGTATTTTTCAAGTCGGTGATTATGGAGCTGCTCTGGTATCTGAGAGGGGAGGATCATATTCGCTGGCTCAGGGATGAGAACGATGTTCATATCTGGGATGCGTGGGCTGAGGAAGATGGCTATGTTGGACCGATCTATCCCGTTTTATGGAGGCGATTCCCTTTCCTGAAAGCGGATGACGGATCCGTATACCAGAAGCTGGGAAGCAACGGAGAGGAAAAAAAGTGGAGATATGCCGAGTTCGACCAGGTTCAGAGGGCAATCGATCTGTTACGAACCAACCCGAACAGTCGGCGTATCGTGGTATCTACCTGGCATCCCGGCCTGCTCGATGAAATGGGTTTGCCGCCCTGCCATATCATGTACATTTTTAATGTGGCCAACGGAAAGCTGAACTGCCATCTCACGCAACGATCCGGTGATATCGCACTTGGCATTCCATTCAATCTTGCTTGTTACTCGGCATTAACGATGGCCATAGCACAGGACGTAGGCCTGGAGCCCGGCACGTTTGCCCACACCATTGTGGACGCTCACATTTACGAGAACCATGTTGAAGGTTTGAAAGAACAGCTTACAAGGGAGCCGAAATCACTTCCAACTCTTGAAATTAACCGGAAGCCGGTGGACGAACTTGAGTTTGACGATTTTAAACTTACAGGCTACGATCCGCATCCAGTAATCCGATTCCCTGTTGCAGTATGAAGCTTATCCTGATTGCAGCCCACGATCCTCATCTTGTAATAGGGAATAATGGTTCTTTGCCATGGCATTATAGTGAAGATCTAAAATTTTTCAAGAAGCAAACTATGGGACATCCAATCGTTATGGGGAGAGTGGTTTTTGAAGAATTAAAAGAAAAGCCATTACCAGGGAGAGAAAATATAGTTCTGAGCAGGTCGCGCAGCTACGACCACGTAAAGACATTCAGTGAACTGGAGTTGGCCCTCGAGTATCTGTGTGGTGAAGAGAAGGTATTCATTATTGGAGGTGGAGAAATTTATCGTCAAACACTATACCGGGCAGATCAATTGATAATCACCGAGATTAAGTCAGAGCATAAAGGTGATACATGGTTTCCGGAATACAGAGACCAGATCGGAGATAAGTGGGTTGAGGAGTGGCGTGAGTCACATCCGGAATATGATTTTGTCATATACACGGCTAAATAGTATGCTTGTAAGGCAATTATAGTAAATAACATACACTTCTTTAACGTTAAAAAAGATTAACTGCATATCTCTGTAAAGATGGGTTAATTTGACATAGCATTGTGGGAAGCTATGTTGAAATATCTCAGTTCTACCTTTTAAACGAGATCTGGCTGTATAATATCACCAATCAGGTCTATCTCATCACCCTGCTGATGGTGTTTTCTCTGGTAGCGTACCTCTTCATAAAAAACAGGGGCGCGGAAAACTTTGCGCTGAGCAGCAGCGATCAATACAACTTTCTGAATACGCTGACACGACATTCAGAAACGGCCGATATGATCATCGATACGAGAAATATCATCCGTTTCGCGAATGAACGTTTTATTGAATTGTTTAGAATACTTGAATATGAAGTTGACAACATTCATATATCTAAAGCAGCCCTCCCTGAAAATTTTAAAGCCAGAATTCTAAATCACAAAGCGGACGGAAAGCTATTTAAATACAAAATTTTTGATCACTCCCTCCTCATAAAAATTGTACCCGTAACAACCGACGATGGTGAATTCCTTGGCAAACTTGTAAAAATCCGAGATGAGAAAAAGTCAAGATTTGAAGATGACCATGTGAGCCAGTGGCTGCACGAACTGAATACCCCGCTTAATGCGATCATGGGCTACAGTGAGCTTATGAGTGATCAGAAAAATCTGAATGAAACCCAAAGGGGGTATCTGAAGACCATCACCGAACATTCCATTCTCATCAAAGACAGGGTTGGCCAGCTTTTGTCCGATTGGGAGGAGAATGATGTATATACCGGAAAGAACGGGCGTAAAGGGCTTGAGAAAATATTGGTTGTAGACGATGTTACCATAAACAGAACTCTTCTAAAAATCATGCTTAACAGGTATGGGTACGAGGTAACAGAGGCTACTAATGGAAGAGAGGCCCTCGAGTTCGTTAAAAACAACATCACCGATCTTGTTCTTATGGATATCAGTATGCCTGAAATGGACGGTATTGAAGCTACCGGATTTATTAGAAAACTGGACCATAAGAAAGGTGAAGTGCCTGTAATCGCTGTCACTGCCAGTACAAGATATAAAAACGATAAAACGCTGAAGGAGATAGGTTTTAATGGTTTGCTTAAAAAACCATTTAAAGAAGAAGAGCTTCTCGAGATGATTCGAAATTTCGAAAACAAAAACTGATCTCACCCGGAAAGTTCGCCTTTATATTTCCCAGCAATTAATTTACGCCGGGCAGAACTCCTTTCATATGCACCAGGTATGGCTTTACTACCGGTTTGGTTAAGGCAATAATGTGTTTGGTGTCAGCAGCTTTTGAGAATTCGATTGCTTTTTCGTTGTCATCAAGAATCCATATGCTTTCACTTTCGTATTTATAAGCTTCGCTATAGCTTTCATCATAGTCGATGTAGAACGATGCTGATGTTTCATCGTGAGGCAACCCCATCTTTTTTAGTGCTGACCGGGTTTCTTTCAATACCTTCTGCATAGCAGCTTTTTTCTGCCTTTTTTCAAGAAATGTGGAACGAAACAGATTCCGGTTCAAAAACCGGGTTGACAGATCGGCCAATATCGGATCATGGGATTTTGCCCATCTTTTTATACAGATGTAAACATCATGATCATCCATGCCTACATAATGGTCGAACATCAAAGGTGTAATCATTTTCCGGGCCGAAGGCTTATGATGCAGAAAAAAATTAAGGCATGCAGAGGGAACCTCGATTTTTTCGCCTTTTTCAATCAGAAACTGAACCCTGAAAATAATTTTTCTAAGAAGCGAATCTGCACTTAGAACGGTTTTATGAAGATACACTTGCATGTACATCAATCTCCGCGACAGGATATAATTTTCAACCGCGTAAATACCCTTTTTCTCAATAACCACATTCCCTTTAAAAACACGCATCGTTTTAAGAATACGATTAATGCCAACAGATCCCTCCGAAACGCCGGTAAAAAAACTGTCGCGCTTCAGGTAGTCGAGCCTGTCGATATCGAGCTGAGATGAGATAAGCTGATGCAAAAACTTTTTAGGATATTGATCGGTAAAAATTTGAATTGCCGTATCGAGAGCCCCATCAAATTCTCTGTTAAGCTCCTCCATAATCCGAAGGCTCATCATCTCATGGTTAAAATCTTTGATGAGTGTATGTTCAAGAGTGTGGGAGAGAGGCCCATGGCCAACATCGTGTAATAAAATTGCGATCAGGGTTCCAGTTAGTTCTGCCTCACTGATAGTGGTATCTTTTTCCCTGAGATTTTTGAGCACGCGCTGGCCAAGCTCTAATGCGCCAATGGCGTGAGAGAATCTGGTATGTTCTGCGGCAGGAAATACCAGGTACCCCAATCCCAGCTGTCTGATTCTCCTAAGCCGCTGCACATATGGGTGATCAATAAGTTTCAGTATTATCCCTTTGGGCACTGAGATAAACCCGTGAATAGGATCACTGAATATCTTGTACTGTTTGCTCTTATCCATTTATGTAAGCGGATCTTTTATGAGATATTGTTCTCTGTCGCTCAATTCAGGCAGCATTTTGGGCTTGTTCTTTTGCAAGTCAAACCAAACTCCTGTTGTATAAGCAACCGCCTTTAGTTCTTTTTTTTCCTCAGAATAAATAGCTTGAATTCCTTTAATACTTGAATTGCCATATTCGCGAACCGAAGATCCAATCAGTACATTTTCACCAAAAAGCACGGGTTTGATGAAATCCAATTCCAGGTGAACCAACACAAAACTGCTGCCCGACTTCATGGAATTGCGAAACTCCGGTATATGATTGATGAAATCGATTCGTGCCTCTTCAAGATAGGTGCTGAACACAGAGTTATTTACATGCCTGAGAGGGTCGAGATCACGGAAGCGTACCTTTATTGGTGTCCAGTGGTAAAACAGGTCGGGGTCATATTCAGGCCTGATCATAGTCGATTGTACAATTAGCTTGTTTCCGGTGCTCTATGGATGGTACATCAGCTTTTCAGGCTGTTACCGGGAATAAAGTACTTAGAATATCTGTTAAATCTGAATAGTACAATGAATGGTACAAGCAGTCAAAGTTGATGAAAGCCCTCTGAAAATCTGTCTGTTACTTGCGTATATTCAAGCCACTTACTTAATCACAAAAAAAGCATATGTATTTCGATAAAAAATCCTATTCGTTTCTTGAAGAATTATTGATAACTCCGAGTCCCGTAGGGTATGAGTCGGGTGGACAGAAAGTCTGGAGATCTTACGTAGCTGAGTATGCCGACAGGGTGGAAAATGACGCCTATGGTTCGGTGGCCGGTAAACTTGAGGTGAATTCCGATGTGGTTACTGTAATGCTGGAGGCTCATGCTGACGAAATCGGAATGGTTGTGCAGCATGTCTCAGACGATGGATTTGTAACGCTGAATAGGCTAGGCGGCAGTGATTCAACAATTGCTCGTGCGAAAAGAGTCTACATCCATAATAAAAAGGGCAGGGTAAACGGTGTGATAGGCAATACTGCTATTCACCTGCAAGAAAATAAGAACGGCGGCGGCAAGCAGCCGGCGTGGAAAGATATTTATGTAGATATTGGAGTGACCAGCAGAGAAGAGGCACTCAAACTCATTCAGATAGGTGACCCGGCAACTTATACCGACGAAGTGGACATGCTGAACGATGAAATTATCACAGCTCGTGCACTTGATAACCGCATTGGAGGATTTGTGATAGCCCAGGCTCTGAAAAACCTTAAGAATAAGCGAAAAAGTCTGAAGGTGAATGTGCTCGCCCTGAACTCTGTGCAGGAGGAAATTGGAGGCTTCGGAGCGCGTATGATGAGTTATCGATATATGCCGGATGTTGCCCTCGTTACGGATGTAACCCACGCTACCGATACGCCCGGAATCAATGACAAAGAGCATGGAACCGTGAAACTTGGTAAAGGGCCGTCTGTTCAACATGGCGGGGCGAACCACCCGACACTCGTATCATTTATCGAGGAAGTGGCGGGAAGAAAGAAAATCGACATTCAGCATGAAGCAACCGGTGTACGTACCGGAACCGACACTGACAGTATTTTTTATCAGCGAACCGGAATTCCGTCAGCACTCATCTCATTGCCGCTCAGGTATATGCACTCGCCCATCGAGACAGCTTCTCTCAGTGATGTTAAACATCTGATTGAGCTCATGACGGAAACGGTTTTAGCTATGGAGCCAGATCAAACCTTCAGCGTACTGTAGGTTGAGCAAACTCGTCTGGCGACTTTGAGAAATTCCTGTAAATTGAAGATGAATGTTCAGTCGAAGTCCCCTCACGTCTGACGACTCTGGAAGAAATTGGTTGAGGATAAGTAGCCTTCAGTCGTCTGACGAGTTGCTATGTCGAGAATCTCACCCATAAAGGATTCGACAGTCGAGA